>CAZMVY010000091.1:0-17313 GCA_964569765.1 uncultured Planctomycetales bacterium
GGCGGCTCTACACGATCATGGAGAAGGTCGTCGAGGACATCTCCTTCGACGCGCCGGACAAGGCGCGCACGAAGGTTACGATCGACGCGAAATACGTTCGCGAGCGCCTGGCCGACATTGTGAAGGACGAGGATTTGAGCAGATTCATCCTGTAGAGTTGCGCGTCAGGAGTGACGAGTTGCAGAGGAGCCCGCGCGTCCCAACTCTTAACTCCAAACGCCAGACTCCGTAACGGATCAACGGACTGACGGAACCCAAGTATGCGTGACCCACGAATCGACAAGCTGGCGAACGTACTCGTGAACTACTCCGTGGCGATCAGGAAGGGCGATCTCGTGCGGATCTCCGGACCGGCGATCGCCGAGCCGCTCATCGTCGCGATCTATCGCGAGGTGCTTGCGGCGGGCGGCAACCCGTTCATCCGCATGGCGCCCGAGGAGTGTCAGGAAATCTTCCTGAAGCACGCCTCGAGAAAACAACTGACGTTCGTCAGTCCGCTCGCGAAGCAGGAGGTCTCCACGATCAACGCCTCGATCGGCATCTGGGGCGACGAGAACACCAAGGCGCTCACGAACGTCGATCCCCGCCGGCAGGCGATCGTCAGCCGCGCCCGCAAGCCGCTCTCGGACATCTTCCTGAAACGGGCGGCCCTCAAGGGCAAGGCCAAGCTCCGCTGGACGGGCACCATGTTCCCGTGCCAGGCCGCCGCCCAGGACGCCGAGATGTCGCTCGCGGAGTACGAGGCATTCGTTTACGGAGCTGG
Organism: uncultured Planctomycetales bacterium; assembly: GCA_964569765.1. GTDB lineage: Bacteria > Planctomycetota > Phycisphaerae > UBA1845 > PWPN01 > CAZMVY01. The sequence goes on from CAZMVY010000091.1 coordinate 764, forward strand.
CAAGCTCGATGCGAAGGACCCCGCCGCCGAATGGCGCCGCCTCAGCGTCGCCCAGCAGCGCCTGTGCGACGCATTGAACAAGGCGAGGGAGATCCGCTTCACCACGCCGCAGGGCACCGATCTGCGCCTCGGCGTGAAGGGCCGGCGATGGATCAACTGCGACGGGCACGAGAACTTCCCCGACGGCGAGGTCTTCACCGGCCCCATCGAGGACGCCACCGAGGGCGTCGTCTGCTACAGCTTCCCGGCCGTGCACGGCGGGCGCGAGGCCGATGGCATCCGCCTGAAGTTCCGCGCCGGCCGCGTCGTCGAGGCGACGGCGAGCAAGGGCGAGGACTTCCTCATCAAGATGCTCGACATGGACAAGGGCTCGCGCATCCTCGGCGAGATCGCCATCGGAACGAACTACGCGATCCAACGATACACGAAGAACACGCTCTTCGATGAGAAGATCGGCGGCACGTTCCACGCCGCCGTCGGCGCCGCCTACCCCGAAACCGGCGGCAGGAATCAGAGCGGCCTGCACTGGGACATGGTCTGCGACCTGCGCCAGGGCGGCCGCATCGAGATCGACGGCAAGCTGATCAGCCGGAACGGCCGCTTCCTCAAGGCCTCCTGGCCGCAACCGGGACGCCGCTGACCGGCCGCCGATTCCCTCGCCGCCTGCGCTCCGGCATGTTCGGCGACGCCGTGATGATGCGGCGGGCTATCCCGATCCGACCGTGTAGCAACCGACGGCAAAGCGCCCGTCGATCGCCACAACGGCAGCGGCCGTGACGGGGTGCTCGAACTCGACAAACCCCGGGCCCTCGCATGCGGCGCGGGCGAGGTCGTCCGGACCGGCCGCCGTGATCGCAACCACCTGCCCGGCACCGATGTCGTTCGCTTCGTATGTGGCCACATAGGTGACTGCGCCCGCCTGCAGAGCGACTTCCTTCACAACGAGGGCGTCGTGGCGAACGACAGCCAGCCAGGCCGTCGGCGATTTCGTATCCACGAGGGCAGCGATGCGCGGCGTCTTCAGGCTGTCCTTCTCGTAATCGAGCGCCAGCATCGCCAGCGCCAGCGCATCCTTCGGCGCCGCGCCGGCCTCCAGCTTCTCCGCGATCGGATCAGTGTGCGACCCGTTCGTCAGCACGGCCCGATCGCCGACGAGACGGACGCAGTTGTAGGCAATGTATGGATTCCGGAAGACGTCGTTCTCGCACCCCTTGCGCGGGACGACCGCCAGGCCTCCCGCGAGCTCGACGATCTGGCGATTCGGAAAAGACCGCGACGAGACGCGATAGAGCGCGGCGTTATACCCCGCCGGCGTCCGCCCGACGGCAACCATACGTCCCAGATACCTCCGCATCGACGCCATTCTCCTGCAAAACCGCCCTTCCTTGCCAAACACCCGTTCCGCGCTACGTGCTCACTCTGCCGCCGGCGCCGTTGCGGGGCGCGCGGACCCCGCCGCCTGCGACGTCGCCGGCGCGGACGTCGGCTCCATAAGGCCGCGTTCCCTCGCGAAGTCCGCCAGCGGTCTGCTCTGGGGCCGGGCGGACAGCGCCCGGCGCAGCATGTCCTCAATTCGCTCCGGATCGACGCCGAGCGATTCGGCCTTCTTCAACAGCCGGACGAGTTCCTCATCTCGCCCGGCCTCGAAGGCAAACTGCGCCTGCAAGAGGCATAGCGTCGTAGAATCCGGGGCGAGCTGCGCCGCGCGCTGCAACCAGACGGGCAGACGCTTCGGCCGAACCTCAGGCGGCATACCGACGAACTGGCCCGCCAGCTCCGCATACGCCAGCCCGATCTGGCGCATGACGGCGTTGCGATCATCCGTGGAGAGGATCCTCTCCGCAAGGGCGGCGGCCTCCTCTTCCGCGCCGCCGGCGAGGCAGTACAGAATCTGCGATCGCTGGAGCGGAACGACCAACTGTTGTTCCTGCGCGCCGATCGGCGGCACTTCCCGGATGGCCAGCGCGACCAGACGCCGGGCCTCCTGCGGATCGTCGGGGGACGCCAGAAAGGCGTACCAGGCCTGCTCCCCGAGCGTGATGGGCAACATGGTCGGCTGGAGAACTCGAATCTGCTGATACATCCGAATCGCCGGCTCCAGAGCGCGGACCGCGTCCGCCCAGCGGGACTGATACGACAAGGCCATCGCCGAGATGCGGAACGTCTCCGGAGCGAAGCGATCCTGCCACTCCGATGGACCGGCGGCGGCGGCCGACGCCCGCGCCGCTGGCAGGCGCCGATCCAGCGCCGCAGTGAAATCCGGCTCGTTCATCAACCTGGTCAGGATAGCCTGGTACTCCGGCGGACCGGTCGGCACGCTCGAACCGCGAAGGGCCGTGCACATCCACTCCAGACGTTCGTCCATCGGACGATCCGGCCAGGCGGCGACGCATCGCACCGCCGCCTCCACATTCAGCCGATTGCGCTTGTATTCCTCGAGCAGCAGGCGCCTCCCCTCGTTCCGAACGCCCGCCGCCTCCTGCGGGTTTACCGGGGCCTCGACTTCGTGGATCACCTGCGCCCAGTACAGCAGCAATCGGCCGACCTCGCCGGCGACATACGGATATGTCGGAACGCGCCGGAGCAGCCCCATCGCCTCCCCGTGCGCAGCGAGCATGTACGACTCTGCCGTCGCAACATCCTGCCGCAGCAGATTGCCCAGCGGCGTGCCTTCCGTGTCCCTGAACGGTCGTCCGTCGGCCGAGTTCAGCACCGCGCTCAGATGAAACGCCGCGATGTCAACGTAACAAAGTACCTTCTGGCCGATCGAAACGGGGATCTCGTCCGCGGCTAACCGATACACCGTGGCCGCCTCGGCCTGCTCCGCTGCCTCCGCCCAGCGCTTCTCTTTCATCAACGCCGGGACGCGGGCCTCCGCCAGGGCACCCTCCCAGTCGTACACGCTCCAGGTAAGCAGAATCACGGCCACCGCGAACGCCGCTCCCGTGCCGATCCAGAGCACGGGCCGGGGAAAGGGCGCTGCCCGGTCGCAGGGCCGCTCCTCCCCACGCATCATCGCCCACGTCAGCCCCAGCACGCTGTACCAGACAACCGGCAGCCCCGGAAGGCGCAGCCCGACGTCCGTGGACTCCTCCGCAAGGAGCGCGGCGAGCGATGCCATCATCCCCACCGCGCACCACTGCGGCAGGGCACCCCGGCTGCGGACGATCGCCAGTCGGCCCGCCCACAGCGTCACGCCGTAGCCGAGGGCCAGGCACGTGATCCCCACCGCACCGAGATCCGCGAGCGATTCCAGCCATTCGTTGTGCGCATGCACAAGCCGATCCCCGACAAAAGCGGCTGGATCGGTCTCCGCGTCGCGCCGGGCGAGCGAATCGGCCACGAGCGAATAGCCGCCCTGTCCCAGTCCGGTCGCCGGGTGGCCGAGGAACAGCCTCCACGCATACTGCCACCCGTAGAGGCGCAGGCGGATCGTAGCGCCGCGGCCACCGGCAAGATCGTTGATCTTCGTATGCGCGTACCAGTAGCCCGCATACAGACCGCCGGCCGCGACGACGATGGCAAGCCAGCGCCACCGCCGGCGAAGCCGGAGAAAGACGGATGCCCAGACGCCGACGGCCAGGCCCGCCCACGCCCCCCTCGCACCCGTCAGACGCAGCGCCCATGCCGTCGGAACGAGCGCGACCACCGCCGGCAGCACCCACAGCAGCACACGCCATCGCCGCTGAGCCGCCGCCGTAACAACCGAGCCAACCGCCACATGTGCCGCCACCAGCACACCCCGCACAAGGCACGCGCCGAGAAACAGCGGATTCCCGAGCGGAAACTGGAGTCGCTGCACCGGGTTTCGTTCGTAGAAATACCACAGACCCAGCACGGCCGTCACCACAAGCATTGCGACCAGGATCGCCGCGCCCGTCATCGCCGCGCGATGCGATAGCGCCCTCCCGATGGACACCGCCCAGAGCACGCCGATCGCCAGCAGAACCGACTCGCCCAAAGCCACCTCCGGCCAGGGCGACCAGATCGCGCTGAGGAACGACCACACGACGCACGCCAACATCGCAAGCTGAGCCGCGTCCACGGCCGAAAGGGTGGTCCGCCAGCGTCTCGGCGGCGCGGGGACGTTCGTTTCGCCGACGGGCAGATCCGTCCCCGGCAGACCCGCCGGTACCGGGCTGTGGCGCCGGCACCACATCACCGCCGTAATAATCAGGGCGACGGCGGTACCCGCGGCGGCCGCGAGCCGTTTGATCGTTACGCCCTTCGGCGTCGGGTAGGCATAGTCAAAGTTGATCAGCCGGGTGACGAAGTGCAGCACCGACCCGGGCTGCCAGGGTCGTTGGCCGTATTCAGTGCCCTGCCCGGCGCTGATGAGCAGCAACGCACCCCCGAGCGTCACGCCCAGGACGATCAGAAACAGTCTTTCCTCAAACGTGATTCGCATGATCCAGCGGCAGCGGACCGTTTCCGATCGGAACCTATGGGGCGTCCGTGGGCCGGCACGCATCCTGCACGCCCTGGCAGGCGCGACACCCGCCCCTCACGTCGTGTGCGGCCTCAGGCCGCGCTACGGCGTCGTCCTTGTCCATGCCTCGTCTTTCACGCCGGCAAGGTAATTCGCCCGCCGCGCCCACGCAAACAGAAGGTCGCCCAGCCGATTGAGGTACGCCAGCACCTCGCCCCGCACGCCGCCCGTGGCGACGAGGGCGACGACAAGGCGTTCGGCCCGCCGGCAAACCGTTCGCGCGATATGCAGCCGGCACGCGGCCTCCGAGCCTCCAGGCAGGATGAAGGCCCGGATTTCGGGCACGGCCTCGGATGCCTCATCGATCCAGCGCTCGATCCTCGCAATCTGTTCGGCGTTCACACGAGGAACATCGGACTCCGCACCCGGTGCTCCGGCGGGCGCGGCAAGCTCCGCTCCGAGACGGAACAGGTCCTCCTGAACGTGCTTCAGCCGTTGAATCAGTTCGGAGTCGGCGCAGGCCAGTGCCGCCCAGCCTATGACCGCGTTGAGCTCATCCGCCGTCCCGCAGGCCCGGAGACGGGGATCATCCTTGCGGACGCGCCCGCCGCCGAACAGGGTGGTGAAGCCGCTGTCGCCTTTGCCGGTGTAAAGCTTCACGAGGCACTCTCCGGGGCGATTGTGGCGCAACCTCCCGCTGCTGCGCGAATTATATGACCTCGTCGCGCGACCGCCAAGGTACGGCATCGGCCGCCTCCGATGTCGCTTCACAAAGCCGACCGCCTTGTCCTCCCTCCAGCAGGCGCCGGCGCCGTCCCCGTTTCTCATGTCAGCGGTACGAGCGGGATCTTCGCGGTCTCGGGGCATTCCATTGGCAGGATGACTGTGAACGTCGTGCCCTTTCCTACCTCGCTCTCAAGCTGGATCGTCCCCCCGAGCATGTGCGTCAGTTCGCGGCTGATCGGCAGCCCGAGGCCCGTGCCGTCGTGCTCCCGCGTGACCGACGAGTCGATCTGCCGGAACTTCTCGAAAACCACCGCCTGCAACTCGCGCGGAATACCCGGGCCGGTGTCCGCGACGACGATGCGCACCCTGTCCTCGCCGAAGCGGCGGACGTCGAACCGTACGGAGCCGCCGGCGGGTGTGAACTTGATCGCATTGCTCAGGAGGTTGTAGAGCACCTGCTGGATCCGCCCGGCGTCGGAGTACATCGCCGGAAGATCGTCGGCCAGACTTGCCTCGAACCGAAGCTCCTTCTTCTCGACGAGCGGCCGCGTGAAGTCGACCACGGCCTCGCAGATGTCGCGGAGGGCGAAGTGCGTGCGATGCAGTACCATCTTCCCCGCCTCCATCTTCGCCAGGTCGAGCAGGTCGTTGATCAGCTCGAGCAGGTTGCGGCCGCTGGTCAGGATGTTGTGCGCAAATCGCGCGATCCGCACCGGATTCGCCGGTTCCGTGTCGCGCGAGGCGTCCCGCAGAAGTTCCGCGAACCCGATGATCGACGTGAGCGGCGTCCGCAATTCATGGCTGACGTTCGCGAGAAACTCGCTCTTCACGCGGTTGGCCTCGTACAGGGCCACGTTGGTCTCGGCCAGCTCGCCGAGCCGCGTATCGAGCGAGCGGTTGATCGTCTCCAGCTCCTCCTGCGACTTCTGAAGGTGCGCGAGCATGCCGTTGATCGCCTGCGCGAGCTGCTCGAACTCGTCGCCCGTTTTTACGTCGGAGCGGACCGTGAGGTCGCCGGCCGCAACCTGCTCGACCACCGCCTTGAGCCCGTGGATCGGTGAAAGGATCAGCTTGTGCGTGATCAGATAGAACACAAGAATGGCCAGAAAGCCGGCGAGGGCCCCCGCGGCCACGATGACGATCCGGTTGAGCCACAACTGGGCATCGCCCTCGTGCGAGGGCAGCGTCACCATCACCAGCCCCAGAAGGGTCGGCCGGGTCAGCGGCGGCAGCGGCGCCCGCACCGCCAGGGCCAGCCGATAGAGGTTCTGCCCGTCCGGGGCGGTTTCAGAACCGCTCAACTCGGCAAGCTCGTCCTTTCTCAGGAACGCCTTAAAAGCCCTGACCACGAAGGGATCGCTCAGGCGGGCGGCCTCCTCCGGGTTGTCCGGCAGCCGCACGAAACGCGGGACTGCCGCCGGGAGCTGCATCGTCTCCGCGTGGGCCGCCCACCACTGCTCCAGGAGCTTCTGCTGGTTGTCCCAGTCCGGCTGGGCCGGCTGGAGATAGCCCCGGGCAAGCAACGCGAAGTGCCGTGTTTCGCGCAAGTTCAGCTCGTCCACCAGGCACTCCATGTAGTACCACGGGAAGAACAGGGCCGTGGCGATGATCAACGCAACGGCCCAGCCGAAGAGAATCCGGCACTTCGCCGCGAGCGAGATCGAGAACAGGCCCCGCAGAGACATGTCCGCCATTGTACCGCAGGCATCGCCGGCGTGACTATCATCGCCTGACGCACCGCGCAGGGGCGGGCGGTCCCTTGCATTCCGTGCGGCGCGGCGGATAATACGGCGGCCCATCCGCTCGAAGTGGGTGCGAGTTGCGCGGAGGAGGCTGGCGGCGTGCATCTCAACCTTCGTCAGAAATACTCGCTCGCGTACGTGCTGGTGATCGCGGCCGCGGCGGGGCTTGTGATGCTGTGGTGGCGCGAGGACGCCTACGGCGTCGGCGTCATGGCCGCCGCCGCCATCGGATCGGGTTGGCTCGTCTGGGCCGTGGCCGCCTGGCGGCTCCAGTGTTCGATCAGCCGGCTCCGCCAGGCAGCCGAAGCGATCGGATCCGGCGACTTCACGCACAGCGTGCCGTGCGATGAGGACGACGACCTCGCCAAACTCGTACAGGCGTTCAACCGCATGGCGGACCGTCTCGGGCAGATGGCGCAGGAGGAACGGCGGCTCCGCGGGCAGCTTACCCGCAGCGAACGCCTCGCCGCAATCGGCGAACTGGCCGCGACCGTGGCGCACGAGGTGAACAATCCGCTGGACGGCATTCAGAACTGCTCACGGATCATCCGGCGCAACATCGACAACGCCGAACAGATCCGCCGGATGCTGGACCTGATGGACAGCGGCCTTTACCGGATCGAGATGATCGTCCGCCGGCTTCTCAGCTTCGCCCGCGACGAGACGATGAACCTTGTACCCACCGTCCTCGGGGACGTGGTCAACGATGCGCTGCTGTTTGTACAGCCCCGCCTCGAGAAACACGGAATCGAGCTCATCCGCCAGGGGCCCGCGCGAAGCGTGTTCGCGCTGGCCGATCGCACCCAGCTCGCCCAGGCCCTGATCAACCTCCTGCTCAACGCGATGGATTCGATCGCCGCGAACGGGCGGATTGTTGTGAGCGTCGTCGAGCCGGACGCGCAGGATCCCTCCGTCCGGCTTATCGTGGAAGACAACGGCCGCGGCATTGCCCCCGAGCACATCGGGCGCATCTTCGAGCCGTTCTTCAGTACGAAGGGGCCGGGCGGCGGCACCGGGCTCGGCCTGGCCGTCGTCAAGAAGATTGTCGAGGCACACCACGGGCGGATCGACGTCCAGAGCCGCCCGGGCGAGGGAACGCGCTTTGTGGTCAGTCTGCCGGCGGCGGAAACGCGGCCGTTGCCGGCGCACGGAACAACGGACGGGGCCGCGCCGCCGGCGACAGCCCCCCTGATAGCGAGTCAAGGAAGATGAGCCAGCCCAAAATGACCGTTCTGGTGGTGGACGATGAGCCGATCAAACGGGTTACGCTTCAGATCGAGCTGGGCGAAGCCGGCTACGAGGTCGTCGATGCCGCCGACGCCCAGATCGCACTGCGCCTGATGGAAGGACGGACATTCGATGTGGTCCTGACCGACCTGCGAATGCCGGGAATCGACGGAATCGCCTTTCTGGATGAGATCAAGCGGCGCTCGCCCGGCACATACGTGATCCTGATGACGGCGTACGGAACCGTGGACACGGCCGTCGAGGCCATCAAGCGGGGCGCGTACGACTATGTGACCAAACCGTTCCTGACGGCGACGCTGCTCGAAAAACTCGATCGCATCGCCTCGTACCGTCTCTCAGAACAGGCCCGGGACGCGGCGGCCACCGGACTCGGGCGGCTCGTGGGAACGAGCCACGGCATGCGGCAGTTGTTCGACCAGGTCCGCGCGGCCGCGGCAGATGCCGAACCCGTCCTGATCTTCGGCGAGGCCGGCACCGGCAAGACCAGTGTGGCCGAGACCATCCACCAGCTCAGCGGGCGACGATCCGCCCCCCTGGTACGCGTCAACTGCGAAACCGTGACGGACCGCACATCCGCCGCGGAACTCTTCGGCCCCGAAGTAACCACGCCCGACCGCCGACCCACGCTTCTTGAACAGGCCGCCGAAGGCTCTCTGCTCCTCGAAAACGTGGACCGTCTTTCCCAGCCTATGCAGGCTCGCTTCGTTCAGGCGCTCGAGAGCCTGCCGACGGACGCCGCACCGGGGTGCGCCAGACCAGGCCCCCGCCTTATCTCTACGACGAAGGCGGCTCTGCTCGACGCCGTCCGCCGGGGCGGATTCCGCGAGGATCTTTTCTACAGGCTCAGCGCGCGCACGCTGAGCGTGCCCTCGCTGCGCGACCGCCGCGACGACATTCCCGTTCTTGTGCGAGCTTTCCTTGCAAAGCACGCCGCACTGGCCCCCGCAGCGGCTGCTCGCACGCCCGCCGTTTCCGCCCACGCGCTCGACCTGCTGATGGCCTACCATTGGCCGGGCAATGTCGCGGAACTGGAGCACGCCGTGGAACAGGCGCTCACTCGTTGCGACGGTCAGGAAATCCGTCCCGAGCATCTGCCCGCCTCGCTCTGTGCAACCGACCCGGGGCAGATGGCCGTCAGTGTGCCGGAAGTCGGCCTCGGGCTGAACCAGACCGTCTCCGATGTGGAACGGATGCTCATCGAAGCCGCGCTGCGCCACTCCTCCGGAAACCAGGCGAGAGCTGCCCAGATCCTTCGCATTCCGAGAACGACACTGCGCGACAAGATGACCAAGTACGGACTGGTCGGGGATGCTCCGTCTTGAGCCACTCGACCGCCCCCTTTTTGAAGAGGTGCCTCGTTTTTCAGCTTGGACACGGCTCTGTCCTGCTAAAGGACCTGCGGCGTGAGGTCACCGAACCCTGCCCCCGTCGCCGCGAGGCGTCGCCGTGCCGATTCTGCCACGGCGGCGGGACCGCTGCTGTGAAATAGTCCCCTCAGACGCCTTGCATATTATGCCAACCGGGCCTACGATGCGGTCACGGCCAGCTTTTCCCTTTTCTTGAAAACCACGACACGACAGGGAGACCACTCATGCCCCGTAAGAAAGAAATCCACAAGTGTCCCGAGTGCGGACAGTCTTTCAAATTGGCGATGCACCTCGGTCGTCATCGTTGCGCCAAACACGGCAAGAAACCCATGCGCGAGGCTCGAAGCAGGAAGCGCTCGGCCCCGACGGTACAGCCCGCGCCCCGCAGGGGACGGCCCGGCGGAATCACCGGACGGCTCGGTTTGCGCAACCTCACGCTGGAGGAGTTGGTCGAGGTGATTGCCGCCGCCAAGCAGGAGGCCGCTCGGCGGCTCGCAGCGTTTCAGGAGATCATGCGGTAGTGGCACGCAGCCGCCTCCCACCGGCGAGCCGCCACCATTTTCGGTTAGAGAGTCCCCCTCGTTTCCAGCGGCGCAGGCGCGACCGAGCCGCCGCAGCCTTGCACGCCGCCGCCAACACGTAAGTCCCCGACGGAAAGCGGCGATGGCGCAATAAACCAGACCGGGCGCCGCGCCCGGCCTGGTGCCGCGTAGACTCCACCGCCTACGAAAACCGCTTTTTCTCTTCGGGCCGCGACCGGCCTAGTGCCTGAACCCAAAGCCGAAGCCCCATGAACGGCCGTGGTGGCTGCCCCATCCGTAGCCACCGAAACTGAACCCGCCGTGATAGCGGGGGTAATACGCATAGTAGTACGGCCTCGCCACGTACACCGGCGGGACGTAGTAAACCGGGGGCGGAGCGTAATACACGACCGGCGGCGGGCAGTAATAATAGCTGTACGCGTAGACGGGGTATCCGTAAACGTACTGGGCCTGCGCCGTCGCGGGTGCATACGCCAGAAGGAACAATCCTGCCGCCACACTCGCCAGAAGCAACGACGTTCTCGTTCGCATAACCGACTCCCCTATCCTGGATCGACCGGATCTTACTCTTGGCCCCCCAAGGGCACCCGGCCGATCTGCACCGCAATCCCATTGATCATACGAATAGACAATAGGCGAGGCGAAAAAGTTAGCGGATCGGTACGGGTTCTGCAAGATCAATTCTTGACCTGTAACTGGCTGTCATGCAACTGGTTGCGCACGATCCTCTTTATCTCCTGAAAAATTCTCATCAGCTCGGAGCGGTCCCTCGGCGTCAGATGTGCCACCACCGACACAGCCGCCGCAAGCCTCGCATCCTGGAAGGCGCGGTGCGCCTTCCTGCCCGCCTCCGTCAGCGTAACATCCACCTTGCGTTTGTCGCGAGGGTTGATCTGGCAGCGAATAAGGGGCTTGCCCGCCTTGCCCTCAAGAGAACGGATCACGCGAGACATCTGCGCCGGAAGGACATGAATGCGACGCTGAATGTCGCCGACAGTCAGCGGCTCCGGATCTGCCTTCACAAGCCAGTCCAACGCAAGGAACTCCGATTCGGTAAGATCGACCTGGCCCTTCTGTCTCGACTGCTGACTGCGGGCCAGCCAGCTCATCTTCGTGAGTTCGAAGATCTCCTCCGCCGCTTTCTTGAGGTCTTGCGAATCGGCTTCGTCTGCCATCGTAGGGTCTCCAGCGCGATCTGCACGATGCCTGCGCACGCCCGCATCGTGGCTCATACCATGCTACGCGACCCGGCTGACATATGTCAACAATAGTACTTTCCTGTGAACAATTCTATTGCACACCGCTTTCTATCCAGACCCACGCGCCCGAATCCCCCGCCGGCTCGCCACCGGGCCCCCGCCGGATTACAATCCCGCTGCTGCGTACAGCCGACCCTGGAGCGATCATGAAAGGCGAAACAAACCTCCTTGTCGAGACGATCAAGGATGCAACGGTCATCACGTTCCAGGATGCCGCTCTCCTCGAAACCATTCGCATTCAGAACCTCGGCACCGCCCTCTTCGATCTCGTGGACCGTCAGAACCGCCTCCGCATCGTGCTCGATTTCCACAACGTGCGGAGCCTCTCCAGCTCGATGCTCGGCGTGCTGCTGACGCTCAAGAACAAGCTCGAAGACGCCGGAGGACGCATCGTGCTTTGCGGGCTGGCAAGAGATCTGCGACAGCTCTTCGAAATGACGGCGCTGGACCGGGTCTTCCAGTTCGCCCCGGATGCGGATCAGGCGCTCGCCGCACTCGGCGTGAGCGCCGCCGGCTGAGCCGGGCGCCCGAGCACCTCGCCCATCAGCGCGCCCGCTGTCGTTGTGCGCTCGCAGCAACGCCAACCGCCTGCGGCCCTGCCCGCCCGGATGCCGTTAACCCGGTGACGCCGGCGCAAGGCGATCGCCGCCCCAGTTCTCAAGCTTGCGAATCGGCGCATCGGGGGCATACGCCGCGAGAATCCTGGCCGCGAAGATCGTGTGATCACCCGTTTCGATGTGCTCCACCGCCTCGCATTCCAGATTGAACGCCGCCTGCGTGAGCAACGGGCAACCCGTAATCGGGCCGTTCTCATGCGGGATGCGAAACTCCTGAAACTTGTTCATGGTGCGGCCGCTGCTGGTGCCGGCCCGGCGAACAAGATCGGCCTGGTTCTCACCAGCAAAGGCGACGACGAACCGGGGCGAGCGCAGAAGCAGCTCCCGGCTGTAGCGTGAATTGCCCACGGCGACCGCAAACATCGGCGGCTCGAACGAGCAGCACATCATCCATCCTACAGGCATGATGTTGGGCGGGTCTGCGTCGTTCGGCCCCCGCGTGACCAGCAGGCCGACCCATTCGGGGAATTTCATGCTCATTGCCTTGGAAATCGAGATCGGCTTCATCACGGCGCTCCTTGGAAACAGACGCAGCCTTTCGGCCCTCGCGCAAGTGTAGGGGCCTTCAGCCGATTTGTCGATGAAAACGCGCTGTTTCACGAGAAGCGTTTCCCGTTCCGACTCGCCGTACCTTGCACAAGAACGGCTGCCTGCCGCAGTAGTGCGACGTCGCCCCGGTCCCCCGCAATCAGAGATCCCGCAGCGCCTCGCGCGTCATCGACCGCGCCGACCCGGTCGAGGCAACCATCGCCCCCGCAGCAGGATTGGTAGTAATCTCCACCCGCGCCGGGAGCATCACCTCGCCGGCCGCCACCCGCTCCAGCCATTGCACCGCCTCGTCACGGCGCTGCGAAACCCCGGAGGGAACCGGCGGCCGCCGACCCCGCAATCGGTACTCAACCAGGTCCAGCACCACGCTCTTGAGCAGCCCCGCCAGCTCCGGCCAGGTCGCCAGATCGACGGGCACGGCCACACGGCGGGCGAGATAACTGTTCACCTCGCCCTCCGCCCCGAGCCGCGCCTCGTTGCCCTTGTCCTCGTCGGCCGTCCCCGTGCCGGGGTCGTCCGTCAATTGGACGTATGTCGAGGTTCCCAGCCGCTCCTCCACATCCGCGTTCGTTATGTATCCCATCTCGGGCACCCCCGTGCGCGGACGCGGCGGCCGACTCTGTCCCTTGAACGAGGGGGGGGGATCAAGGAGGCCGCACCCCCGAGATCCCCGCCCCGTGTCGCCGCCTTCCCGCGTCACTGCGATCCTGCGTTGCTCCCTTGCCTCCTCCTCCATTGCTCCGGCTACGTGAACAACACCCGTACGGCGAACTGCCAGTACCCGTACGTCATCCGGTATCGCGCGCGGACCCCGAAGAGATACTTCTCACGGCTGAAGCCCTCGTCGCTGGTCTCCGTCAGCGCGCCGAACTCCACCGGTTCACGATCCTGAAAAATGAACGGCCGAACGACGCCGTCCGTCTTGAGCAGGTACCACTTCGCTCCGTTCGTCAGCCAGGGAAACGAAATCACGCGCGCCACGCCCTCCAGCACGTTGGACGTGCCGCCGATCACCGTTGCGTTGATCGCCTCGAGCGCCGTGAAGTACAGCCCCGGCGGCACCACACACACCAACCCCGTCGCTCCGACGGGCATCGGCTCGCCCTGGTCGTCCTTGAACGCAAGCATGCGGGCTACCGCCGACCGCAGCGCCCCCTTGAACTCCTCCACCGTCGGCGCGGTCGGCGTCGTCACGTCCACCCCCAGCGTATTGTCCTGCGTGCCCGACGCGCCCGAGACGTGCGATGCGCTGAAGAACGGCACGCCGTCGTAGCCGTAGAAGCCGATCGAGTCACCGTTGGCGAGCAACTGTCCGAGCAGATAATCCTTGTGCGTGGCCGCACGCTGCGCGAGCTCCGCCACCCGCAACCGGATCTGCCCCGTCTGATCGTCGGCGATCTCGTCGCGGTCCACCTCGATCGTCGCCTCATACTTGAGGTTCTCGACGGAATAGCTCTCCGTCCGAAGCCCACGCGCCAGACGACCCGTACCCCACTCCCGCATCTGCGGCACCGTCCCGAGCCACTTGTACGTCTCGCTGTCCGAGCTCGACGGCACCCGCGTGCTCAGATCCTGGAAATACACCGGCGTCCCATCGAACCGGTTGAAAAACTCGCTCCGCAACCCCTTCGTCAACAGACCCGTGTTGATCACTGCCATCCGCCTGCTCCTTCTGAAATCTCCAATCCCGAATGCTCGAGCTGCCCTGCCGGTCAGCCGTATGCGGATTGCGGATCTTGGACTGCGGAGGGGCCGGCCTCTCGGCATCGGCCACTCCGCCATCCGCATTCGGCAATCCCCAATCCCCGAACGTCAGCCGTTCAAGCGAACGGCCTTCACAACGACGCGCATCCTGCCCGCCGCGCCCGTTCCGGTTGTCGCCTGCGTGACCACCGCCCGTACCCCCTTGCCCGCCGCCACCACCGCCCCCGGCTCGGCGGTCGTGCCCCGCTCGGCCGTCTTCGCCGTTCCCGCCGCTACAATCAGATCATTTACGGCGTCCGCGCCTCCGTCGCTCGGCGTCAGCGTGACATTCAGGGAAGTGCCATCGCCGTCCTTCAGTGTGATGATCCCCTGATCCTGCGTCGCGCCGCCGAACACCTCCGTCACGATGCCGACGCACTCCTCGATCAGAAGCCCGCTGGTGTTCCACGCGGCCGGAATCACCGTCACGTCCTGGGGACTTTGTCCTAGTTCGCAGTCGATCTCCGCCGCGCCGACGACCTGCGACAGCGGCCCCGGGACCGCTTCCACGCTCAGGCGCACGATCACCGTATTCGCCGACGGCCGATCCACCGCCCAGCCCACGAAGCTGTTGCCCGCCGCCGCGAGCGTCAGCGTGTCGTCCGCTGACGCGTACACCGGCTTGCCGATGTCCGCCACGGCAGCGCCCGTGAGGCCGTGCAGGAAGTCGCCCAGCGTGTAGACCCGCACGTAAGCGGCCCCGTCGGCGCCGCCCGTGTTATCGGTCTCCTCGTACGCGATACCGACGCAGCGATCGCCCGCCGCCAGCGCCCTCGCATACCCGCTGCCGTTCAAACCCACGAAACCGCCCTTGTACACGTGCCCGCCCGCCGCGACGGCGTACCGCCGCAACTCCTGATCCACATACCGATCCAACTCCCGATTCGCCGTCAGTGCCATACTGTTCTCCGTCGGTACGTTGTTCCCTGATCGCGTTCATTCGTTCTTCGGTTGTTCCGTTCGCGCGCCGTCCGTTGTCCGCGCTCCGCATCCCGCGTATAGCGGAGGGAGGCGTCAAAACGGGTGCGGGCGGCGCACCTCCCGCATCGCCATCGCCACATATGCCTCCTCGCTCGTCAGCCGCTCGAGCTCCGGGTTTGCGCGGAACTCCGCCCGTGCCTTCGCAGCAATGAGCATCCGCTCGCGATCGCTGCCGGCGCCGCACGCCGCGGCGGCCGCGCCGTCGATCCGCCCGATCGGCACCACCACGGGCGCCGACGCCTCCCACGCCTCGAACGCCGCCGCGTCCTTCATCGCCAGCGCCACCGCCCACTCGCGCTGCGCCTCCGTGAGTTTGCCCGCCTCCATCGCGGCCACCACGCGCGACTCGGCCTCGCTCCGGCGTGCCGCCTCGGTCAGCGACTCGATCCGCTTGCTCGCCGCCAGGAGCACGGCCTCGCCCTCCACCGTCGCCTCCAACCCCAACTGCCCCCGCAACCGGTCCAGCGCCTCCGTCATCCCATCGTCCTCCAATCTCGAAACGCCCATCTCGCCCACTGCGGACTGCGCATTCCGGATTGCGCCGTGAGCCACCGGGTGTATCCCCGTGGTCTTCCCGGCCGGGATGAGCCCGGCCGCTCGCCCGGCAATCTGCGATCCGCATTCCGCAATCTTGATTCTCTCTGCGCCTTCGCGCCTCTGCGTGAGATCCTCCTTGTTCACGAGGGGACACATCCCCACGATCGCCGGCTTGTTCGTCAGCGCCGCCGAGTGCAACGCCACCAGCCGCCGGTCGCTCTTCCGCACGATTGCTACCGGCGAGAGATACCGGTATTGCCGCGCCGCAAGCTGCGCCCGCGCCGGTGGCGTCCACTCCACCACCGCATACAGCCCCGGCCCCCCGTTCGCGGCCGACGCGAGCGATGGAGCGCGCGTCGAACCCCCGCGCCCGTCAGGAAAAACAGTCGGGGCGAGAGTGTCCACATCTCCCTCGTCGCTAACCCTGTCCAGTGGCTCCGCGAAGGATCGCCCCGTCCCTCCGTCGCCCTTGCATACGGGTTCAACCGGAGGCACTACGTACAACCGCTTGATCCAACCCGCCGCCGGCGCCTGCCCGGTCGGCGATGCGTACCCACCCCCGAGCGTCTGGTGCTCGTAGTCGATCGGCAGATCCGTCCCCTGCGCCTCGAACGCCGCGATGACCAGCCGCCCGCTCTCCTCATCCACGAGGAACGTCCCGTTCGCGCTCTCGACCACGCCCCACGGAGCTACCAGCACTTCGCGCGGTACCGCCTCGCCCACCTCGGCAGACCGCAACACCGCCACTTCCCGTGCCTCTCTGTCCGTTACGCGCATCGTCGCCCCCACAATCCGCAATAGCCGCCGGGT
>CAZMVY010000092.1:0-17294 GCA_964569765.1 uncultured Planctomycetales bacterium
CGTAGCCGCCGTTCCGGTCACGCCCCCCTCGACGCTCCCCCCGGCGCGGTTGGACTTCACGGCATGCGAGATCAGGTTGTTCAGGATGATCTCGATCTCGCCCCGGTCGGCCATCATCATCACCGGATCGTCGGCCCGCAGGTTGATGGTGATGTTGCGTTTCATCGCATCCGGCCGGAAGGTTTCGATGGAGTTCTGGGCAACCTCGCGTACACTCAGCTCGGTCAGCTCGCGCTTCTTCTTTCCGGACTCGATTCGCGTGAGGTCGAGAAGGTCCATGATCATCTTGCGCATCCCCTCGGCGCGAATGAGGGCGCGTTCGATCATCCGATCATAGACGGCGGGGTCGTCGCCCGCAGAACGGTTCTTCAGAAGGTTAAGATATCCCTCGATCGCGCCGAGCGGGGCCTTCAACTCGTGAGCGAGCACCGAGATGAACTCGAATCGCAGTTGGCGCTTTTCGCGGGCGAGCTGGCGGGCCTGGCGCTGCACGATCAGATGGCCCGCGGCCTTGCGGATAGTGGTCTTGAGCTCCTCCGGGGTGAACGGCTTGGCGAGGAAGTCGTAGGCACCGCGTTTCGTGGCGCTGACGGCGGTTTCGAGCGAGGCATATGCCGTGATCATCACGGTGAGGATGTCACGCTGCTGCTCGGCGATCCGGTCGAGCACATCCAGCCCGGACATGCCGGGGAGTTTGTGATCGAGGAGCAGGATGTCGGGGCAGGAAGCGGCAATCCTCTCGAGGGCCTCCTCGCCGCTTTCGGCCTGGTCCACCGTGAACAGGACCTCACCGTTGAGGTCCGGCAGCCGCACGCGGAAGTCCTGGAGCGCGCGCGCGACCCCCCGGCGCATCCCCGGCTCATCGTCCACCACGAGGATCCGCAGCGTGTCCATGCCCGTCAGTCCTTCAGCAATCGGCCGATTTCCCGCCGAAGCTGCTCGAAACGGACGGGTTTGGCGAGCACGGCGTCGGCCTTGACCCAGGATCGTTCTTCACTCGTGGCAGCGTCGAAGTCCATCCCCGTCTCGCTCGCAACCGCCGTCACGAGGAGCACCGGGATCTTCGGGTCGAGCTTCTTGATGTGATGACACAGCGTAAAGCCACCGTCCGTGTGCTCCATCATGAGATCGCAGATGGCCAGGTCCGGTTTCTGTTGCCGGAGGATCTCCTCCGCCGCGGCGGAGCTTTCGGCGGCGAGGACCTCGTAGCCGGCCGCCTCCAGCTCGATCCGCAACTGTGCAAGGTAATCCGGATCGTCGTCTACTGCGAGAATCTTTTTTGCCATAACCGTCCTTCCTTTGCCCGTTACCCCGCCAGGATCGCGTCGATCGCATCCGCGAGGCGTTCCGGAGACGCCGGCTTGTCCATGAATTTCACGACCGGCAGCTTCATCTCCTCCGGCGAAAAGCCGGGGGGCGTCTTAAGCCCCGAGCGGATCGAAGAAAGCATCAGCACGGGCAGATCGGGCTTCCGGTCGTGAATCTCCCGCGCGAGTTCGAAGCCCGCCGTGTCCGATTCCATCATCACATCGAGCACCACCAGATCGGGACACGCGTCCGCCAGAAGGCTTCGCGCCTCCGCGGCGGAATAGGCGCACGTCACCTCGTGCCCCCGGCGGGTCAGGACGAGCTGGTTCATCTCCACAAGGTCCACGTCATCGTCTACCAGCAGGATTCTGGCCATAAACCACGTCCTCTGTCGTTCCGTCATCCCGCCTGCCCCCGCCGCGGCAGGGACACCGTGAACGTCGTGCCCGTCGGTCCGGCGGCCGGGTCGGCGTTGGACTGAACCTGAATGTCGCCCCGGTGCATTTTCACGATACCATAGGTCACGGCCAGGCCCAAGCCGGTGCCCTTGCCGATCTGCTGCGGGGTGAAAAACGGCTCGAAGAGCTTCGGCAGATTCTCCCTGGGAATCCCCACGCCGGTGTCCGTGACGATCAGGCGGACGTGCGTGTCGTCCCCGTCCGTACGGACGGTAAGCGTTCCGCCGTTGGGCATCGCGGCCTGCGCGTTCGTGATGAGGTTCGTCAGGACCTGCACGATCTGGTCCGGATCGATGTCCGCCACCGCGTCCGCCGCCCCGTGCTCGACGCGCACGGTGATATTGGCCGGCGTATGCATCGTCTTCATCACCCGGTCGACCAGTTCGCGCAGGTCGGTCGGCTGCAGCGCCACCTTGTTCTGCCGGGCGAAATGGAGAAGGCCGGAGACGATCTTCTTGCACCGGTCGGCCTCGTCCACGATCGTGGCGAGATCCTCGCGGAGCTTCGGGTTGGATCCCCATTCCTCGAGGAGCAGGTGCGCGTACATCAGGACAACCCCCAGGGGGTTGTTCACCTCATGCGCGATGCCGGCGGCGAGCTGGCCCATGCTGGCGAGCTTCTCCGACTGCATCAACTGCTCCTGCGCAGTGGCAAGCTGTTTGTTGGAGACGGCGAGTTCCTTGACCGTCTTGCGAAGCTGATCGATCGTGTACGGGAGACACATCTCGCACTCGGCGAGCCCCTCGTAAATGGCGACGGCATGTTCCCGGCAGGTTTCATATCCGCAGGCGCCGCAGTTCAACTCGTCTTCGGGCCTGACCTTACCCATTTCGGCCATGATGAGGCTGATCTCGCCCTCGGACGGGGGTCGGATCCTGCGATCGTCCGGTGCGAAGCGACGACCCAGGTCGAGGTCGGCGAGGCGGGCCATGTTCTCCGCCCACTGCCCTGCATCGACGACGTTCCGCCGGCGGCGGACATACTGGCTGACGCGGGAGCGCCGGCTGAACAGCGGCGCCTGGCATTGCATGCCCGGCCCCATGATGCAGCCGTTGCAGCAGAGCACTTCCAGAAGCCTGGCGTCGAGATCGCCCGCCTCGAATTCGCGGATCGCTTCAACGAAATCAGTACGGCCCTCGGCGGAAACGACTTCGCCCGCCATCAAGTCCTCGGAAATATCGGCGGCCTGGAGCATGCCCCGGCTGATCGGAAAGAGAGCTCCGGTACCGGCATGCGGCGGATCGAACTCGGACGGGTTGACGGCCTGAGGCGCGAGCCGGCGGGCCTGAAACATCTCCCGCAGCTCCGCGAACGTCAGGGCTGCGTCGACTTCATCCGGGAGCTTGTCGGAGGCGATCTCGCCCTTCTTGGCGATGCATGGCCCGACGAAGACGACTTTGAGATCGTCGCCGTGCAGGCGCCGCAGTGCGCGGGCGGTGGCCACCATGGGCGAGACAATGGGGGCCAGGGAATCGACCAGCCGCGGATGATACCGCTCGACGTAGGCGATGATCGCGGGACAATTCGTCGCCACATACCGCTTGCTGCCTGCCTCCGCGGAAAGTCTGCGATACTGCCGGGCCACCAGGTCCGCCCCGAAGGCAACTTCGTTGACCAGGGCGAAACCGAGCGACCGGATCATCCCGACCAGTTGGCGGTAATCCATCTCGGCGAATTCGGCGGGGAAGCTCGGGGCGATACAGGCAGCCACCCTTGCTCCGGACGCCAGAAGCTGCTCGACCTGTTCAATCGAGCGGAGCACCCGCTTGGCATGCTGACTGCAGACGCGCACGCAATTCCCGCAGCCGATGCATCGCTCGGGAATGACCTCCGCCTGGCCTTCCGCAATCCGGATGGCCTTCACCGGGCATTCGCGCACACAGGTGTAGCAGACGCGGCAGCGCTCCTTGATCGTCGTTACCAGCGGGATGTGTTCCGGCGGTTCCAATCGCGTCTCCTCAGACCACCACCTCGCGCGGCGCATAGCGGGTGTGCAGGAGGTGGTGGCTCTTCTCGCTCAGCGGCTTGCCCAGGAAGTCGGCGTACAGCCGCTCAACCTCCTCGTTCCGGTGCGAAAAGCGCACGGGTTCGTCCCGGTCGATGCGGTAGAGCGCCTGCATCCGCTCGCGAACGGCGTCGAGATCCGTCCCGTAGGGCTGCCCGCCGCCGGCAATGCAGCCGCCTGGGCATGTCATCACCTCGATGAAGTGCAGGTCGTTGCGGCCGGCCCGGATGGCGGCAAGCAGCTTCCGGGCATTGCCCAGCCCGCTGACTACGGCGGCACCGATGTCCAGTTCGCCGATCCGGATCCGCGCTTCCTTGATCCCCTGGAAGCCGCGGAGGGCCTGTATCTTCGGGTTTTCCATGTCTTTGCCCGTGAGCAGATAGTAGGCGGTCCGCAGCGCGGCTTCCATGACACCCCCGCTGGCCCCGAAGAGCTTGCCGGCCGTGCTTCTCCGACCGAACGGCGTGTCGGCCGTGTCCGGCGGCAGCGAGTGGAGGTCGAGCCCCTTCATGCGGATCATCTGCGCAAGTTCCCGCGTGGTCAGCACGGCATCGATGTCGGGCTCGCCGTGCGCGAGCATTTCGGGGCGTTCCGCCTCGAATTTCTTGGCCGTACACGGCATGATCGAGACGCTGAACAGCCGCGCCGGATCGATCTTCTCGCGCTCGGCAAAGTAGCTCTTGATTACGGCGCCGAGCATCTGCTGGGGGCTCTTGCAGGTGGACAGATTGCCGATGAAATCGGGGTAGAACTCCTCCACGAACTTGATCCAGCCGGGCGAGCAGCTCGTCATCATGGGCAGCGTCCCGCCATGCGCGATGCGGGCAGCCAGCTCAGAGGCCTCTTCCATGATCGTCAGGTCGGCACTGAAGGCGGTGTCGAACACGCGCCGGAAGCCGAGCGCGCGGAGGGCGGAGGTCATCACGCCGCAGATATCCACGCCGGGCTTCATGCCAAACTCCTCGGCGAGTGTCACGGAGACGCTCGGGGCGTGCTGGACGACGACATAGCGGTTCGGGTCCGCGAGGGCGTCGAGCACCTTCTTGATGTGGCTCTGCTCCCGGAGGGCACCGGTCGGGCAGACCACGACACACTGGCCGCAGTTCACACAGCTCGATACGTTGAGCCCCTGGTCGAAGGCCGTGCCGACCCGGGCCCTGCAGCCGCGATTGATGAAGTCGATCGCCGAGACGCCCTGGACTTCCTCGCAGACACGGACGCACCGGCCGCAGAGGATGCACTTGGCCGGGTCGCGAACGATCGACGCGCTGGAGGTATCGATCTTGAAGGTGTTCTTCTCGCCCGTGTAGCACCGCTCCCGGACGCCCAGCTCGGCGGCAAGCGCCTGCAACTGGCAGTTGCCGTTGCGAACGCAGTAGAGGCAGTCGTCCGGGTGGCTTGCGAGGAGCAGCTCGATGATCGTTTTGCGGGCGCGCACGGCGCGCGGAGAATGAGTCTGAACCTTCATTCCTTCCGCGACGGGAAACGCGCAGCTCGGAACGAGGTTCCGCTGGCCCTCCACCTCGACGACGCACATGCGGCACGCGCCGCTCGGGAAAAGGTGCTCCATGTGACAGAGCGTCGGAACGGTAATACCCGCCCGCCTGAGGGCGCTCAGGAGCATCTCGCCGCGCTTGGCCTCGATCCGCCTGTTGTTCACTTCAATGGTTATCACAGTCCTGCCCTCGCGCTATTCCACAACGACGGCATGCAGCCGACAGACATCCACGCACGTACCGCAACCGATACACTTGTCCGGGACGATGTAGTGGGGGCTCCGGGGCGTTCCCATGATCGCCTCGGCCGGACACTTCTTCGCGCACAGGGTGCAACCCTTGCACTTCTCCACATCGATCCGATACGTCAACAACTCCGTGCAGACGCCCGCGGGACAGCGCCGCTCGAAGATGTGCGCCTCGTACTCGTCGCGGAAGTACCGCAGCGTGCTCAGCACCGGATTCGGCGCGGGCTGCCCGAGGCCGCACAGGCTCGTATCCTTGATCACCTCCGCCAGGCGGTTGAGGTACATCACACCCTTGAAACGCTCCAGAGCCTCCTGGCCTGTTTCGTTCCGCCGACCGCGCGTGATCCGCTGGAGGATCTCCAGCATCCGCCGGGTGCCCTCCCGGCAGGGAATACACTTGCCGCAGCTCTCGCGCTGAATGAAGTCCATGAAGAACTTCGCCACATCCACCATGCAGGTGTCTTCGTCCATCACGACGAGTCCGCCCGAGCCCATCATTGCGCCGACGGTCTTGAGCGATTCATAGTCGATCTCGATGTCGAGGTGCTGCGCGGGAATGCACCCACCGGACGGGCCGCCGATCTGGGCCGCCTTGTACGCTTTGCCGTTCGGGATGCCGCCACCGATCTCGAAAATAATCTGCCGCATCCTCGTGCCCATGGCGACCTCGACCAGACCGGTCCGCGCGACCTTGCCGGACAACGCGAAGACCTTCGTGCCCTTGCTGGTTTTCGTACCGACGGCACGGAACCATTCGTGTCCCCTGGCCGCGATGTCCGGCAGATTGGCGAGCGTCTCGACATTGTTGATTACGGTCGGCTTGCCGAAAAGCCCCTGCACCGCGGGAAACGGCGGCCTCGGACGCGGCATACCCCGCTTGCCCTCGATGCTGTGAATCAGCGCCGTTTCCTCGCCGCAGACGAACGCACCGGCTCCCTGCTTGATGACGATGTCCAGGTCAAAACCGCTGTCCAGGATGTTGTCGCCGAGGAGCCCGTAGGCCTTCGCGTCCGCGATCGCGCGAACGAGGCGGCGGACGGCCAGCGGGTATTCCGCGCGGATGTAGACGTAGGCCTTGCTCGCGCCGATGGCGTATGCGGCGATGGCCATGCCTTCGAGCAGCCGGTGCGGGTCGCCCTCGATGACGGCTCGATCCATGAAGGCGCCCGGATCGCCCTCGTCGGCGTTGCAGATCAGATACTTCTGTTCGCCGGGGGTGTTCAGGGCGTACTTCCACTTTGTGCCCGTGGGAAAGCCGCCGCCACCCCGGCCGCGAAGCCCGCTCGCCTCGACCATGTCGCACACCTCGGCGGGCGTTTTCGTGCGGATGGTGTCGGCGAAGGCCCGATACCCGCCCCGGGCAAGGTATTCATCGATCTGATCCGCGTCGATCATGCCGCAGTTCGCCAGTACCCAGCGGGTCTGCGGCGCGAAGAACGGATGTTCATCCACGTACGGCACGCCGGGCCACGGCTGTGCCGCTGCAGTGCGAAACTGACCGACGACCAAATCCGCCGGGATGCAGCCCGCAAACACCGCGTCCAGGAGGTCCGCTACCTTGTCCTCCGTTACGCCCTGAAAGGACACCCGCGTCCGCCCGGGGAACTGCACGTCGAGCATCGGCTCGGCAGAGCACAGCCCGATGCAACCCACTTCGACCACGTCGGCCTCCCGCTGGCGGTCCGCCAGGTAACGCTTTACCGCCGGCAGCGTCTTACCGGCGCCCGCCCCGAGCCCGCACGTGCCGGTGCCGACGAAGACCACGGGGCGATCAAGGCGCTCGCGCCGCAGAACGGCGGGCCGTGTCGCGATGCGCCGCCGGCATGCATCGCTGTCGTGGCACACAGGCCCCTCGACGAGACACGTAACCAGGTCGGGGCAGGGTCGTTCGACACTGTGCCAGCATTGTCCGCAGCACTTTTCGTCAATGAGTCGCGGCATCTTGGGCGACCTTTCCACGATAGGTATTGATGATTGCCTTCACCTTGTCCGGGGTTACGGCTGCATGAAACTCACCATTCACATTGATAACGGGCGCGAGACCGCATGCCCCCATGCACGCCACCACCTCGAGGCTGAACGCGCCGTCCTTCGTGGTCTGCCCGGGCTCGATCTTCAAGGCTTGCCGACATGCCCGGAGCACCGCCGCGGAACCCTTCACGTGACACGCCGTTCCGCGGCACACCTGAATGTGAAAGGTACCCTGCGGTTGAAAACGGAACTGATTGTAGAACGTCGCGACGCCGTAGATCTTGCTCACCGGGAGCTTCAGATGACGGCCGATCTGAACGATCGCCTCGCGGGACAGGTAGCCATGACGCTCCTGCACGGCCTGAAGGATCGGAATGAGGGCATCTCGCCCTCCGTCGGCAAACTGCTTGAGGATCGGTTCCACGTCCGCCACGGTACTCATTGGTTCCCGTCCTTCCCGATCGCCCCTCTTCGAGCGAAACAGGCGACCTTCTCCAGCCACGTCGTCATATCCATCTGCTCCAAATAGACGCCTGCCGGCGCCCGCAGCGGCACCGGCGCAAAGTTCAGCAGGCCTCGCACGCCGGCACGCGCCAGGCGCTCGGCGACTCCCGCGGCGGCGCTTGCCGGCACGGCGATCAACCCCACGCGTATCCCGTGCTCGTGGACTCGACGGCCCACTTCCTCGATCGAATAACACCGACAACCCTGAATAACTCTGCCGACCTTTGCCGGGTCGATGTCAAACGCGGCGACGAGCCGAGCCCTGGGCCGCCGTCCGAGGAAGTAAGCCAGGATTGCGCGTCCCAGGTTGCCCACACCTACCAGGGCCGCCGCCTCCGACTCAGGCCCGTCAAGGAACGCACCAATCGCCTCGGCGAGGCCCTCCGCGCTGTAGCCGCGCGCTGGGTTCCCGGTGTAACCGACGACCATGAGGTCGCGACGTACCTGCGCCGCACTGAAGCCGGACAGCCTCGCCAAGTCGTGTGAATGCACATGGCGCCTGCCGTCGGTGGCGATCGTGGCGAGCAGCCTACGGTAGAGGCTGAGGCGTTCTACAGTCTTCTCCGGCACGCTTGTCATGGGCCTCGCGTCGTTGCGCCGTCGCGAAACGTGACGGCATTCACAGTGTGATACGTTTCACAATATATGCTATCGCCGTTTGGCTGTCAAGCCGATAGGTAGCACATCTTTTCCCGCATCAGGCACCGATACTGATCCCACAGCATCTTGGGGGCCGCTGCGCACCTAAAATCCGCTCACACAAGACGTTAAACATGTCGAATCTGAAAAATACATCAAGCGACGCTATGCGTCTTGATCTTGGCCGCATACCGTCTGCAACCACTGGCGGTCTGCCGCGAGGCCGAAATCCGACGCCTCGGCGCAGGAACCTCGTGGCTTCAGGCAACCCTGGGTCGTTACACACGTAACCAACTGCCCGAAAACAGGATAGGGCGGACAGTGGCAAGTAGCATCGCAAGCAGGAAGGCAGCGCGGCGGAAGCGATGCTATTCGCGCCCCTCGATTCGGTCGTTTGAGTTGCCAACAGGCTCGCTCACCAAGCTGGGCACCCGGGTTCCGTGACTGGCAAAAAACGCAACCTTCTCGAGGAAAACCGCGATGTCGGCATCCTGAACATATGTGTCCACCGGCACGTGAAGACGGGCGGGGGCGAAGTTCAGGAGGCCGCGGACACCCGCGCGGACCAGCGTATTCGCGGTGGCCTGCGCCGCCGGGGCTGGAACCGCGATGATTCCAACGCGTATTCGCTGCTCGCGAACGATCTCCTCCATGCGTTCGACGGGGTAGCAGGGGCAGCCGTGAATCACGCGGTCCACCTTTTGCGGATCCTTGTCAAAGGCGGCAACAATGGCGAGGTGGGGACGTCGGCCGGCGAAATAGGCCATGATGGCTTGTCCGAGGTGGCCGACGCCCGCCAGAGCCACGCCCTGGCCTTCCGGGGCGTCGAGGAATTGCCCGATCCTAGCAATGAGGCCGGAGACATCGTAGCCGCGCGTCGGGGTTGCGGTATCGCCGATGGACATGATATCCCGGCGGACCTGGGCCGGCGTTCCGCCCGCCATGGCAGCCAGCTCGTGCGAAAAGACGCTTTGCGTTCCTTCGGCGAGCAGTGCGCCGAGCAGCCGTCGGTAGCTGCTCAGACGTTCTACGGTTCTCTCCGGTATCACCGGGCGGCCTCCTCATGCAGAAGGGAAAACGGAGTATAGACCGTCAAGCCGGTACAAGAATACCTCGATCGGACAACGCGTGATCCTCGTCGCCTAGCCTCACTTCGCAAGGGACCTTCTCGGCCCGACACACGCCGGGCGGCCAGTGTGTATCAACGGCCTATTGTAATGCCGAAGCGGCACGATGCCACCCGTGGGGGCGGCACCCGGTGGCAGGGCGCCAGCGATGAAGCGATGGATGCACATCTGGAGACGGCGGGCAGGTCGAGGTATGATAAGGAGGCTTGAGAGCTCCCCGGAGCAGACGGGGCGGCCTTGGCGGGGATTTCCTCCGGAAAACCGTTCCCCCCTGGAGCTATGAGTACCGAAGATACATCAAAGCGCGCCGCAGGAGGGGGCATTCGCCGACCGGGTAACCGCGGGTTGCTGCGCTGGATGTTCCGGTTCCTCGCACCGGTGAAGTCCCGGGTGGCGACGGCGTGCGTGTACCTCACGCTAAGGACCGGGGCGGAAATCCTCGCGGTATACGCGACGGCCCAGGCGGTAACACAGATCAAGGTGGTCCAGTTCAGCGATGCGGTGTCGAAGCTGGGCTTCTGGGCGTGGATCGGCAGCGACAGCGCCGACGCAGCCGGGCTGCGACGGATCATCGGGCTGCTTGTTGCGTGTACGTTGGCGCTGGGGATCTGCACGTATCTGCGGGAGGTCGCCAGCGCGAAACTCAGTATGGAGATGGTCTTCTATCTCCGCGAGGCGGTGTATGACAAACTCCAGAAAGTCGGCTTCGGGTTTCATGACACCATCTCGACCGGCGAACTGATCAACCGGTCGCTCAGCGATCTGCAGAACGTCCGCATGTTCGGCAACGCGGCCGGGCTGGTCACGCTCGACATCGTTCTGATCGTGGGGGGATGCGTCGCGCTGTTTCTGACGCGCTCAGTGTGGGTGGCGGCGCTGGCCCTGATTCCGTTGCCGATCTGGACGTGGTATATCCTGCGGTTCAGCCGCAAGGCCCAGCCGACGCTGGCCGCCGTGATGGAGGTGGGGGACCGGAACGTATCCATCATCACCGAGAACATCGCCGGCGTGCACGTCGTCAAGGCATTCGGTACGGAGAAGCACGAGATCCGCAAGTACGCGGAGAACTGCGACCTTTTCTTCTCCCGGGTGATGAAGCGGATACGTCTCTTCGCGGACTTCACGCCCGTAGTCCGTGGAATCGCGATCGCTTCACATCTGTCGCTGTTTCTGGCTGTGGGCGTGCTGATGATCAAAGGCAGGCTCGACCCCGGTGACATCCTGATGCTGGGGTGGGCAATGGGGGCGATCCTCGGCCGGCTTCAGCAGGTGGCCGCGATCAACGATCAGTATCAGAACGCGATCGTCTCCGCTCGGCGGTTGCATGAGGTCCTCTCGGCCGCCCCGACCGTAGAGGAGCGGGGCAACGCGCGCCCACTGTCCCCCGGACCGGGAAAACTCGAGGTGGAGCACGTTACGTTCGGCTACGACCCCGCCAAGCCGGTGCTTCGAGACGTCAGCTTCGAGGTTCCAGCGGGCTCCGTGGTCGCGATCGTCGGCCCGACCGGTGCGGGAAAGACAACGCTCGTCAATCTGATCGCGCGGTTCTACGATCCGCAGGAGGGACGGATCCGGATCGACGGCGTGGACGTCCGGGACGTCAGCCTGGAAAGCCTGCGGAAGGAGATCGCGTACGTATTCCAGGAAACCTACCTGTTCAGCGACACGGTCGAAGCAAACGTGGCGTACGGCCGGCCGCACGTGCGGGGAGGAGAGGTCGAGGCCGCCGTACGGCTGGCGCAGGCGCATGAATTCGTGGAGGCGCTGCCGCGCGGATACGAGACGGTGCTCGGGGAGCGCGGTGCGTCACTGTCGGGCGGGCAACGCCAGCGGTTGGCGATTGCCCGGGCGATTCTCTCGAATCCACGGATTCTGATCCTTGACGATGCCACGGCGGCGATCGACCCCGAGACGGAGGAACTGATCCGGCGGGGCCTCGACCACGTCCTCCAGGACCGGACAACGCTGGTGATTGCCCATCGCATCAGCACGGTCCAGCGGGCCGACCTCGTGATCGTGCTGGAAAACGGTCGCATCACGCAGAAAGGCACACACGAAGAGCTGATGCAGCGCGACGGTCATTACCGGGACATTGCGGCGGTGCAGTTGTACGGCGACCAGCTCGACGGCAACGATTCCGAGCCGGCTTCCGCCGGAAACCGGCTGCGCGAGGCGTGCGAGGCGGCCGCGCCGTCTGCAACCGCCGGCGACTTGAAGACGACCGGAAACGCGAAGCAACGGCAGGCGAGGTGAGCGGCCGGTGGCGGCAACTGCGACAATCCGTCTGAAGAAGAAGGCGCCTGCGGAGGCAGCAGCGGTCGTGCGCGCTCCGACCGCAGAAGAGGACGAACCGCGCTATCGGCCTATCGACTGGTCATTGATCCGCCGGCTGTTCGGCTTCCTGCGGCCGTACCGGAGGCGCTACGCCCTGGGCATTACGCTGGGCATGGTCATGGTCGTGCTCGAGATGCAGGGCCCGCTTTTCATGGGCGCGATCGTCAACTGGGCGACGGGTTACGTCCGCGGAACGCTCTCGCCGATGCCCACCGAGGCGCGGGCGATCGGACACGTGGCGTGGCTCGTGAGCCTTTGGGCGTGCGTGCTCGCGGTGGCGATTCTCATTCACCGCAAGACGATCCTCATCATGGTGGACGCGGGCGAGCGGGTGCAGTTCGACATCCGCCGGCGCCTCTTTGCCCATCTCCAGGCGCTCTCCATGAGCTACTACGACCGCACCAAGCTCGGCCGGATCATCAGCCGCTGCACGAGCGACGTGAACAGCCTCCGCGAGGTGAACGTCTGGGGCATCGACACGGTCGTCAAGAACACGCTGATGATGTGCGTGGCGGCGGCGATGCTGCTCAAGACGGAGCCGCGGCTGTTCGCGTCGGTCGCGTGGCTCGGGCCGATCCTGTTCGCCGTGAACCGCGTGTACCGCACGAAGGCCGGCCGCGCCCAGCAGATCGTCCGCGAGGGCTACACCCGCGTCTCGACGAACCTCGCGGAGAACATCAGCGGGGTTCGCGTCGTCACCGCTTTCCACCGGCAGGCGCGGAACCTGAGCGTGTTCGACGCGCTGCAGGAGATCAACACGGCGAACAACGTGAGTGCGGCCCGGATCAACGGCCTCTATCAGCCGCTGCTCCACTTCATCGGCCTGATGGGCAAGGTCATCATCCTGCTCTACGGCGGGTACCTGGTGGCCGGCGGAGGCATCCCTATGGCGAGAGGGGGCGGGTCGGTGGTGACGGCCTTCCTGTACTGGGACTGGTTCATGGGGCCGATCGTCAACTTCGGAAACTTCTACAGCCAGCTCATGATGGCCATGGCCGGGGCCGAGCGGATCTTCAACCTCCTCGATACGAAACCCGACGTCTGTGATCTGCCCGGGGCCAGGCCATTGCCGCCGGTTGCCGGCCACGTGAAGTTTGAGCACGTCACGTTCGGTTACAAGCCGGATCAACCGGTGCTGCACGATATCACGTTCGAGGGCCATCCGGGTGAGATGATCGCGATGGTCGGGGCGACGGGAAGCGGAAAGAGCAGCATCATCGCGCTGCTCGCGCGGTTCTATCAGCCGCAGGCGGGCCGCATCCTTGTGGACGGCCACGACATCCGCTACGTCACCGGCGAGTCGCTCCACCGACAGATGGGCCTCGTGCTCCAGGTCAACTACCTGTTCACCGGAACGGTCATGGACAACATCCGCTATCCGCGGCCGGAGGCGAGCGATGAAGAGGTCATCCGGGCCGCCCGCGCCATCGGCTCGTACGACGTGATCATGTCGCTGCAGAACGGCTTTCAGACGGAGGTCGGCGAGCGCGGCGCGAACATGTCGTTCGGCCAGCGGCAGCTCATTTGCTTCACGCGGGCGTTCCTGGCCGATCCGCGAATCCTCATGCTGGACGAGGCCACCAGCAGCGTGGACACGGTTACGGAGTTGCTCGTGCAGCGTTCCCTGGAAAGGCTGCTCGAGGGCCGGACGACGTTCATCGTCGCGCATCGCCTGAGCACGATCCTGCGTGCGGATACGATCCTCGTGATCGACGAGGGCCGGATCGTCGAGCGCGGCACGCACCGGGAATTGCTGGCGGCCGACGGAAAGTATGCGCGGTTGTATGAGCAGTTCGTGCGCAGCGAGGCATGAGGCCGAAGCACCCGCGCGGCGGACAGGCGAGCGTACCGGCGCCGCCTACAGGGCAGGGCGGCGGTGGACCGGATGCGCACGAGCAGGATCGGCACGCTACGCGAAGGCACGGTCGTCGGCCAGGCATCGACACAGGTCACGGTACACGGCGGCGAGCTGCTCGGACGATGGGCGGTTGGTTGACGCCTTAATGATGCGGCTGGCAAGCGTGCCCTTGTCAAGGATGGTGCGCAGGGGGCCAG
Organism: uncultured Planctomycetales bacterium; assembly: GCA_964569765.1. Classification (GTDB taxonomy): domain Bacteria; phylum Planctomycetota; class Phycisphaerae; order UBA1845; family PWPN01; genus CAZMVY01. The sequence continues at coordinate 14,146 of CAZMVY010000092.1, forward strand.
AGGCGCCGACGGGGGCAGAGGCGGCGAGTGCCAGCGTTTCCGCGAGGTGGTGCCAGAGTTCGCCGGCCGTGCACCGCTTGGCGCGCGGGAAGCAGAATGCGTCGAGGTACGCGCGGTCGGAGATTATCGCCGACTCCGCGTCCTTCGTCGTGGCCTGAAGGATCGAATCGAGTGGTTCGACCGCCCAGGCCCGCTGTCGCGCGAGATCGATCCAACGCTCGGCGACCATCGCCCTGAGGACGGCCACAATCGCCCCGGCGACCGCCAGATCGGCCGACGGGCACTCCTGCATGTCCACGACGCGGATCTCGATCGTGTTGCGGCAGAAGCGGGCGATGGCCCCGCGGGCGTTGACCCACTCGTCCCGCAGCGTCTCCTCCGGATCATGCGGCGCAATGTCGCGGTAGATCCGCTGGAGGATCTGCTCCTCGTAGTCGCGCTGCGTGAAGACGGGCTCCGGGATCACGCTTCCCGTGACCGAGGGTATCCGGCGGCAGTTCGTGCGGTAAAACGCGAGGCGATTGTCGAGCAGGCCGGTAACGCGGCCATCGATAATCGGCGAGCTGGCCGCCAGGGCCGGGATGATCGGCAGCACGAGGCGGACGGCGGCGTGCAGCCGGGCGAACTCCGCGTCGTCGGCGAAGGGCAGGTTGATGTGCATGCTCTGCAGGTTCGACCAGCCGTGCCCGCGGCAGCCGAAGACCTTGTCGAAGGCACGGTAGACCTCGCCATAGTCGTGCGGCCAGAGCCGCGTATCGCGGGCGGGGTTCATCCACGGGTGCGCGGCCGACGGCATCAGGCAGCCGCCCATCGGCGCGAGCAAGTCGTTAATCCGGCCCACGTCCCGATGGAACGTCGCTGGGAGCGGGTCGAGCGACGGCGCGGGGCCGTTTGCCTTGAGTTCGATTACGTGCAGAACGAGTTCGTTCGACCAGCACAGATCGCCCATCTCGACTTCGGAGGGGCATCCCGCAGCGGCTTCGGGTTCCGGATTGGGCGTTCCGGGTCTTGAGAAAGCCGCGGGGAGTATCGGGCGTTCGGGCTGGGGCTTCAAGGCGGCCGCCGCGCGCAGCACCTTGTCCGCCACCGGGAGCACGTCGAGCGTATCGCGCGCGACGATCATGTATTCCAGTTCGATGCCGACGGCCTGGAACAGATGTAGCGGTGTGTCGGCGTTCACGGCCTGGCGGCACCCCGTTTCAGCCTCTCGATCCGCTGAAGAAAGACGTTCATGATCCGTGCGTAGAGTTCGTCCTTCAGAACCGCATCCTCCGCGCCCGCGTCGATATTCGGATTGTCGTTCACCTCCATGACATAACATTTCCCGCGGCATTGTTTGACATCGACGCCGTAAAGCCCGTCGCCGATGAGGTTGGCCGCGCGCAGGGCCGTCCGCAGCACCGACCGTGGAACGTCTTCGACGGACACGGCCTCCACCTTGCCGTACCGTCGGCTTCCGTTGTGATCGCGGTTGATGATCTGCCAGTGGTTGCCGGCCATGTGGTACTTGCACGCGAAGAGCGGCTGCCGATCGAACACCCCTACGCGCCAGTCGAACTCCGTGGGCAGGAACTCCTGGGCGATCACAAGATCGGAGCTGTCGAGCATCAGGCTGAGCTGGGTGGAGAGGGTCTGCTCGTCCTCGACTTTCACGACGCCCTGTGAGAACGAACTGTCGGGCTGCTTGAGGATGCAGGGCAGACCGAGTTCGGTCCGGATCGTATTCACGTTGTCGCGATGGATCACGAGCGTCCGGGGCGTCGGTACTCCGCAACGGTCGAGCAGTTCGGCAAGGTAGACCTTGTTCGTACACTTGACGATGGAGTCGGGGTCGTCGACCACGATGAGCCCCTCGGCCATCGCCCGCCGGGCGAACCGATACGTATGGTGGTTGACGGCGGTGGTCTCGCGGATGAATAGGGCATCGAACTCGCCGAGTCGGCCGTAGTCGTCGCGGTCGATGAACTCGGCGCGCAGGCCCAGTGCCTCAGCCGCCCTCACGAAGCGGCGCAGGGCACGCTCATCGGAGGGGGGCTCCTTCTCCTGCGGGTTCACGAGGATCGCCAGGTCGTATCGTGCGGCGGCGCGGCGGCGAACACCGCCACGGCGACCGGCGAAGTACTCCGTGGCCACCTGGACGACAAAGGACCGGTGTTCCGGCGGGATCTCACTGGCGGCGATCGGCCCGATGCCCTGAAGCTGCCATTTGCGGTTGTAGGAGAAGTGCGCCCGCAGCAGGGGCGCCTGAAACAGATTGAACAGGTGCATCGCGAGGCGATCGTACCGCCGGGCGAGATTGCGGCCGAAGTAAATGCTCAGGGTGAACTGGTTCGAATGGATCGGCGCGAGGCTGCTCTGGATCAGGGCGTCCAGGTCGTCGGAGGCGAAGCGGATGATTGTAGCCGACTTCATGTCCTGGATCGTGGTAATGCTCGGCAGAGGCTTGTGGCCCCGGGCCGCAGCGAGAAGCGACACGTAGTAGCCCGTGCTCTGATAACGGTAGGACCGGCACAGGTTGAAAATCTTCGCGTTTCGCATGTCGCTGTAGGCCGAATCGGACAGATACGACCGGGCAGAGACGAGTTGAACGCCGGGGATCTGCAAGGGCCAGTCGTCGGGATTGTTCACAACGATCAGGATCGGCATAAACCTGTTCCCGGAGTGTGTCTCAGCATCCAGCGGTCGCCTGGGGGTTGGCCGGCGAGTGTAGTCGCCTTGACGCGCGCGGGCGCTCCGACCGGAAACGTGCGGGGCACACCACATGCCGGGCGGGCGAGGCATCCGCCCTCCAGGCGCCGTGCGAGAATGACGAACGCATGCAGGTCTTGTTTCGAGGGGTCAGGCAGGTTTTCGTCGAGGGGTTCGGCAGGTGAGGATCGTGCCATATGCGGGGGACGTGTAACGCTCCCGCCGCCAACTCGCGGAAACAACTTGGGGGATGACTGGCGAACGGGGGCCGCAGCGCCTTGCCGCTTTCATCCGCACGCCGTTCCAGAGGTTCGTCTTCGTCCTCGATATCCACGTTACCGCCTCACCTTCAGGCAACCGCATCATTGTGCGCAAGGCGCGCGCGAAACACAAGCGGCGAATCCTTCCTGGGTGCATGGCCGTAGTTGCAGACGGTGGGCGGCGGGCATTCACCAGGCCCG
>CAZMVY010000093.1:0-17291 GCA_964569765.1 uncultured Planctomycetales bacterium
GAGAGCGCTTGCATGGCATGCAAGAGGTCGTGAGTTCGAATCTCATCGGCTCCATTCTAACGCCCGTCGTAGCGGACAGTTACGGCGGGCTCTGCATTTGCCTTTCCCCTGTTTCTGAGCGGTGGCCACCCTTGGGAGCGCCCGTAGAGGGGGTGTCGCGATGCGCCGGCCGGACTCAGCCGCGGCAGCCAGTCGCCGGCGGCCGGTTCGGTCCGTTGAAGCAGCTTTGGAAAACAGAGAAGTCGTTCAGGTCCACGTCCGTGTCGCTGTCGAAGTCGGCGGGAACTGCGCAGATGTCTGAGGGCGGCCGATTCGGGCCGTTGAAACACGCCTGAAGCTGCGTGAAGTCGTTGAGGTCTACGTCGCCGTCGCCGTCCAGGTCCGCGAGGGTAGGGCAAGGGGGTCTCACGGTCAGTGCGGCCTCCTCGGACACAGCGGCGCCGCACCCGGCCGTCACGCGGCATCGGTAGCTCCCGGCATCCGTGGCGGCGACGTTGGCAATGCTCAGCGTCGGCGTCGTTACGCCGGAGTACTGCCCGCCCTCGGTCAGGTCGAGGCCGTCCTTTTGCCATTGATACAGGATCGTGCCATCGCCGACGGCCGAAACCGTGAACGCAACGGCATGACCCTCGCAGGCCGTCCGTCCGACGGGATGTTCCGTGATGGCCGTGGCCGCCGGCACGGTCAGGGCCGCGGGGGCCGACAGCACCGCCGGTCCGCACGTTCCCGTCACGAGGCAGTCGTAGATTCCGGCGTCCCCCCCTGTGACCGCCGCGATCGCATAGATGGGCAAGGTCGCGCCGGGGATATCCATTTCGTCCTTGCGCCACTGGTAGCTCAGGTCAGTACCTGCGGCCGTTACGCTGAACTGCGCAGAGAGACCCTCGCATACAATCTGGCCCTCCGGTTGGATGGTGATCGCAGGGGCAGAGTCGATCGCAACCACAACCTGCGAGCAGTTGGCGCTGCTCCAGCCGCCGGCCGTGTTCCTCGTTCGTGCATAGTAGGTGGTCGGAGCCGTCGGGCAGACGCTCGGCGATGCGCCGCCGGGCACGGGCGTCCCGCCGCAGGTGTCCGTGAACCAGTCGATTGTGTCGCCGCCGAAGCCGGGCGAGGCGCAGAGCGTCGAGCACTGGCCCGGGCAGACGGACGGGGGCTCGGCGTGAGTGTTGGTCGGCGCCGCGATGTCGGGCGTCAGCGTGAACGGGCCGCTTCCCGTGACGCGCTTGACGAGGATGTAGGCGCGGCGTGTGGAAGCGGGCACGTAGTTGAGGGATTCAGCCACGTTGGTGCCTGCATTGGCGCTTGCCGTCAGAATGACGGGGTTTCCCTTGGCGTCGGGGACGCTGTCGTAGAGATAGAGGTCGTAATCGCCGGTGGTCATGCCCGAAAGCGTGAGGCGGATTGGCACACCGGAGATGAGATCCACATATCGCCCGGCCGCTCGCCGGTCGCTCGACGCCGAACCGAGCGAATCGCTGAAGAAGCCGGTGAAGGGGAGGGTCAGCGCGTCGACGGCTGCGTCGGGATTGATCATACCGAAGCCTTCGCGCGTGTCTTTGTTCATTCCCGTGGCGGCGTTGTTCGATGCGCGCTCCAGCGTGGGGTTGTTGGTGCCGCCTTCACGGCCCTGGTCCGTTTCCGTGGCCGACGCGCAGAGCAGCATCTTGACGAAGAGCGGGTCGGCGGCGGAGCTGAAGTTCCAGGCGTGGCCGGCGGCCTGCCAGGCGTCGATCAGCAGCGCCGCGCAGCCCGCTGCGAACGGCGACGCCATCGACGTGCCGGACATGTTCTGGTAGTCGTTCGGCACCTGGTCGGCAAGGGCGCCCTCGGCGTCGCCGTCGTTCGAGTCGGGCCCCATGATCTGGCTGTACTTGCCCGTCAGGGATCCTCCCGGAGCGAGCAGGTCCGGCTTGTAGTCCTCGGTAGAGCCGGGTACGTCCGTCCAGATGGAGGTGTAGTCGGTAAGCTGGTTGATGTCATTGGCGGCCCCTCCGGTACGGGCGTACGCGGCGCGGCCGGGGGCGGTGATCTCTCCGGTCGGGCCGGCGTTTCCCATCGAAACGCAGACGACGATGCCGTTGGCGACGGCGGTGTTTACTTTGGAGCGAAGCGTGGGGTCCGTGGACCCGGGCGTCGTGAGCCCGAGGCTCATGTTGATGACCTTGATGTTGTGTGCCACACGCCGCGTCACCATGTCATCCAGGGCGGCGCCGATGTACCCTGTGTTGCCGGAGCCGGCATTGGTGAAGACCTTTCCGCCCGCCCAGCGGCACGCCGGCGCCACGCCGCGGAACAGGCTGTAGCTGTCGCCGGCGCCGAAGTTCGACACGATCGCCGAGAGTGTGTTGGCCGTGGAATACGCTTTGCCCCCGGCCTTCGAGCTGCTCGAACTATAGGACGAATACAGGCGCATGTAGCCGGGAAGCGGATTGTTCACGCTGGAGAGGCTTGCCGTGATGGGGGATGCGGTGCTGACGATCGGCGAGGCCAGCAACGTGAACGCGTAGGTGCTGGCGTTCACCGTCGCCTGGCCGAGTTGTGCCGATGCGTTGGCGCCGGTTGCCCAGACCATGTTCGCCGTCCAGGAGAATCGCGTGACGGCGGCGGGCACCTCGTGCACGGAGGGGTAGAAGGAGCCGTTTGTCGAAGGGAAAGTCCCCTGGTCGGTCCACTGGATTGTTGTGGGGTTGACGCCGGAGGCCGCCCCCGTGCCAAGGGCGATGCCAGCCACATGCGTTCCGTGCGACTGAATGCCCACCGGCGTTGGCGAGGCATCGGAGGTATAGTCGTGCCAGTATTCCACGCGCCCCGCCAGGTCCGTATGACTGTCGTCCACACCGGTGTCGATGATCGCAATGGTGATCGTCGGGTCGCCGTCGTAGCCGGCATCCCACATGTACGGACGGACGCGCCCCGCTCGGGTCGCCTTGTCGAGGTGCAGCTTCACGGGAAGCGACTCGACGACGCCCACGAGTGCTCCTCCGACTGCTTGCACCGCCTCGCGGATTCGGCTGAGCGGGAGCGTGCCGTTCCAGCCGTAGCTGACGCTCTGGTAGATGTGCGCAACCTCGCCGCCGGCGTTCACGAACCGGGCGAGTTGATCCTGCGTGATTTGCGCGGAGAAGACGAACTCGACGGCGACGCGCTCGTCCACCGCAAGCGGCCCGATGGTCGGATCGGCGCGGTCCTTCTCATAGCGTGCGATCTTGGCCTCCAGGGTGTCCTCGATACGGTTCGCGTTGTCATCAACGCCGATCGTGCGTGGGATCAAGGGCTGTACGGCGGGTTCGGGCGGGGCGAGAATTCGATCAGCGGGCAACCCGGGGCTTGCCCGGCCCGGCGTCGCCGGGGCAAGCAGCGCGATCGCGAGAAGCCATACGGCGAGCCTTGCGACCGGGCGGGGTACGCCAACGGCGCCGGCGTTACAGGCTGTGCGCACCATTCAGCTCCTTACCCTGCCTGCGCGAGATGTCGAGGTCCGCTGCCTCGTCTGCGGCATCCGTCGGGCAAACCCCGCCGGGGCAACAGGCCCTTGCGCGCAACGGTCGGCGGAACCCCGCACGCCTTTTTCCTGGAAGCGGGCGGAGGGCCTTTGCTTCCATCTGTTATTCAGTGTAGGTGCATACCACTTCCCAGTCAAGCGGCGGCCGGCCGCAGGGGGCGGCAGGTTCGCAGCTTCCCACTTGTTTGTGGTCGCCCGATGGCTTGCGGGCGGACCTCGGGGGGGTTCGAAGATGCATCGGACGGGTCGCCGCATCACGCCTGCCGCCGGCGTACAGTCACGCGGCGACCGGCGCTGTGGCGGACAAGGCGGGGGTTCGCAGGCGCCTGCTCATGGTGCCGTCAAGGCATCGATGTCGGCCTGCGTCAGGCGGTAAACGAAGATCGAGTACCCGACGCGGTCCTCGGGCGGGCGGTGCCGCAGCCCGTGCAACAGGCGGCTCCTCCGAAGGAGATCAAATGTGCGGGCCTCCTCTGCCTGCCACGACGAGCTCGCCGCAGCACCGCCGAGGCCGCGCCGGGCCCGCGAGTGATACAGGGCGCGATAGAGCGCCAGGTTCTCGGGGTCCTTCCAGAAGGATTCCCGCAGCACCGGGTCATAGAGCCCGAACAGGGTCGTCACACTGATGCAGTACGTCCCCGCCGTCAGGTCCGCCAGGGCCTCCGGCGGTACGATGTCGCTCACGATCAATTGCGGTGAGAATCCGTAACACCTCGGGTCGGTGCTTCCGAAGTAGGCGAGCTTGATCGTTTCCTGCGGCCTGGCCCGCGCATACACGGAGAGCCGCTTGAGATCCTGGCCCCAGTCGAGGTTGCTGTCGACCAGATACCGATGACCGTTCCGCGGTCCGCCGACGAACTCGTTGAAGTAGCACAGGTAGTGCGGATGGATGCGCAGGTTTACGCCGGCCTGCCACAGCACGAGGCCCAGCAGCAGCCAGCGGCCGCAGCGATGGCTGCTCCAGCAGGCCGCCGCGCCCCCGAACACGAAGAGTACGGGATAGATGGGGATGATATGGCGGTGGCCGATGTTGATCTTGGCCGTGATCGCCGTGACGCCATAGACCACAAGGAATGTGACCAGCCCGACCGTCAGGACGAGATCGCGCGGAATCGCTCCACAGTCGTGACCGTCCGGGGTAGCGGGGTTTGCGGCGTTGCTGCCGCCGGCGTCGACATGTTCTTGTAACAGCGGGCGGCGGAGCCGGATGCAACTCGAGACGACGGCCACGAGCCCTGCGATTACCAGGAGCATTTCGGGGATCGTGGTTTTGATCGCGAATGCGATGGGGAAATAGGAGCGCCAGCCGACCTCGCGGATCTCGCCCATCAGATAGGCCGGCCGCCATTCGGTGGTCTTTCGCGTATAGGCGAGCCCGTAGAGATACGCCTCCGGCAGGAGGCGGTACTTCCTCGCCGCACGGATGACGTCGGCGCTGATATCGGTCATCGGATGGTCGTCCTGCCAGTGACGCAGGATCGTGTCCCACGCCTCATCCATCGTGGTGGGCGGGGGTTTGCCGAGGCCGGGCACGACGACGAGCATCGCCTGATCCTGGTCCGCGCCGCGAAACGGGCTGTAGCGCAGGCCGAGACAGCACCAGATCGCCAGCCAGACGGTTGCGGCCAGGACCAGAGTGATCGGCGCCAGCATCCAGGGACGAAGCGGTCGGCCAGCCGTCGCACGTTCCTTCTTTGTGCTTTGTCCGGGACCCTGCCGCAGGACGGCCGCCACGGCCATCGCCGCCAGGGCCGGCAGCACGAGCGGCCAGGAGTATTTTGTCAGGCTCAGGGCGGACAGGGCCAGCGCCGCCGCCGCCAATCGCAGGATGCTCACGCGCTGCATGAGGCGGGCGAACGTCCATATCGTCAGCATGGCGAAGAGGGCAAGCGGCAGGTCCGTCGTGACCAGCCGCCCGTGCGCGAGCAACGTCGGGCTCAGCGCCGAGATCGCCGTTGCGAGCAGACCTGCCGCGCGCCCGAACAGAACACGGGCGATTCCGTAGATGGTCAGGCACGTCGCCAGCAGGAGTGCGACCATCATGCATCGCGAGATCTTCAGCAGGCGCTCCCCGTCGTTCAGGGTGCAGAACCAGGTGCGACCCACACGCCATACGTCCGATTCGCGCCAGCCGGGGGTCTCGGGACCGGGCCATTTCTGGTCCACGAATAGCAGCGGCAGGGCCGCCCAGATCTTCTCCAGGGGAGGATGATCGGGATCCAGCCGGAAGTCGCCCGTTTTCAGATAGCTTACCCCGGATGCCAGGTGGCACATTTCGTCGCAGGTAAGGCTGTCGTTCCAGAACGAGGTGACGGCCAGGATCGCCGCTGCGGCGAGCATCGCCACGACGATGATTCGGGATCGCCAGTCGGAAGACATTTCTCGATGGCCGTTTGCGGCGGCCGCCGGATCGGTCATCCTGCCGCGCGAACCGCCCGATTCGCAGCGATTGTACCACAGGTTCGTTTCGTTCGGCATCTTCGCGCGGCCGTCGCGCCGGCCGCCGCGGACAGCTACTTCAGCTCCAGAAGCAGAAACTCGTCGTCCTCCGCCCAGTAGAGGATGCGGGCGTATCCGGGGTCCGCGAGCATTGCATCCAGCGCGCGGGGATACGCAATGCCCCAATCGTATCGGCCCACCAGCACATGAGTGATGCCGCGTTCCGCCAGAGAGCGACGAACCTCCGCCTTGCTCGTCGCCGGTCGCAGCCAGTCGGCGACCTGCGATGCCTCGAAGAAACTGTCGGCGACGTACTCGCGCTCCAGAAAGAAGCCGAAGTTCCAGTTCAGCGACAACACCTTCGCGTCCTTCGGCAGGCGTTCGTTGATGAACCGGTACACCGGGTGGAAGACCATTTGCCGCAGCGACTCGCCATGCGCCGCCAGCAGGCGGAGCCGTTCGGTGCCGGAGCGGAAGACATCCGCGTTGGTCAACCCGGCCGCCGTGCCGCATCCGAGCAGACAGCACCACAGAGCGCCCTGGCGAACACGCGCCCAGCGGATGTGTTCGAGGAGGTCCGCGATCGTGACGGCGGCGGCGATGGCCAACAGCGGCAGCACGGGCAGCAGAAGCCGCATCTGCTGCGACGACATTGCCCAGATGACGAAATATGCGCCCGCCGCGCCCAGGCAGCGGCGGACGAACGAATTGCGCAGACCGAACAGCAGCGTCAGCGGAAGCAGGGCGATCCAGAGGACGCTGATGCGCCCGTCAAAGTGCGCATAGCCCTCGCCGCCGTAAAGGATCACGCGGACCGGCAGCAGAAGGTAATCGAGCCAGGCGCGTCCCATGCCGATCGAGCGCTGCCAGGCCGAGAACTGCGCCGACAACGAAGCGTTCCAGTCCCGGCCGTCGAACCAGCCGCACAGGAAAGGGTACACGGGATTTCCCGTGTACCACGCGGACTTGATAAGCCAGGGCACACACAACAGCACAATGGGCAGGGCGAACCGAGCGAGGAACGAGCGGGCCTCGAACCCCCGTCGTTCGCGGCGGCGGCCTGCGCGGCTGATGACGTACAGCAACCCGACGACGCCCGCGCCTGCGATCCCGTTGATTTTCACACCGGCGAGCACGCCGCATGTGATGCCCGCCAGCAGAAGGGCGGTCGGGCGGTCCTGGCCGTCTTCAGCCGCCCGCAACATGAACAGAAAACCGGTGAGGAAGAAGAACGCGTACGCGAGATCGACATAGGCCCAGCCCGTCTCGACGAGCACCACAGGGTTGGCCAGGAAGAGAACCATTGCCAGCCATGCGGTGTGTGGGCGGTGAAACGTCGAGCAGCCGACATGGATTGCATACAGCGTCAGCACGCCGAAGCCGAAGTGGACAAGCGTGGCGAGCACGTAATCCTTCAGCAGCATGGCCAGGGCAAAGAGCAACTCGATGTTCAGCGGCCAGTTGGAGTACACGCTGAAGGCGACGGGGCGGAAGCCACCCTGCGCCAGGTACAGCTTCGGCAGCGTCAGGTGATAGACGGCGGCATCGGCGGCGACGCCGTAGCCGGCGGCGATGATAAAACCGGGCAGCAGAAGCACGGCGGGCACGAGTGCATACGGAAGGCCGCGTGCCCAAGAGACCAACGCCGCGGCCGTACGCGGGACCCCGATCGGGGAGCGTATGCCCACGACGATGGCGGCGACGGTCGTCAGCGCGATCGTGCACCAGACCGGCAGGGGGCGCAATTGGTGTAGGACGGCGAGGACGAAGAGCAGCGTGATCCAGAACGCGAAGCCCAGGCACCAGCGTGCAAGCCCGCGGAGTCGGCCTGACAGAGCGCCTCGAACGGCCGCCCCTTCCAGCGCGAAGCCCGGCAGCCAGCAGACCAGGCCGAGGAAGGCCAGGAGAACGGCGTACCTGACGAGGTGGGCGAAACACATCATGCGGACGTCCGGTACCGGATGCCTTTGCGTCCGTCGGAAGCGTTATCCGTCCGGATACTGCGGCCGGCAGCGGAAGTCAACGTCCGGTTGAAAGCACCGGCGAGAGCTGGCCGGACGACCGCCGATCCCGATTACGCATAGCTGTGGAGCCCGACGATGAAGTAGTTGACGCCCACCCAGTTGAACATCATCACGGCGAAGCCGGCCACGGCAAGGACGGCCGTCCACAGGCCCTTGTCGCGGACATTCAGCCGGATGTGAAGCAGCCCCACGAAGATGAGCCACGTGTTCAGCGCGAAAACTTCCTTCGGGTCCCAGCCCCACGGCCGGCCCCAGGAGACGTCGGCCCAGGCCGCTCCGAGGATGATGCCCACCCACAGCGTGACGAACGCTAGTTGAATCAGCAGCATCGTTGCCGCGTCGAGCACGGTGGCCAGCGGCGCTCGCGAGGTCTGCGGCGGCATTGCGTCGCGGCCGAAGATGATCCGGGCGGTCCCGGACAGCAGCCAGAGGGCGAACGCCGGCCCGGCAAGCACCGTGGTGGCAAGCAGCAGGATGTAGAGCGCGCGTCCGATGGCCGCGCCGGTCGTGGCGGACGTAATGCCGCTTGCAGTCCGGACGATTTCAGGCCGGAGCAGAACGGCCAGCAGCACACACCCCAGCAGCGACAGGATCGCGCCGGCAACAGTGACTGCCGACCACCGCGGCGGCGCGACCGCCCCCGTGGCCCCCGGTGAGCCGCCGGCCACGAGATCGTACAATGCAATCGTTTCGCCGGCGGTCGCCGAAAGCATAGCTTCGCGTATCCTCGCCTCGCCGCCGCCGTTTGGCGCGGTTCCCGTCCGGGCCGGGCGCGGGGAACCGGAGAAACGCGCCGCGAGCCGCAGGAGGAGGTACAGTGCGGCCGTCACGAAGCTCACGCCGATCAGCACGTAGCTGATCAGGATCAGCGTCACGTGGATCTTGAGCCAGACCGTGTTGAGGATCGGCATCGGGTTGGAGATGTTCGCGCTCAGCAGGCCGGGCATGTAGTATCCGCACATCAGCGCGAGCGCCCCGCAGAATGACGCCCCGAGCGCGAACAGGTTCCGCACCGGTCTGCGCCGCAGCCACACCTCGAGAATCAATGCAATCGCCGCGCCGGACCATGCCGCCGCGGTCACCGCTTCGAACATGTTGGCGGTCGGGATTCGCCGGGCCACGTACCAGCGGACGCCGATCGAGACGGTCTGGAGCGCGAACGCGACCACGAAGGCGAGCATGCCGATCCGTCCGGCCGCGCGGCTGGACAGCAGGAACGCCGGGAGCAGGCGGAGAAAGGCGCCGAGGTACACGACCCACACGCCATTCAGCGCGTGGTGACGGAAGTACCAGTGTTCCATGGCCAATCGCGACGTCGGTGGATACAGACTCGGCTCCACCCGGGCCAGTTCGGACGCGAGGGTATTCATCGCTTCGTTGGCCGCGCCGGCATTTTCCGAGGACCACGCCGTCTCGAGCCGGTTCCAGGCGGACGCAAGCAGGTTCCGGATGGCCGGGGTCATGCCGGCCGGCGTCTCGGGTGCCCCGGTGATCGCATCGATGCCGAGCCACGGCGAATGTGAGGTGCCGCCCGGCGGCGGTACGATCAGCAGAAACCCGCGGAGGTTCCGCGGGTCGGCGTATGCCTGGGCTGTACGGATCAGGTCGGCGTCGCGCCCGGTGTTCATCGTATCGCTCTCGAGCGTCTCGATCGCCTGCTGTACGGCCGGCAGCAGGAGGAAACGCGGCGAAACCCGACGGGTCTTCCGGATGAGGGATGCCTCGGCATCGCTCAGTTCGTTGCCGGCAGCCTTGATCAGGGCCTCCCGGACGCGGGCCTTCTTCACAAAGATCAGGTTGCGGTTTCCGTACGCCGCCGGCCGGAACATCAGGTCAAGATAGGTGTAGACGGCGTCCTGGCCGTCGAACACGCTGTCGCCCGTGATCTGCTGGATGGTTTCACGGGCCAGCGTATCGAACGGCTTGAAACGACCGTCATGCTGGACGGCGATCAGCCGCATCCGCGAGAGGTCCACATCCTGCGCGAACTGCCGCGCGTGGGCCCGTGGGGTAACGCCGGCGGCGACGGCGACGGCGACCCACGCGATAAGGCTCGCCGGCGAAGACGCCGCGGGTCGCTTCCTGCGGATGCCCGAGGGGTCGCCGCGTACCGCTTCGTCGGGCGGGTTTTCCGTTTGTCCGCCGGCCGTCGCTTCGTGTTCCGTTCGCCGCCGCGCCAGGAACGGTTTGACGTAGAAGCTGTAGATCATCCCGGCGACCGACAGAAGCACACCCACGAGCATCACGGAGATGCCTTCCCGGTTTCCCACGCCCAGGACCGTGATCGCCTCGTTCTTCGGGTCCCATTCCGCCTGATAGAACCAGAGCCCGCCGTATTCCGCCGGCTGGTTCGACCGCACCTCGCGGATCGGCGACCAGCCTTCCTTTTCATAGAAACGGATCCGGCTGATGAAGTCGCGCTCCCGTTGCCCGCCGGGGTGCGTCTCGAGCACGAAGCTCTCCAGTGCGACGGCGGCCGGCAGGTATCGACGTTCCCGCGAGTACATCAGTTCGACCGTGCGTCCGTCAGAGAGCATGACCGTCCGTGGCGCGTAGCTGCCGTACTGAAACCGTTCGGGGTAGGCGTAGGTCGGATCGGGGAACGGGTACCGGTTGTACGGCAGCCAGACCCGTTGCGTGCGGACGCCGTCGTCCACCTCGATTGCCAGCAGCGACATGGCCGCGCCCACGCTCTGAAGCGGCTGCCGTTGGCGGCGGGGCACGATCGCCGGTCGCGTCACCTCTACCGCCCTCGAAATCAGCGCGTCCACCGTCAATGGCAGGGCCTCCCCGGTCGCAGACGCCGTCGCCCCGACGGGTATGGGCTGGCGCGTCTGCTCGCCGCCGGGGCTGTTTATGACGATCTCGCACTCCTGTTCCGTGGGCCCCCCGATCAGCAGGACCCCCGCCGGCGCCGGATCGATGAAGCGGATTTGCAGGCCCGAGTCGGCCCGGTTTGTGGCCGACGCATGCATGGCATCAAGATCACGGTTCTGCTCGGGGTGTCGGGCGAAGACGATCCGGCGGAACTTCTTTTCGCCCTGTTCCACGGAGACGACGATGACATCGTCAGTCCGGCCCCGCATGGGTTCGCTCATCAGGGGGAAGTTCAGCATCACGTCCGACGTGCCGGCGGTCACCCGGTAGTCCGTTCCGGGGACCGGCTGCGGCCCCTTGTCCAGCAGGGCCGCGAGAGGCAGCTCGATCGGCATGTCCTTTCCCGCGACGCGAAACTCCAGCCGCGGGTTGTGCTTCGCGGCAAGGCGCTCGCGTTCTTCGGCGGAGGTGGCCCAGCGGAAATCCATGCGGAACCGCGACTCGTTGAACTCCACATGGTTCCGCGCGGGATCGAACGCGGCCAGCTCATAGCTGTGTCGCGACCGTCCATCGGACAGCGAGAAACGTACGACCGGATTCAGCGCGGCCCCGCCGGGTACGTAGTGCGACTCGATCCGTGCGTACGGGAGGTAACCGACCGCACGGAACTTCAGGCCCTTCATGGCGTTTTCGGTGTTGGGGGCCGTTCGAGGCCCCGCCGCGTCGAGGCGGATGGGCCGGAGCGGCACCGGGCCGTCGTCGGTCGGCCACACATCGTCCGGGTCGGATACGTGCTCGTAGTATCGTGGGAGTTTGTGGATGGGCATCTCCACCCAGTCGCCGGCCGGGTCGAGGCGGGCGTACAAGGCGGCCGTGCGTTCAAGGAAGAAGGCATCTTGGGGCTCGTAGTCGAGGTCGATCCGCAGATTCGCGTCGAGTACCCCCCGGCCGGAAGGCGCCGCCGGCATCGCAACCCCTTCGATGTCTTCCGTGAGTGCCGGGTATCCGGCGAGCAGCACCCGTGTGAACCGCCGGCTTCCCGCTGCGCTGCGGCGCTGCACGGCAAACCACACGGCCAGGGTCTGCCTGCCCCGATCAGAACCGGTCGGAACCTCATATCGCGGTGCGATGCGGGAGACGGAAACCTGATAGTGCTCGCCGCCCGCGGCGACGCTGACGGTTGCGCCGGGTCGCACCGCCATCCGGGCGGGGCCGGTCATTCCCGGCATTGAGACGAGTGCCGCTCGCCGGAAGATCACCGCATCGCCCTCGATCTTCCGGCCGAAGTAGATGAAGCATCCGACGACCAGTACCAGGATCCCGAAGTGAACCACCCATTCGCCGAGCCGGGTCAGGCTCAGTGGAATTCGCTGAATCGTGGCCACCGCCATCGAGAGACAGAACAGCCCCACTATTGCGACGAAGATCGGCGAGGAGAACCACTCCATCTCGCTCATTTCGAAGCGGAGGGCTTCCCAGCCGACCCAGTCGGCGAGCGCCCCCTGGCGGATGGGCGGCACGGCTGAACCGATCGAGCTGTAGAGAAAGATGAGGATGAGAAGCGTAATCGCGAACCAGGTACTGCCCAATACCGGTATCTTCAACGTGATTTCTCCTGGCTCGCGCAGGCGCCGTTTCGCCGATGAGACCGGAGCTGATCTCCACCCTTGACCGCAACGCACGGCAGAGTATCCCGGTGCCGGCGACTGCGGCGTGCTCCCTGCACCTCACGGGTTCGCGGCGCCGCCATGTGTCTGCAATCGACCGGCCCGAGACACACGAAGCCTTGCGCCTTTCGACGTTCCATTCGGGTCGTACCAGGATTATACGCGGGGCACCCGCAGAAGGTGGAGCTTTTCCTCATGGCAATTTGTTGCAGCATCCACGCGTTTTCCGATAGGTGGTGGTCGTGGAGGGCGCCGGCAGCGGCCGGCGTTCAGCGTGGGCGGATTGCCGGCCTTTGCATGATATTTGTCTCGACCCGCGGTTGTCCTCCGATTCCGGCGGCCACAGAAAGCGGCAGGGCGTGCCCGCACAAGCACGCCCTGGCAGTACGTCGCCACTCGGAAGGCCCCAGAGGGCTCTCGCACCGACCCGGTGAGCCGACAGCTACGGGCAGGACAATGCTCCGACCGTCGGGCTTTTCGACAAACGCCCGTCTTCAGGCGGCGAACCGTGCCGGGGTGAGGAGCCGGCTCGTTTCACCGCCGTCCGTTGCGGCATTTCCCTTACGCCGGCGGCGGGAAGCGTTCCCGCCTCTCGCGAGTCGTCACTGCTCCGGTGCCGGAGCGGGAGCCTCGGCGCTCTCGCCGCTCTTGGCCGGGGCCGGCGAGGCCTTGGCCTTTCGGGCATTTGCCTTCGGCGCCGTCCGGGCCGGAGGCGACGCCACCTTCGCCGCACCGCCGAAATCTGCCGGCTTGACGAAGCTCATGTTCCGGTCCGTCGTTTCATACGTGCCGGCCGTCCCCACCGTGGTGACTTTATCCGAGGAGACGAGGAAAATCTCCACGCGTCGATTCCTGGCCTTGTTCGCCTCGGTATCGTTCGGGGCGATCGGCCTCCATTCGCCGTAGCCCATTACGCCCATTTTCGCCTCGGGCACCCCGTCGCCCGCGAGTGCCTTCATCACCGAGATCGCGCGGTGCGCCGACAGGTGCCAGTTGCTCTTGTGCTCCCGGAGCGTTTCCGCCCGCTTGATCGGTGTGGTGCAGGTGTGGCCCACGACGATCACGTCGAACTTCTCCGCCGCCGGTGAGCGGACGATCTCCGCGAATTTCCGCAGCGGCTCGGCGACGCTCTCGCGCAGCACATCGCTGCCGAGCGGGAAGATCAGGTCCGCCTTCCACCGCACGGCGCCCTTCTCCGGCAGGTATTCCACCAGATCGGGGTTCTCGGCGGCGAACTTCTTGAGCGCTTCATCCAGCGCCGGCGGAAGCACCTGATTCACCACCACGGGCGTTTCGATACCCTTGCCGGCCATCTTCTCCAGCGCCGCCATCGCCTTGCCCCACTTGTCGCGGAGGCTTTCGTTCTCCGCCGTCAGGCTGTCGATGGTCTGCTTGTTCGCCGCGAGCTGGCCGTTCAGCGAGTCGATCTTCGTGTTGAGCTGCTGGTTCATCGACTCCGCGTCGTGAAGGTCGTCCTTCGCACGCGTGAGTTGCTCCTGCAGCACACGGTTCGCCCGCTGCTCCTGGAGGAACTGATCGTAGTAACAGCCCGCATTCATCGAGACGATCAATGCGGCGACACCAACGGCCCACAGGCCTACCCGAGTGGACATCTCGATCTCCTTACACAGAACGTTTACCCAAAGCCTCTTGAACTGACCCGGCTGCACGCCGCCCTTTGCAACAGGTGCGTGCTGCGGGCACTCGACGGACATCCTTGCCCCGAGATGTCGCAAACGGGTTAAGGTAATCGGAGTATCGCCTCCGGCGTCCAATCACCTCGGGGTCGTCTCAGCCGGCGCTCTTGGCGGGCTTGGCCGCCTTCTCACGCCGGGGGGCCGGCTGCCGTCCTATCAGCCAGCCGATCAACGCACACAACCCGCCGATGCCCACCATCGCTCCCGTGGAGATCAGCAGGTTCCGATAGATCACATCCAGGTAGGCCGGCCACACGTCCAGCGTCATCGCTGCCGCCGCCGCGCCTACGATGGCCATCACCAGCATACCCGCGATGAGCAGACCGGAGAACATCGGCGCGCTCGGGTCCGCCGGAAACGCCCCGACGACCTGCACGAGCCGCGGAGCCATGACTACCGGCTCGGCCGGTGCTTCCGGCGCCGGGGCCTCGCCCATGTCGGTCGTCGCCGTGGCCTCGGTGGTCTGCGTTACATCGTCGGTCAACTCGATGTCACCCAGCACGTCCGCGCCGAGCGACGTGTCGTCGCTTTCGCGGGTGAGGTCGAGCAGCCCGCTGCCGCCGCCACTGCCCTCCAGCCCCAGATGCTCGGCGCCCCCGGTGGCGATCGTTTTCGCCATCGGATCCGCGGCGATTTCCAGGTCCTCGTCGTCGAAGACGCTGATGCCCACGTTTGTGATAACCGTGTCATCCTTGCGCATGCCCTCGACGGCTTCCTTGTCCACCTCCTCCAGGCTCAGGACGTCCGACCCGCCCAGACCGAGATCGGAATCGCCCAGCTTCACGCCGCTGCCCGAGCCGGTGCCGGAGCCCGTCTTGGCCGCCGGTTTCTCCGGCGTACCGGTGTCTTCGAGGTTGAAGATGGCCGAGCCGATGCTGCTGCCGGCGGATGCCGGGGGGGGCGTGGTGCCGGGGGTGGAATCCTCGGCGGGCTCCAGCAGCAGTTCGCCGCTGCCGCCCAGGGCGCTGGCCTTCTCCGCGACGATTGCGTCGACCTCCTCGACGCGGTAGTTCAGTTTACCGGCATCGCGAAATTCGCGGAGCCTGCCTTGCCGCACCAGCAGCTTGAGCCCGTCATCGTCCGTGTGGAGTTTCTGCCGGGCTTCCTCCGCGCTGTAGTATTGTTTTGCCATATCGCCGCCTCACTTGCCGGATTGACCTTCCGGCTCGGATTGTCCGACCGGCTGCGTGTCGGCCGGACCGTTCAGCAGGTTGCCCTTGCGAAGCCGTTCCCGTTGTGAAACCTGCTTCTCCACCAGGTCTGCCACCGCCGCCGGCGTGGGGTCGCCGCCGTTGAACTCCTCAAGATACCGGTCGCACACCCACGACCGGGCGGCCACCCGACGCAATTGTTTCGCTCCCTCGGTGCCTCCACTCAATTCATAACACCAGATTGTCCCCGTGTCGACATCGAGCATGAATATGCCGTACGAATTCCGGGTTACCTGACCGGCGAAGGCGTAGATGCCGCGCGCTCCCAGCCGTCCGGCACCGCTGGGTGCCTGGGCCCAGACCGCACTGCGGGACATACTCGATTCATCCAGGCGCAGCACGAGTGCCGTGGCGATCACCGCGAGCAGCATCGCAATGATCCACAAGACGGTTTGCCGGGAGCCGACATGCGATATCGCGACCGGCTCGGTTCGGTGCTGATCACCTGACAAGTGTGTAACCTCGGTATCTCCGGAGGCTTGGATCGGTGGGAACGGCGCGTCCGTACACCGCGATCCACCACCAAGGCGGCATTATAGCCCATCTTATCAGGGATGCGACCCTCCGCCTGAAAAGTGGTAAACGGGGTTCGTAACCCGGGCTCAGAGCGGGCAGGTCGGAGCGGGCGGTCGGTTCGGGCCGTTATAACATGACTGGAAGAGGCTGAAATCCGCTGCGTCCACATCACCGTCACGGTCCAAGTCCCGGTTTGCGCAGCCCGGCAATGGGGGCCTGTTGGCCCCGCTCAAGCATCCGGTGAAAGACAGGAAGTCTGTTACGTCCACGTCGCCGTCGTTGTCGATATCGGCACTGGACCTGAGCGGCCCCAAGGCCCAGTCCGGTACCCGCAAGAACGGATCGCCCACGACTTCCCACATGAAGTCGTCGTATGGGTTGGCGAGGTAAAAGCACTCTCCTAGCGTCCAGCCGGCCATCAACCCCGCGAGGAGGGTGTCGGGGTAGGGGGGAGAGGCGGTCTTGGGCTCGGCCGTTGCGCCGATGGCGGCGGCGTAGCCCGCATCGATCGCATTGGGTACGAATCGCCCACCGTCGAGCGTGGTGCTGCGGACCGTCGTCGCTCCCCAACTGTTGTAGTCGTACGCGAGAATCCGCGGCCCGGCGGGCGAGCCTCGCAGACGGGCATCGTTCCAGTTCCTCACATCGTGCCAGCCGATCCGGAAGGCATCCAGGGGCGTCTGTGCCGTGTCCTCGTCAAACGCCTGCCAGGGAAGACTCGCGAACAGCGGATTCTGCACGGTCTGCATGAGGACCGACCATGTGCCCTTCTGCGCGTCGGTGTAATCGTAGTAGACGTAGTGGCCGAACATGGGCGTACGCGATGCCCAGATCCCCTTGGCGCGAAGCGTAAGCGCCTTGGCCTGGCTCAGGCTGCCCGCATCGATGCGGGCGACCATGTAGTGGCCTGCCGTCATCGTGGCCCGGGTCAGACGCTGCGGTGGCAAGACGTCGCCCCAACGGTGCGGGTAATCCGGGTTCACGTTGAACGTGGTATCCGTGGTATCCTGCAGCGCGCAGGCCACCGAGTAGCCGCCGACCCCGTAGTCGCCCGTTCCGAAATGCCCGGGGATGGCGTACCCGGCCACAATGCCCATGATACGTGGTCCGATCGTGGGGTTTGCCAAGAAGCTCCGAACAGGCGCGAAGATCTCGGCTTCCGCCGTGGCCTTGTCCGGCAGATTCTCATTGGGCGACGTGTTGAGGCCGAGGAGCTGCTCGGAGGGGATTCCACGTTCCGCCGCGTACCATTGCGCCCAGGCGACGCTGTCGGGAACGTTCGCGTTGTAGAGAACCAGCCAACTGTCCGGCATCTCGGCCGTGCGCGACTCGGGAGGAATCTGGCCAAGAGCGATGCCGATCATCACTGCTGCCAGTGCGGGCGAACCTGCCATGTTCGTCTGCCGTCCGCGTTC
>CAZMVY010000094.1:0-17127 GCA_964569765.1 uncultured Planctomycetales bacterium
CCGAAGGGGCGGCAATCGCATCTGAAGCACAGCCAGGCGGAGTGAAGGGGAACGACGCCGGCGAGGGCGGCGGCGCCTCGGGGAGGCCGCGGGAATCCGCGCAGGGGCCGTATCTCGGGGCGGGGTGGCTGGCAGTTCTGTGGAAGGGCCTTGGTTCTTGCGGCAGAATACCTTGCGTCGATGAGGAGGGCGGCGCGGAGGCCGCTTTCGAGTGGGCGTTGTCATCATGTTCGGGGCGGGTATGCTTGGCCGAAGAGGCGTTTGGCAGACTGATGCGCGGTCGTCCCGGCGGGTGAGCGGCACGCGATCGCGCGGGTCCTGTGGTCGCAATGGTGTGCGATGATGAACCCGGCGAGCGGTCTTGCCGGTCTTCGGCGGCGGGAGGCGCTGAGCGTGTCGGCCGTGCTGCTGGTCGGGCTGCTCCTGCGCGCAATCTATCTGGAGCAATACCGGGCACGCGTCCCGTATTACAACATACCCATCGCTGATGCGGCGTCGTACGACCAATGGGCGCAGCGGGTTGCCGGCGGTGAGGGCTACGGTCCGTCGCCCTTCTACTGGTCGCCGCTGTATCCGTACTTCCTGGGCCTTGTGTACTCCGTGCTCGGGCGCAGTTTCACGGTCGTTTATGTCATCCAGGCGATCATCGGCCTGGGCAATCTGCTGCTCGTTTACGCAATGGGGCGGCGGCTGTTCGGCCACGCGGCCGGACTGGCGGCGATGGTTCTCCTGCTGGTGTACGCGCCGGTGCTGTTCATGGAGAGCAAGCTGTTGTCGGAGACGCTCGCACTGGCGCTGAATTCGTGCGCACTGCTTCTGATCCTGCGATGTCTGGACCGCCCCCGGCCGATCGCGTTTCTCGCGGCAGGGCTTGCTCTCGGGGTGAGTACGATCTGTCGGTCGGGCAACCTGCTGTTCGTCGTTCTGCTGCTTGTCCGGCTGGGGGTCGAGCGCGTCCGGCAGGGGCAGCGCATGCCCTTGCGGTTGCCGGGGCTTCTCTTCCTGGGGGTGATGCTGCCGATCCTGCCGGTTACCGCGCGGAACTACTTCGTGGGGCACGATCTCGTTCTGATCCAGACGAACGCCGGTATGACCTTCGCCCAGGGCAACAACGAGAATGCCGTTGGCGTGCTCGCCGAGCCGCCAGGGATTTCGGGCGGCATCGGGTCGCAGCAGGTGGAGGAGACGGCCGTTGCCTCACGGGCTCTCGGGCGCCCGCTGAAACCTTCCGAGGCCTCCCGCTACTGGTTTCGTCAGGGGCTCGACTTCATTCGCACACACCCGGGCGACTACATGGTCCTGCTCCTGCGCAAGCTGCTCTACTCCGTCAACAACCGCGAGGAACAGGACAACTATGAGCTGTACTACGAGGCTGGTCAGGTTCCGCTGCTGCGGTTGCTTGTTCTGCCGTTCTCGGTGCTGATGGCCCTTGCCGTCTTCGGCCTCATCCGGAGCCGCAGGGGGCCGGATCGGCTCGCGGCCGGCGTGCTCGCGCTATACCCGCTGAGCGTGCTCCTTACGCTTCTCCTCTTCTATGCGTCCTCGCGCTATCGCCTGCCGGCGGTGCCGATACTGGCGGTCTTTGCCGGGTTCGGCCTCCTGGAGCTCGTCGAGGCGGCGCGGAGGCGGAACGCGGCGGGCGTTGCGATGGGCATTGCGCTTCCCGTGTGTCTTACGATTGTCGGCAGCGTACCCCACCCGCTGTCCGGCGGCACCGGTTCGTTTGTGCTCTTCAATGTGGGCATGGCATACGTGGCCGACGGCGATCTGGACCGGGCCATCCCGCTGCTGGAGGAGGCGGCGGCACGGAATCCCGACAACGGCGCGACGCAGTTCAACCTCGGCTACGCGCTGTTGCGCCGGGGCGAGACAGTCAGCGGGATCGCGCATCTGGAGCGTGCCGCGACGATCCCGAACGTCGCCGCCCAGGCGAACTGCGCGATCGGCCAGTGGCAGATGCAGCAACAGGACCTTGCAGGGGCCGAGCGCCGCTTTCGGCAGGCGATCGCGGCGGATCCGGCCTTTGCGCCGGCCCATCAGGATCTCGGTCGTTTGCTCTTCATGCGCGGGGATCTCGCCGGCGCCGCCGCGCACTACCGGGAGGCGGTTCGCCTGATGCCGGAGTCCGTCGAGGCGCGGTTCGGCTTCGGGGTCGTCCTGATGAGCCAGGGCGACCCGGCCGGCGCGATCCGGGAGTTGTCGGAGGCACAGCGGCTTGCGCCCGATTCGCAGAAGATCATCCATGCGCTCAACGATGCCCGCGGTCGGTTGGCTCGGCAGGGGAGTCGATAACCGGCAGGGTCGGCAGAGCAGGCCTGCCGCGCTGCGCTCGTCCTACGCGTTGTCCACGAAGACTTCCGGCGGGATCGGCCGGCCGATCGTGCCCTCCTGGCCGGCTGTCACCCGGAGCAGTCTCCAGTAGTCGTTTCGCGCGGCCTGCCAGAAGGGTTTCACGGGCCTGCGCGCCAGGGTCAGTGCCGCGACGGCGCTGCGGGCGGCGAAGGCCGCGTCGGCGGCGGCGTCGGCGATGCAACGGGCGGCGGCGCAGGAGGCGGCGGCGGCCGCGGCGCGGGCCGCCTCCGTGGCGGCCTGCGAGCCTTGTGCGGTCTCGCCGGGGTAGGCTGCCGCCAGCGAAGCGGCGCGGAGCGATCGCACCCGCACGAGGGCACGCGAGAGCGTGTCGCGCGAGTCGAGCTCGCACTTCTCTGCCACGACGGCCTCGGCCATCCCCAGCGCCCGTTCGAGTCGCGGGTCCGGGTTGAGCCCCTGCACCCGGCGGGCGCAACGGCATGCCCAGCAGACGATCGCCTTCTGAGGCAGTTGCTGAAGCTGTTTGCGGACGGCGGCGACGTCCATCTGCCATCCGGTAGGCCGGTCAGCCTTGGGGCCGGGTTCGGCGAGCGCGGCGGGCCCGCCGGCAAGCAGCGCCTCGGCGAACTCGCCGGCCGTCTCATAGCGGCTCCGGGGGGATTTTTCGAGGCTCCTGAGAATCACCTCCGCGAGCCACGGCGGCACGTCCGGCCGCAAGAGCCGCGGGTCCGGCGCGGGTTCCGAGAGGTGCTTGAGCATCATGGCGAACGGGCTGGCCTCCTCAACATCGAAGGGCAGGCGCCCGGTCACCAGCTCGAACAGGGTCGCGCCGAGGGAGCAGACGTCGCTCGCCGGCGGCACCCGGTCGCCCCGGCACTGGTCCGGGCTCATGTAGCCTGGGGTGCCGATCTGCTGGCCGAGCCCGGTCAGCCACGTAGCGCCCTCGACCACGAGGATCGCGCCGAAGTCGGCCGTCTTGCTCCGGCCCTGCGCGTCAAGCAGGATGTTCGACGGTTTGATGTCGCGGTGTACGATGCCGATTTCGTGCGCCGCCTGGATGCCGCGGGACGCCTGCACCATGCAGTTGACCGCTTCCGCAATGGGCATTTGCGTCTGCCGCGATCGGTATCCCAGGAGCCGATCGCGCAGGCTGCCGCCCGGGAGCAGTTCCATCACGATCGCGCCCAGGTCGCCGCTCTCGGCGTATTCGAAGATCCGCACCACGTTCGGGTGTTCGATCCTCGCCATGCTGCGGGCCTCGCGCGAGAAGCGGGCGCAGATGCTCTTGTCCATGCGGCATTCGGGTTTGAGGATTTTCAAAGCCACCGGCCGCCCCGACTCGGTATCGGCCGCGCGGTACACCCGCGCCATCCCGCCCTCGCCCAGCAGCCTGCCGATGATGTACTGATTCAGCCGCTGTCCATCCAGCCGCTCGGGGTGCGCCATCGCCGCGGTTTGCGTGAGGGCCCGGCGGCTGACCACGACGCGGAGGTCGTCGAGCAACTGCGTGGCCTCCGGATCCTCCGGCGGGGGCGGGCCGGAGGAAAGGGCATCGGCACTGACGGATTCTGCGGGGGCGGCTTCGGGCGGACGGGCATCGGAGGGTTCGGGCGTCGGCGGTGCGGCCATGGCGGCATCACTCAAGCTCAAAGCGGGCTGCCCAGTCGCGAATGGCGGCGAGGACGCGGCCCTTGTACACGTACACGCTGGATGGCGAGATGTCGAGCATCTCCGCCACCTCGTTCACGGGACGGTTTTCGATGGCGTGGAGGACGAACGCCTGGAACTCCTTGTCCCCGACCGCGGCCTGCACGTGGCGCATGGCCTCCTCGAGGATGGCGTATCGCCACTCGCGCTGCCAGACCTCGCGCGCGGATTCGTCCGCGTGCTTGTCCTCGAGCGCGTCGAGCAGGTCGGCGCCTTCCTCGGGTACCGCTGACTGGACGCGGGTCCGGCGGGCCCGTGCCCGCAACGCGACCAATGCCCGTTTGCGGGCAATCCCGTAGAGCCAGTTGCGGAACCGGCCCTTCGCCGGGTCGTAGAGCCCCTCCTGGAGCGACTTGTGGGCGGCGAGAAGAACCTCCTGCGTCGCGTCGTCCGCCTCGGCTTCCGACAGGCCGAGCCGGCGGACGAAGTGGCTGACCATCGTTCCGTAGATGCGGTAGAAACTGACCCATGCCTCCCGGTTGCGGGTGTCTCTGACCGCCCAGAGAAGATGGGTCTGCGTCGTTTCCACAGCCGCCCTCAAGCTCGCGTGACGCGTGTTGCCCGTTCATCCAGTGTACGTCTGGCAAGGGGGTTTGCATAGATCGCATCGCGCCGTGGCCGCCTGGCAAAGCCGCCGGTCAGTCGGCAGCAGGTTGTCGTGGGGCGCAGTCTTCGTGCCGACGCACGGCGGATCCTGCCGTTTGCGTCAGGCCGTCCGCACCGCGGGCGCCGTCTGTTCCGCCGGGATCCTGCCGCTTGCGGTACGAGACGAGGAGCCGGCGAAATGTCTCGCCTCCGGTCCGGAGCGAAATCGGCCGGTCCGGCTGCGGGGTGAGCTGGGCGCGGGCCGCGGCTCGCTCGCCGGCCTGTCGCTCCTCCCGGGACAACTCCGCCGTCTTGTAGCACACGAGATAGCCGCTGTGGGCAATCAGCCGCGACGTCTCCGCGACGAGGTCGGGCAGCTTGCCGACGGCCCGACAGACAACGAGATCGAAAGGCGCGGTCCTACTCGCCAGTTCGTTCGCGCGGACCTGGAGGACGGTCAGGTTCGCCAGGCCGAGAGCCGCCACGGCCTCCGCCACGAAGCGCGCCTTCTTCCCCGTCGAGTCGATCGCCGTCCATTGTACCTGCGGCAGCATGATCGCCAGCGGAACGGCCGGCCATCCGCCGCCGGTGCCGACGTCAAGCGCCCGCGCCGGCTCGACGGCTCGATCTGCCAGCCACGGCAGCAGCGTCAGCGAATCCGCGTAATGCTCCACGGCGGCGCGCCGGACATCCGTAATCCGCGTGAGGTTGAACTTCGTGTTCGTCTCGCGGACGAGGCGGAAGTGCCGCCACATCCGCTCAATCTGTGCGGGGGCCACGCGCACCCCGAACGAGGCGCAAGCGGCGATCAACGAACGTTCGAACAGCGGATCGACGATTTCTTCGCCCACGTTGCTATCGTGGGAACCGACGGCCGCTGCGTCAAGCGTGGGAAGGTTGACACTCCATTCGTATGGGGCAAAGATGCCGCCTGACGCAGGGGTCTTGTGCCTGTTGCGGCCAATAACGCGACGGCGAGCGTCGTCCGTTTCGCTCTGCCCGGCCATGGGCGGGTACGCGCAAGCGTTCGCCGTCTCGTGCGTACCAGCAACGACATGGCTGCGCCGCGTAATCAGGAGCCTGTAACGTGCCGGAGATTCAGCCGTTTCGTGCGATTCGATACAACAGCGCCCGGTTTGGCAGCGATTGGACCGTGCTCGTCGCTCCGCCCTATGACGTGCTGACCGCCGACGACAAGGCGCGGCTGCTGCAACAGTCGCCGTTCAACATCGTCGGTGTGGATATGCCGTTCGTTCCGCCGAGGCAGGCGGGGCCGCCCGAGGTCTATCGGCAGGCGGCGGAGACGCTCCGCGAATGGCTCGCCGAGGGCGTCCTGGCGCGCGACGAGAAACCCGCGATCTACGTGTATCATCAGTCGTACCGGTGGGGCGGGCGCGATTACACGCGCCGGATGCTGCTGGCTGCGATGCGCCTCGAGGAGTTCGGCAAGGGTAGGGTGCTGCCTCACGAGCTGACGCACGGCGGGCCGAAGGAGGATCGGCTCATGCTCATGCGGGCGACGCGGTGCCAGCTTTCGCCCGTGTTCGGGTTGTACAGCGATCCCTCGAACGCCGTGGCCGGCGTGCTGGATCGCGGCGCGAAACCGGCGGACGTGACGGCCGCGCTCGGCGAGGTCGTCCACCGGATGTGGATCGAGACGGATGCGGACGCGATCCGGCAGGTATCGACGCGCCTGGCCGGAACGGCCGTGTACATTGCGGACGGCCATCACCGCTACTCGACGGCGCTCAACTATCGCAATGAGGCGGCGGCCGCCGCCGGGGGGGCGTTGTCGGCGGATCACCCGGCGAACTTCGTGCTGATCGGACTGTGCGCGATGGAGGATCCGGGCTGCGTGATCCTGCCAACGCACCGCGTCCTGAGCGGGCTGGGCGGATTGAAGGCGGCCGACCTGATGCGCGTCTGGGCTCCGGTGTGCTCCTTTGCACCGGCGGAACTGCCGGCGGGCGCTACGGCCAGGCTGATCGAGCCGGGCGCCCCGCACGACATCGCGCTCTATGCGCCCGAGGAGAAGCGGTATTACGTCGGCACGTTCACGAACCGCGGCCTTCTCGAGAGGCTCAGCCCGGATCGGAGCCGGGCGTGGCGTGCACTCGATCTGGCGTATCTGCATCGTTGCATGTTCGAGGAGTCGCTGACGGCCGGCGCGCTGAAGGGCAGCCCGCCGGGCGTGGCGTACACGCCGTCGATCGAGGAGGCCGAGCGGATGGCGGCGGCGACAGGCGGTGTGGCGATCCTCGTGAAGCCGACGGCGATGGCCGAGCTGCGTGCGGTCGCCGACGCAAACGACTTCATGCCGCAGAAGAGCACGTTCTTCTACCCGAAACTTGCGACGGGGATGGTGGTCTACCCGCTGGCCTGACGCAGGGCACCGGAAGCGACGCAGACGTTCTCAACGGCGAATCGGGACGCAGTGAATCATGCATGCCGCAATGAGCCGAGCTTCGGCCGTTGGTCAGACCTGCCGATGCGGCGGCGGTCGCCGTCCGCGCACCCGGCACCTGTGGGCGGCGAGGATCGAATGCGTGCTGCTCGCGGGGTTGTTGCTGCACGGCGCCGCATGCAGACGGCCGCCGTCGCCCGTCCAGGCGAGCCGCTCGCGGGAAGTCATGGGCACCCTCGCCACGCTGACGGCCGTGGCTCGTGACGAGGCGACGGCGACGGCCGCCGTGGAAGCCGGCTATGCCCGCCTGGAGGATGTCAATCGGCTGATGAGCGATTACGTCGCCGACAGCGAGATCGGCCGGTTGAATCGCCTGCCGGCCGGAACGCCCGTACCGGTGGCAGCGGAAACCTGGGCCTGCATACGACGCGCCTTGGAGGTCTGGCGTGCCAGCGGCGGCGCGTTCGATGTGACCTGCCGGCCGCTCGTGAGCCTGTGGAAGCAGGCCGGTGCGCAGGGGCGGCTTCCGACGGCGGAGCAGATCGCCGCGGTCCGCGCGCTGATCGGATGCGATCGCATCGTCATGGACGAAAAGTTGCGTACGGTCGCCCTTCCGGCGGCGGGCATGCAGATTGACCTCGGCGGGATCGCCAAGGGTCAGGCGCTGGACCTCGCGGCCGCTGCCATGCGGGACCGCGGTGCGAAGGGTGCGCTGGTCGACGTGGGCGGAGATGTGGTCGCCGTGGGAACCCGACCGGACGGACAGCCCTGGCGTGTCGGCGTGCAGGATCCCTACCGGCGGGGCATAGTGCTCGTGTTGCGTCTGTCGGTTCGAGCGGACGCGAGATCGGGCGTACAGCAGCGCTTCCACGAGATCGGCGGGCGGCGCTACTCGCACATCATCGACCCACGGACCGGCTGGCCTGCGACGCAGGCGCCGAGTGTCACGGTCATCGCCGCCGATGGGATCACGGCGGATGCCTGGGCGACGGCATTCAGCGTCCTGAGCGTGTCCGAGGGACGAGAACTGATCTCGACCGGACGTGTGCCGGATGTCGCGGTTCTCTGGATTACCGGGGACGCCGGTAACCCCGTGATCGAAAAGACGCCGGGCTTCGACCAATACGTGGTGGAGTAAGCACGGATTATCCGGGGACGGGGGCGGCGGCTTCCTGCTCCGCCAGTTGGCGTGCGTATTCCGGCTTGGGCTTGCCGAAACGGACGAGCACCTCGGCGGGGCACTTCTCGATTACCGGTCTGAAGTCCTCGTTGCCGGTGTAGTTGCCGTAGTTGATGTGTGCGAGGTTATCCTTGACCTCGAAGATCGCCGCGAGCAATCGCTGACAGGCCTTGCAGCCGACGCAGCCGACCTTGCAGACCTGCCGGACGTTCCGGGCGGGCTCCTTGTTGGCGCACGCCACGACGAGCATCTGTTCCTGCTTGAAGGGGATCTGCTCGATCAGCCGCCGGGGGCACGCCTTCGCACAGGCGCCGCAGCCGGTGCATTTTTCATAATCCACGACCGGCTTGCCGTCCACCATGTGCAGGGCGTCGAAGGTACAGGCGCGGGCGCAGTCCCCGAAGCCCAGGCATCCATAGGTGCAGGCCTGCGTGACGCCGACCACGTGGGCCTCGGCGCATCCGTGCACACCCTCGTAGGCAACCACGCCGAGCTTGTCCTCGGTGCGGGCGGCGCAATGGATGACCGGCCGGTAGGGGAACGTCGGTATCACTTCGATCCCGAGCAGGGCGGCGATCCTCGCGGCCGTGGCGGAGCCGCCGACCGGGCAGCCGTCACACCCGGCGCGTTGCTCGACCACGGCCTTGGCAAAATCCGCGCACCCGGCAAAGCCGCATCCGCCGCAGTTGGCGGCGGGCAGCACCTCGATCACTTGCGCGATGCGCGGATCCTCCTCAACCCGCAGCTTTTCCTTGGCCAGCCCCAGAACGATCGCGAACAGCAGCGTCAACCCGAACAGCACGAAACCGGCCGTCATCACGATCATCGCGCGGCGCCTCCTACTTGCCGATACCGGCGAAACCCATGAACGCCAGGGAAAGAATGCAGGCCGTCAGCAGCGTGATGCCCGCGCCCTGCAAGGGCTTCGGCACATCGCTGAAGCGTACGTGTTCCCGGATGCCGGCCATGATGGTGATGGCCATGGCGAAGCCGATTCCTCCGCCGAAGGCGAAGACGGTCGATTTCAGCAGGCTGCTCCGGTACATCTCGTTCATGTCGATCAGGAGGCAGGCGCCGAGGATCGCGCAGTTGGTCGTGATCAGGGGAAGAAACACCCCGAACGCGTTGTACAGCGGCCGGAAGAACTTCTTCAGGTACATCTCGACGAGCTGCACCATGGCGGCGATGACCATGATGAAGGCGACGTACTTCAGGAAGAAGAGCGACTCCGGATTTCCCAGCCACCGGCCGACCGGCATGAGGACCGCGTGTACAATCAGCCAGGTCACTACTCCCGAGACGGTCATCACGAAGGTTACGGCGCAGCCCATGCCGAAGGCCATGTCCACCTTTCGGGAGACGCCCAAGAAGGGGCAGATGCCGAGGAACCGCGCGAGCACGAAGTTGTTGATCAGCACGACGCCAATGAATACGCCGGCGAGGGCCCCGAAATCCATTACGCGCCTCCTTTCGCCGCCCCCCGGGACCGCAGGTGATTCACCACGCCGATCACGATTCCCAGCGTGAGAAACGCGCCGGGCGGCATGATCATGATAACCCAGGCATGGGGCTCGAAGACCCTGGAATCCAGGTGCCAGGACCAGCCCCAGTCGCGCATCACGGTGATGCCGCCCGAGCCGAGCAGCTCGCGGATCACGCCGAGCAGGCAGAGCGCCAGCGTGAAGCCCAACCCGCAACCGAAGGCGTCGGCGACCGAGCGGACCACGCCCTGGCGGCTGGCCACCACTTCGGCACGGGCGATGATAATACAGTTCACGATAATGAGCGGCACGAACGGACCGAGCTTCCGGCTGACCTCGAACACGTACGCCTTGAGCGCCAGATCGGCGATCGTTACGAACGTCGCGATCGTCAGGGTGAAGATCAGGATGCGCACGTGCGGCTGAAGCCGGTTGCGCAGCGCGCTGGTGATCAGGTTCGACATCACCAGCACGAAGATTACCGCGGCGCCCATCACCAGCGCGTTCTCGACCGAATTGGTGACCGCCAGCGTGGGGCACATGCCCAGCAACTGTACCAGCGTCGGGTTGTTCGCCACGAGACCGTCGGTGAACTGCCGCAGGTTCGAGTTGTCCGCTTCCGCCATAACGCGATACTCCCCGTCGTCAGGCGTCCTCATCGCAGCCCGGCCAGTCCGGGCCGGACCCGCTCGAGAGCGTCGCTTACGATGTCCGCCACGGCCCGGCTCGATATCGTGGCGCCGGTGATGGCCTGAACCTCATTCCGTCCTGCTGCGGGCGGCCGTTTCTGCACGACCATGCGGCAGCCCGCCTCCAGCCCGCGGAACTGCCGGGCCCACGACTCGTCCGCGACCTTGTTCCCCAGGCCGGGCGTCTCCACATTCTCGATCACTTTCAGGCCCGTGATCCGCGTCGTGTCCGGCGATATCCCCGCGACGAGCCGGATCTTGTCCGCGAAGCCGGCCCCGGACGCGTCGATTGCCCAGCCCACCAACTGCCCGTCCCGGCCAAGGCACTTGTAGACGCCCCGGTCGTATCCGGGCACCGTCAGGCTTTCCGTCTTCACCACGCCCGGCACGACCTGTCCGATGGCCTCGTTCAAGGCTCGCGTCAGGTTTGCGTCAATCCGCGGCGCCAAACTGGTCTGGGCCCCGGCCAACAGGACCGCGAAGACCACGCCCAACGTCACGATCAGCCACGACTGCTCGATGAACTTCTTCACGACAATACCTTCCCGCGTTCAGGCCGGTACCTTGCCCCCGAAGGGCGTGGGCAGCGTCCAGCGTTCGATCAGGGGTGTCAGCGCGTTCATGATCAGGATCGCGTACATGACGCCTTCCGGGTAACCGCCAAACAGCCGGATCACCATCACGAGCACACCCGCCCCGACGCCGAAGAGCAGCCGCCCGCCCGGCGTGACCGGGGCGCCCACATAGTCCGTCGCGATGAAGAATGCGCCGAA
Source organism: uncultured Planctomycetales bacterium (assembly GCA_964569765.1). GTDB lineage: Bacteria > Planctomycetota > Phycisphaerae > UBA1845 > PWPN01 > CAZMVY01. The sequence goes on from CAZMVY010000094.1 coordinate 11,130, forward strand.
CATCAACGCGCCGCTCATCAGGTGATATCCCGGCCCGACGAACCGTGCCGGCGCGATATAGTGCGCGATCGCGGCAAACGCCAGGGAGGCCCCGATCATCCCCGCCGGCTGCCGCCAGTCCGCGACGCGGCGCAGCACGAGATACAGCCCGCCGATCAGCGCAGCCAGGGCGCTGGTCTCCCCGACGCATCCCGCAACGTTCCCGATGAACAGGTCCCGGATCGAGGCCAGGGGCGCCGTGTGAAACTTCGCCGCGGCAAGGGGCGTGGCCTGGGTTACCGCGTCCACGCCGATGGTCTTCAGTGTGCCCGGCTCGACCCAGGTTGTCAGCGCGACCGGAAAGCACACCATGAGAAATGCCCGGCCGACCATCGCCGGGTTGAACAGGTTCTGCCCGAGGCCGCCGAAGACCATCTTCGCAAGGCCGATGGCCACTACGCCGCCGATGAATGCCTGATACAACCGTATCCCCGGCGGCAGAGAGAACGCGAGGATTACCCCCGTCACGACGGCCGAACCATCGGTGAGCGAGGCCTGAGTGCGGCCGCGCATTGCGTTGCCCACGGCTTCCGCCGCCAGGCAGCCGGCTGTCGCCGCAAGCGTGAGCCACACGGCGTTGAGCCGGAACAACCAGACGCCGGCCACGAACATCGGCACCATGGCCAGTACCACCTCGAACATGATTCGCCGCGTCGTGACCGTGTCCGCGAGATGCGGTGCTGCGCCCACCCGCAGGCCCCGGTTCGGGCTGTCCGCGAGAGGGGCGGTGATCGGCGGTTTCATCGTGGCGCTCATGAACGGTTGCAGCTCCTGACTGCGTGGCTCGGCAAGCGGGCCCTTGCCCTCGGTTCGGGATGGGCGCCCGGCGGCCCCCGGGCCGCGCCCGCCACACGCTTTACGTACTCCGCGCGCCGGATTGCACCGACTGGGCCGCCCGGCGCTTCTGCTGTTCCTGAAGGATCCGCCACTGGTTCTTGCCGGCGCGGATGTACTGCGGCAGCGGGATGTGTGCCGGGCAGACGTACGCACAGCACCCGCATTCGCAGCAGGCATCCATGTCATACCGGGCGGCGAGATCGTAGTCGCGATGCCTGACCGCCTGGGCAATCTTCGTCGGCGCAAGATGAAGCGGACAGTTGTCGATGCAGCGCCCGCAACGGATGCAGGGCGACTCCTAAAACCGGACGGCCTCCGCCTCCGACAGTACCGTAATACCGCCGGTGCCCTTCACCACCGGAACGTTCAGGTGCGGCACGCACGGCCCCATCATCGGCCCGCCCGCGAGAACCTTCACGGCGTCATCGGTCATCCCCCCGCTGGCCTCCAGCAGATCGGCGAAAAGCACGCCCAATGGCACGAGCCAGTTGGCCGGCCGTCGCACACCCAGGCCGGTGACCGTCACCACGCGGTGCGTGAACGGCTTCTGCCGGACAACAGCCCGGGCGATCGCGTGGGCCGTGGCAACGTTGATGACGACGACCCCCACATCCAGCGGAAGCCCCTTCGGCGCGCTCGGTACCGTGCGGCCCAGCACGGCCGGGATCAGTTGTCGCTCGCCGCCCATCGGATACTTGGAATCGCAGACGACCACCTCGATGCCGGGTCGGCCGGCCGCCGCCGCACGCATCGCGTCGATGGCGTCCGGCTTGTTGCTCTCGATGCAGATCAGGCCGCGCTCGGCTCCGGAGGAACGCATCGCCAGTTGGAGCCCCACGATGATTCCCTCGGGGCATTCGAGCATGAGCCGATGATCGGCCGTCAGGTAGGGCTCACACTCCGCCCCGTTGAGCAGCACGGTATCCACGGGGCGATTGGGATCCTTCTTCAGCTTGATGAACGTGGGGAAAGTGGCTCCGCCCTGGCCGACGATCCCCCCGGTACGGATCGCGTGGCAGATTTCGTCCGGCTCGTAGCGGGTTGCGTCGGTTCCGTCCCAGCGCCGGTCGAGAAAGTCGTCCAGAAAACCGGACGGCTGTGCCCCGCCGTCCGGTGCGGGCTTGATGGGCAGCGCCGGTACTCGGCGGCCGCTCGGGAGGAGTCCGACGGTGCCGGCCCCGATCGTTCCGTTGATGGATGCGTGTATGGGGGCCGAGACCGGCGCATCACTGTCACCGATCTTCTCTCCGATCCGCACCGTCTGTCCGGACTGGACGGTCGGCGTGCATGCCGCGCCGATGTGCTGGGCCATCGGTATCAACACGTCCTTCGCCGGTGTGAAAAGCTGAATCGGCGACGCCTCGGTGTACTTGCGGCTCGGCGGATGAATGCCACGTGGGAAGCTCTTGCGCCTTCCCCACGAACCGATTCTCATGTGTTCTCCTCGACCGGTTTGCCCGCCGTATCCCGTCCGCGGCGCCACCCGGCCACAAGCAACCTTGCCGCCCCGACGCCCGCAGCGAAGCCGACCAACAGCCCCACCAGTTCATACAGCCCCGTCGCGTCGGGTGCGGGGCACGTCAGTCGCCTTGCCAGGACGGCGGTTGCGATGGCCAGCCCCAATGGCAGCAGGAAAACCAGAACGGCCGGGACTGCGACAGACCCGCTCGCCTCTGCGGACGTCGCTCCGTGCGGCTCCAGCGACGAGACGAGGTGGCACCCCTCCCGCCCCTGACAACCTCCGCAACCGAGCCAGAATCGTTCCAGCATCCTCACGATGGCTACCTCGTGCGATCGTCCCTTGCATCCGTGCCGCCAAGGGATTACGACCAGCCGCGGCGGCTTGCCGTCGCTTGATCGGCCACCAGAATATGTTGTGCTGCGTCAGGATTCAATGGCCCGGACGCGATGCACCGCTCGGTCGTCGTGCGAAATCTCCGCCTCGCGCCGAGATCCGCACCGCGTTCAGCATGGCCGTGCGGCCGGGCGCGCAGCTCGCAGGATGCGTTACGGCGTGCCGATTTGTCTGAAGAGGGCAGTATGTAGCCGGATGCCTGCCTCGCCGGCTTTCAGAGAACGACGCCTTCTTCGGAAAGCAGCTCGTTGAGCTTCCGGAGGGCTTCGTGCTCGATCTGGCGGACCCGCTCGCGGGTGAGGCCGATCTTCTGGCCGATCTGCTTGAGGGTCATCGGCTCGTTCTCATCCAGGCCGAACCGCAGTCGGAGAACCTTGGCTTCGCGGTCGTCGATCAGGTCGAGCAGACGCTGGACGATTTCCGTGTCGGCCTCGTCGAAAAGGGCTTCCTGCGGGGCGGGCGTCCGATTGTCCGCCAGCATCTCGGCCAGCGCGAAACCGCCGTCGGCGGTGGCCGCCTGCTTGTGCGAGGAGAAGGCCTTGACCGCGCGACGGATGATGCGGACCTTCTTCTCGGGTAACCGCATGTGCTCGGCCATTTCCTGGAGCGTCGGCGCGCGGTTGAGTTTGGATTGCAGCTCCGTGGCGGCCTGCTTCCACTTGGCGATCATCTCGACCATGTAGGCGGGGATATGGATCGGCTGGACGCTGTTGATCAGCGCGCGCTTGATGGCCTGCTTGATCCACCAGGCGGCGTACGTGCTGAAGCGGGTGTCGCGAACGGGGTCATAGCCCTCGACGGCGCGGAGCAGGCCGAGGTTGCCCTCCTCGATCAGGTCGGGCAGCGGCAGGCCGCGGTTCGCGTAGCTCTTGGCGATGGTGACGACGAGCCGGAGATTCGCGCGGACCATCTCGTCGCGGGCCTCGGCGGCCGCGCGCTCGGCGGCCTCCTTCTCGCGCAGGCTCTCGAGGCTGGGCTCCTGCCGGCCGCGGAGAAAACGGCGCTGCAACTCGGCGGCGCGCTGGATTATCCGCCCGAGTTCCTTCTCGCGCTCGGGCGTCAGAAGCGGCGCGTCATTGATCTGCTTGAGGTACGCCTGCAGTCCGGATTCCGAGGCGATGGCTCGATCTCCTTCCCTGACGCCCCCGCGAACGTTCGCGGGCGGCGCTGCAACTCCGCACAGTACCCGTATCGACAACCGTCGCATGCCGCCGGAGGCGGCCCGGCCGACTCCTGTTCCCGCATGCCGGCAGGATTCGGTTCAGGCCGCTGCCATTCGGCCGCGGGGGCAGGACATCGCCCTATTCCGCTTTCGGCTCGGAAGATTCGTCGCTATCGTTCTCGGCGGAGGAATCGGGAGGATTCTTCGCCCCACCCGCGCCCGGAGCCTCGCGGAACGGGAAATCGCTGATAATATCGGTCGATGCCTCGCCGGGCCCGTGCAGACCTCCCCGTCGCGGCCGCACCTTACCGGTCCGCGGGCGATCGTCGTCGGCGAGCCACTCCGCACGCTTCTTCGAGAGCCCGATCTTTCGCTCCGCCGGATCCACCTTCAGGATCTTCACCTCGATCTCCTGGCCGATCTTCACTTCCTGGTGCGGATCCTCGACCTTGTGATCGGCCAGCTCGCTGACATGCAGGAGCCCTTCCAGGTCGGGTTCCAGCTCAACGAAGACACCGAAGTTCGTGATCTTGGTGACCTTGCCCTTGACGATCTGGCCGGGGATATACTTCTCGGGGACGGCGCGGAGCCACGGGTCTTCCGTGAGCTGCTTGAGACCCAGGGCGACGCGCATCTTGTCTTGATCCACGGCCAGGACGACGCACCGGACCGTCTCGCCCTTCTTGAGGACCTCGGACGGGTGGCCGATCTTCTTCGTCCAGCTCAGGTCGGAGACGTGCAGCAGGCCGTCGATGCCGTCCTCGATATAGACGAACGCGCCGTAGTTCACGAGGTTGCGCACCTTGCCCTCGACGATCGTGTTCGGCGGGTAGCGTTCGGCGACGCGCATCCAGGGATTCGTCTCCGTCTGCTTGATGCCGAGGCTGATCTCCTGCTTGTCTTTGTCGATTTCGAGAACGACGACCTCGATCTGATCGCCGAGGCTGAGGATTTCGGACGGGTGGTTGATGCGGCGGGTCCAGCTCATCTCGGAAATGTGCACCAGGCCCTCGACGCCCGGTTCGAGCTTGACGAACGCCCCGTAGTTCATGATGTTGACGACCTCGCCCTTCACGCGGGCACCGACGGGGTACTTCTCTTCGACGCGATCCCACGGATTCTCGGCCTTCTGCTTGAGGCCGAGGGCGATCTTCTCCTTCTGGCGATCCACGTTCAGGATCTTGACCTCGATCTCCTGGTCGATCTTGAGCATCTCGGAGGGATGGTTGATCCGGTCCCAGCTCATGTCGGTGATGTGGAGCAGGCCGTCGATCCCGCCGAGGTCCACAAACGCGCCGAAGTCGGCCAGGTTCTTGACGATGCCCTTGCGGATCTGGCCGGGCTCGATCTCGTTCAGGAGCTTTTCCTTCGCGGCGATCCGCTGCTCCTCGATCAGGCGGCGGCGCGAGATCACGATGTTGCGCCGCTCCGTGTCGATCTTAAGGACCTTGGCCTCGATTTCACGGTTGATGAACTCGCCGATGTCGCCGGGCCGGCGGATATCAACCTGGCTGGCCGGCAGAAAGACCGGCACGCCGATGTCCACCAGCAGGCCGCCCTTGATCTTCCGCATGACGCGGCCCTTGACGATGTCGCCTTCCTTGCACGTCTGGACGATCCGCTGCCAGTTCAGGATGCGGTCGGCCTTGCGCTTCGAGATCACGACGACGCCGGTCTCGGATTCGACGGCTTCGAGCAGGACTTCCACCTCGTCGCCGATGTCCACGCTGCTGGGGTCGTCCCATTCGTTCAGGGGGAGGATGCCTTCGCTCTTCAGGCCGACGTCCACGACGACTTCATTCCCGATGACACTGATGATCTTGCCCTTGAGGATGCTTCCGGGCTGATAGCTCTCGATGGTCTGTTGCATGGCAGCGCTGATGCGGCAGGGATCGGTCTCGCCGCCGAACGCCGCCGCCAGCTCGTTGCTGATCGCGGACTCGTCGATATCCAGTGCGTTGATAAGGTTCTGATTCACGTTTTGAAAACCCCGGGTGGGCCGCCGGAACGCCCCGGCGGGCTCCAGGAACACCCGACGGAAAAAACTGACCGATCGGGACGCGGAACGCCCCGCGTCAACAGGCCGATCGATGGGAACCCGTCAG
>CAZMVY010000095.1:0-17009 GCA_964569765.1 uncultured Planctomycetales bacterium
GTCGTGATGCAGCCGATCACGTTGACCGTCTGGGCGTAGTTGGCCATGGCGTAGATGTCGCTGTTGCGGGCGTATTCGTGAAGGCCGGCCGCGATGCCGAGCGCGTCCTTCAGGAAGTACCGCGTGCCCAGCTCGCCGTAGTAGTGCTCTCCGTACCAGTAGTTCCACTCGTCCATCGCGATGCGGATGTCCTTGCCGGCCAGCGCCGGAATCGTCTTGCGGTAGGCGCGGTGGGCCTCGGCGATCCGACGGATGTTGTCGGCGATCTGCCGCACGTGGGCCGGACCGCGCTTGATCGCGTTGCAGTAGAAGTGCTCGATGATGAGGGCCATGTGGATCGCGCAGCCCGCCAGCATTCGTTCATCCCACGGCCCCACGTTCCCGACGGCGATCAGCTTGATCGCGGGGTCCGCCGCGCGCATCGCTTTGGCGAACTCGTTGTGCTTCTTCACGTATTGCTCAACGGGCATGTGGCCGAGCTGCCAGTCGCCGTACATCTCGTTGCCAATGCTCCACCATTTCACGTTGTACGGCTTCGCGTGGCCGTTCGCGGCGCGGAGTTTCCCCATCGGCGTATCGGCCGTGCCGTTGACGTACTCGACCTCGTCGGCGGCCATCTTCGCGTCGCCGAGGCCGCTGTTCACCGTGATGTACGGCTCCGTGCCGACCTCGCGGCAGAACGCCAGGAATTCGTCGATCCCGAAATCGTTCGGCTCGATCCCGCTCCACGCCGGGTTCTTCATCGGGGCGCGGCGGTCACGGTCGCCAAGCCCGACCTTCCAGTTGTAGCCGCTGACGAAGTTGCCGCCCGGCCAGCGGTAGATCGGCGCATCCAGCTCCCTGATCAGCCTGAGCGTGTCGGCCCGCATGCCATGCACGTTGTCCGCGGGCATCAGCGAGACCGCGCCGATGCGAAAGATCCCGCGCCCACGGCCGACGATCTCGAGCCGGCCGTGCTCGGAGTCGGCCCCGGCCGTGAATCGCAGGGGCGACGTCGCGTACCCGGCCGCGAGCGAGAGGATCGTCACCGTCTGCCGGTCGTCCGCCCCCTCGCCCCACACAAGGCTGACTTCCACCGGCGCGGCCTCGGCGTCGCCTGCGAGGATGATCCGTCCGACGTACTCGCGATGTGCGAGCAGGCCGAGCTCGGCGTGCGCGATCCCCCGCGGCGAACCGTCGCCCGCGAGCCGTACCTGCGGCGAGTGCTCGCCGACGAAGGCGTCCTTCTTGACCATCTCGACCGTGCCGTCCGGGCCGACGGCCTTCCACGGCGACTCCTTCGCCCCGACGGGATGGAAGAACTTGCGGTCCTCGAGCATCTCGGCCCAGATCCCGCCGTAGATGCAGCGGCCGAGGTGTTCGATGAACTGGCCATAGATGTACTTCGAGATCGGCTCGCCGGTCGCGGCCGCGTCGATGGTGACGGCGGGCTTGAGGTCGCTGCCGGAGACCCGCTCGATCATCACGTCGTCATACCACGCCTCGCCCGTGGCCAGGCCCCAGCCGCCGAGCAGGCAGTGGACCTGCACGCTGTCGCGATCGGCCGTGTCGAAAAGGACCTCAACCCGAGTCCAGTCGTGCGTGCCGGTCAGCGGCGGCGTGTGAGCGTTCGGCAACTCGTGCACGTTGAACAGGGCTCCACGCCCGCCGTTCGCGGTCACGTCGCGGGTCTTTATCCATCCGGAGAGCCGGTACACGGAGTATGGCTCGACCTTGACGCTCACGCCCCACGAGGCGTCGCCGCCGCTCTTCGAGGCGATACGGACGCCCCGCGACCCGTCGCGACCGATCGCGGCGTAGTCGAATTCGGCCCGGCCCTGCCAGGTCTTCGTCGCCCAGTCGGCGGGCCGCGGCGGGGCCAGTTGCTCGAACGACGGGTTGGGCGCGAGGTTCTCGGAACTGCGGGCCGCAGCGGTGCACACGAAAACGCACATCACAAACGAACGGAGTGTCTTGCGAGCCGACATTCCACAGGTCCTCTGGAGTGCATAAGGCATTCGACGCGAGTTCGGAGTATAAGGGTGCCGCGACCGACCAGCCAATCTCCGCCACAGCCGCGGGCCGCGCCCGCGAGCGAGGTTAGCTGGCCAGAAGAACCAGGTTGTCCCGGTGTATCACCTCGTCGAAGGGCTTTTCACCGAGCACCTGCGCGATGTGCGCCGTCCGCAGTCCCTTGATGCGATTCAGTTCGTCCGAGGCATAGTTGGTCTTACCGCGGGCAATCCGTATGTCCTTTGCGTCCACGACATCAACCACATCCCCGCGGGCGAACTCGCCCTCCACGGCCGTGATCCCGCTGGCCAGCAGGCTCTTGCCGCCACGCCGCAGCGCCGCCGCCGCCCCGTCATCCACGCGGATCCGCCCGAGCGGACGCACGGTCATGCCAATCCATCGCTGCCGGGCGGAGAGCTTGTGTGCGGCGGGCGCAAAGACCGTGCCGACCTTCTCGCCGCGGATGATCCGCAACAGGATGTCCTTCCCACGGCCATTGGCGATCATGGCGGCCTCGCCGGCCTGGGTGACGAGCCGGGCCGCCTGGAGCTTGGTCGTCATCCCGCCGGTGCCCAGGGTGCTGCGCCGCTCGTGGGCCATCCGGAGGATGTCATCCGTGACGGCCGGCACGAGATCCACGACCTCGCCCTTCTCGTCAAGGAGCCCGTCCACGACGGAAAGCAGAATCATCAGATCGGCCCGGAGGAGATTGGTCACCTGAGCGGCGATGATGTCGTTCTCGCCGAAGCGGATTTCCTCGACGGCGACTGTGTCGTTCTCATTGATCAGCGGCACCGCGTTGAGACGGTGCAGGGCACCGATCGTGTTGCGGATGTTGAGGTAGCGGTGGCGGTCCTCGAAATCGCTCCGGGTGAGAAGGATCTGCGCCGCGTGGAGACCGTGCTTCGACAGCGCGCGGTTGTAGAGGCTCATGAGGGCCGGCTGGCCGATGGCGGCGGCCGCCTGGAGCCCGGGAAGGTCCCTCGGCCGCCGCGGCAGCCGGGCTTGGGCAACGCCGGCGCCGATGGCCCCCGACGTCACAACCGTAACGTCATGTCCCTGCCGCTTCAACGCGGCGATCTGCCCGGCGATCGCGCTGATGCGCGCCGGCGAGAGCGTGCCGTCGTCGGCAGCGAGGACGTTCGTACCGAGTTTTACGACAATGCTGCGGGCGGATCGAATGATCCGGTCGCGTAGTTCAGTGCTGGGCACGATTCACCAGATCCACCAGGGCCGTCACGGTCCGTTGCGTAACACCCTGATTTTCCTGAACGACCCGCCGCGCGGCAAGGCCCATCGTCCCGGCGGCTTCGCCCGTCAGCAGGCCGGTCACGATCTCGGCAAGCTTCCGCGCGGCCGCCGGATCGCCCGCGCCCGTCGGACAGACGACGATCGCGCCGGCAGCCCGGAGCTCCGCGACCGAATCGGCGAAGTTCTCCGTGTGAGGCCCCACGATGATCGGCCGGGCCAGCGCCGCCACCTCCACCACATCCGAGCCGCCCATCGGGACGAGCGACCGGCCGACGAAGACGACATCCGCCAGACAGTAGAACTTCCGAAGCTCACCCATCGTGTCCCCGAGAATCACGTCCGGCCGCTCGACCGGAGGAGGAGCCCCGTCGGGATGCTCGCTTCTTCGCACGTACGACCAGCCCAGCCTCGCGATCAGCCGTGCCGCCTCCTCGAATCGCTCGGGCTTACGCGGAATGATCGCGAGTTGCATCGCCGGCCACCGCTCGCGCAGGAGCCGGTACGCATCAAGCACGACTTCCTCCTCGCCCGGGCCGGTCTGGCCGCAGACCCACAGGACCGGACGATCGGCGCCCGATCCACGCGGGCCGCGAAGGGCGATCCCCGTGGCGTTCCGCAGCGCCTCGGTGCCGGGCAGCGTATCGGCCACCTGGGCGGTGTCCCACTTGAGCAGGCCGGTCACGTGAATCCGGTCCGCCGGCACACCCAGTTCCCGGAAGCGGTCGGCGTACGTCGCGTTCTGTGCGCCGACCCAGGCGAGCCGGCCGAACATCCGGCGTGCCACTCGCCGCACCACGGGCTTGCGGAACCGCCGCATCGAGCGCTCTTCCGTCAGCCGTCCGTTCGCCACCGCCACCGCAATCCCGCGGTCGCTCGCCAGCAGAACCAGATTGGGCCAGACTTCCAGCTCCATCAGGACGATTACCGCCGGGCGAACGGTATCCAGCACCCGCCGTACCACCCACGAGAAGTCCAGCGGATACCGGAAGACGTAGAGGTCGGGGTACAACTCCTTCGCCCGGGCATAGCCCGTGTCCGTCGTCGCGGAGACAACGATCTCGCGATCCGGCAGTTCCTTCCGAATCGCCTCGACGATCCCGCGGGTCGCGTTTGTTTCGCCGAGCGAAACGGCGTGAATCCAGATGCAGGGCGGGCCGGCCTTCCGCGGCGGCAGACGCCCGAACCGCTCCCGCCAGCCGCCCCGCCGCTTGCCCGTGACGAATCGCTGGTATGCCAGCAGCGGCAGGCACGCGAGACCCGCGATCACATACGCGCAATCCAGCAGGAACCACATCGGGCTAGATCATAGAGATCCGCGCGGCGACCGGCAATTCCCGGCGCCGCGCTGCCGCCCCCTCCCCGTCCGGCATGTCTCTCGCCGTTCATGCGGTACAATCGCATGCATGCCGCCGGAGCCATCGAACCACGGAGTCGAAGTCGCGATCGTCGGCGCGGGCGCCGCCGGTCTGACGACGGCCATCTTCGCCGCGCACCGCAACCCGAATCGATCGATCGTCATTCTCGAAGGCGCCGCAAGGCCCGGCGCGAAGATTCTGCTCGCCGGCGGCGGCCGGTGCAACGTCACGAATGCCGTCGTCACGCCGGACGACTTCTGCGGCGGAAGCCGTCGCGTCATCCGCCGCGTACTGGACACCTTTCCCGTCGCGGACACGACGGCCTTCTTCCGCGAAATCGGCGTCACGCTGCACGAGGAAGAACGCGGCAAGCTCTTTCCCGACACGAACCGCGCGCGCACCGTGCTCGATGCGCTGCTCCGCGAGGCGCACCGGCTCGGCGTGCGGATCCTGACCGGACGCCGCGTGCGAAACATCGAACGCCGTGAAGATCACTTCGTCCTGACCTGCTCGCCGGACGCCGTCCCGGCGGCTCGTCGCGTCGTCCTGGCAACCGGCGGACTGTCGCTGCCGAAGACCGGAAGCGACGGAGCCGGCTACCGCTTGGCGCAGCAGCTCGGCCACTCGCTCGTTCCGACGACGCCCGCGCTCGTCCCGCTGGTACTCGATGGCGGCTTTCACACGGCGCTGTCCGGCATCTCGCAGGAGGCGGAGGTCACCGTTCACGTCGAGGGCCGCAGACCGGTGCGCCTGCACGGTTCGCTGCTGTGGACGCACTTCGGCGTCAGCGGCCCGGTGGTGCTCGACGCCTCGCGATTCTGGCACCGGGCGCGGATCGAGGGCCTGCGCGTGACGCTCACGGCGAACCTGCTGCCGGGCCATGACTTCGCCTCGGCCGAGCGGCGGCTGATGTCGCTGACATCCTCGCAACCGAAAACGCCGCTCGACAAGGCGCTGGCGACGATCCTTCCCGCCCGCGTCGCGGCGGCGGTGCCGGAGCAGCTCGGCATCGCCGGCCGCACGGCGATGGCTCATCTGCCGCGCGAGGACCGCCGCCGGCTTGTTGGCGCCCTGCTGGCCTGGCCGCTGCCCGTCCGCGACAGCCGCGGCTATGCGTACGCGGAGGTCACAGCCGGCGGCATACCGCTCGACGAAATCGATCCGAAGACGCTCGCCTCGCGCCGATGCCCCGGCCTGTATCTTGTCGGAGAGATCCTCGACGTGGACGGCCGCATCGGCGGCTTCAACCTCCAGGGGGCAGGGTCGAGCGGTTTCGTCGCCGGCTCGGCGGTCTGACACCCCCCGACGGGCGCCCTGCCTGCGCGGCACCGTCGGCACCGGCCCTCGTCTTGCTATTCCTCCTTCTGCGTCCATAATCATCTTCGTCCCGGATGCCGGACGAATCGCTATGACGCCGCGGGCTGCACAACCCATTCTCCGCTTCGACCGCATTACCAGGCGTTTTCCCGGCGTCGTCGCGTTGCAGGACGTCAGCTTTGAGATCGCCCGCGGCGAGTGCCACGCCCTCATCGGCGAAAACGGAGCGGGCAAAAGCACGCTGGGCAAGATCGTCGCGGGAATCTACGCCCCCAATGAAGGACAGATGTTCCTCGATGGCGAGCCGGTGCGATTCGCCGGCCCTCTCGACGCCGTACGCCGCGGCGTGGGCATCGTACACCAGGAACTGGCATTCTGTCCGAACCTCACCGTGGCGGAGAACCTCTGCCTGGGCAATCTGCCGCGGCGGTTCGGCGTGCTGCACCGCCGTGAGCTGCACGCCCGGGCGCGGCAGATGCTCGGCCGGGTCAGCGCGGAAATCGACGTGGCCATCCCGATGGGCCGGCTTTCGACCGCACAGGAGCAGCTCCTGCAGAGCGCTGCCGCCGTCGGCACGGGGGCGCGGATCCTCGTCATGGTCGAGCCGACGAGTTCGCTGTCATCCGACGAATCGCAACGGCTTTTTGAGCTGATCGCCCGTCTCCGGGACGCGGGCACGACGATTCTCTACGTCTCGCACCGGATGGAAGAGGTCTTCCGGCTGGCGGACCGCATCACGGTCCTGCGCGACGGCCGGCATATCGAAACTGTCCGTACCGACGAGACGAACCCAGGCGAAGTCGTGCAGCGGATGATCGGCCGTCCCCTGGAGGAGTACTTCCCGATGCACCTGAACGCCGCGCGGGGCCCGGAAGCCCTGCGCGTCGAGGGCCTCAGCTCGCCCGGCCGGGTCGCCGGCATCTCGTTTGCCGTTCACGCAGGCGAGGTCGTCGGCCTTGCCGGCCTCGTCGGGGCCGGACGGAGCGAGGTGGCGGCCGCCATCTTCGGCCTGGACCCCCATGCGACGGGACGCATCTTCGTTCGCGGGCAGGAGGTCCGCGTGCGGTCGCCCGCCCAGGCCCTCGCGATGGGCATCGGCCTCTTGCCGGAAGACCGCAAGCGACAGGGGCTTGTCCTGTCCCTCGGCGGGCGAGCCAACCTCTCGCTGCCGATCCTGCGTCGGCTGGCCCGCCTGGGCTTCGTCAACGGGCGGCGGGAACGCGCGGTCGCCCGCGAGTATTTCGAGCGGCTCCGTGTGCGGGCGCCGGACATGGACACGCCGGTCTGGACGCTCTCCGGCGGCAACCAGCAGAAGATCGCGATGGCCAGATCGCTGGCGGCCTCCTGTCGGATTCTCATGGTCGACGAGCCGACCCGCGGCGTGGATGTCGGGGCAAAGGCGGAGATTCACGCCCTGATCGATCAGCTTGCCCGGGAGGGGACGGCGGTGCTTCTGATCTCGTCGGATCTGCCTGAGATCCTCAACCTCTCGACGCGAATCCTCGTATTACGCCGGGGCCGCCTCGTCGGGGAGCTCGCGCGGCACGAGGCCGGCCAGGAACGGCTGCTGCGACTGATGGCCGGGATCGCACCGCGCGAGGGCGCGGCCTGAGACTTGCAGCCCCGGACATTCGCGGTAGCCTGATGGGAACGCGTAACGCAGGCGGGCCGTGACGCGGGCCCGCCACGGACCGTTCGATTGAGGAGCAGAGCGAATCATGTTCCAGGAAAGCATTGATCGGATCGGTAGTTTCGGGATCATTTTCGTGGCGGCTCTCCTGACCGCCGCCGGGTGCTACCAGGAAACGCCGGCGACGCCCCAGCCGCGAACGCCGGCCGAGCCCGCCGAGAAGGCCCCCGCGCCAAAGGCCGCCGCCGAGAAGCCCGGACCGCCGCAACCTGCTGCCGCCCAGCAGCCCACCACGCGCCCGACGACGACCCAGGCCGCGGCGGCGTCGAACCGCGTCGTGATCGACACGAACTTCGGCAAGATCACCGTCGAGCTGGATCCCGAAAAGGCACCCATCACCGTCAAGAACTTCCTTGCGTATGTGGATGAGAAGTTCTACGACGGGACGATCTTCCATCGGATTATCCCCACCTTCATGATCCAGGGCGGCGGCATGGAACCGGGCATGCGCCAGAAACCCACCAAGCCGCCGATTCGCAACGAGGCGAACAACGGGCTCAAAAACGTCCGCGGCACAATCGCCATGGCACGCACGAACGCGCCGCACTCGGCCACCAGCCAGTTCTTCATCAACGTGGTGGACAACCCCTTCCTCGATTACCCCGGGCGGGACGGATGGGGCTACTGCGTCTTCGGCAAGGTCGTCGAGGGCATGGACGTCGCCGACAAGATCAAGAACGTTCCCACCGGCCCCGGCGACGTTCCGCAACAGGAAGTGCTGATCAAATCGATTCGCCGTGAGTAATTGCACAAAGCAAACTGTCGGTCATGCTGTAGAGACCGATAATATCGATTGCCGCGCCCCGCCAAACGCACCCGGCATATGGCAGACCATCGTGTGCCGCTGCCAGCGCCCTTTATTTCGTCGTGCGCGGCCTTATAATAACGGGGACGTGAGGGGACGACGCATGCTTCCGCGCGGATCTCCGTTCCAGCTTACGCCTTTGTTGTACCTGCTCCCCGCACTGGTCGCAGGTTGCGGCTGGGACTCATCGTCGGCCATCCCGGGGGGCGCATACTTCGGGATTCCCGGCAGCGGGACGATCGATCAGGCCAACGGCAACAACTCGCTGAGCGCCGGCACGACCGGCAGCGGTTCGTTGTTCGGCGCTCCCGCGAACAGCGCCGCCGCTGCGTCCGGCACATGCGAGGCGATCGGCCGCCCGGTGGATGCCACCCACGAGGCGATGTTCAACGCGCTTAACGCCTACCGCAGGAACAACCGACTGCCCGCGCTGGCGTATTCCAAGAGGCTTGAGGCGGCCGCCGACACCCATGCACGGGACATGTGCCGGCGGCAATTCTTCGCCCACATCAATCCCGACGGCGAGGGACCGGGCGAGCGCGCGCTGCGGGCGGGGTTCTGCCATCCGTACGTCGGCGAGAACATCGCGGAGGGCGACGGTCTGCCTACGGTTGCCCAGGTCCAGGCGAGTTGGGCGGACAGCGCCGGCCACAACGCCAACATGCTGCATGAATCCTACCGGCTCGTCGGCATGGGCCACCACTATGATCCCGTGACCGGATATCATTACTGGGTGCAGGATCTGGCACTGCCGAACGAATAGGGTGCTTGCACGCCGGCCTCTGCGCCGCGGCGCGACCCAGGTCAACGGTGAATGATGCCTCGTGAACGCCTTCAGAAGGTTCTTGCCGCCGCCGGCATCGCCTCGCGTCGGGAATGCGAGCAGATCATCCTCGACGGCCGCGTCCGCGTGAACGGCAAGACGGTGCTTTCGCTCCCGGCGCTCGTCGATCCGGCTCGCGACGCGATCCTTGTGGACGGCCGACCGCTGAAGCGCGAAGAGAAGGTCTACTTTCTCCTTCACAAGCCCAAGGGCGTGCACTGCACGAACTACGATCCGGCGGGGCGGCCGCGAGCCGTCGATCTCATGGTGAGTGTGCGGCATCGCGTGTTTCCTGTAGGCCGCCTGGATGCCGACAGCACCGGGCTGCTGCTCATGACCAACGACGGCGAACTGGCGGAGCGTCTGGCTCACCCGCGGTACGGCGTGCCGAAGACGTATCGTGCCCACGTCAACGGTGCGGTCACCCCGGACGACCTGGCTCGCCTGCGCAAAGGGGTATGGCTCGCCGAGGGCAAGACCCACGTCTCGGACGCGAAGATCATCCACCGCGGCCGCGACCGCAGCGTCATAGAGATCACGCTTCAGGAGGGTCGCAACCGCGAGGTCCGCCGCGTGCTCGCCCGGCTCGGCCACAACGTCCGAAAGCTGATGCGGATCCGCATCGGGCCTCTGTCGCTTCGCGGCCTGCCGCCGGGCGGTTTCCGGCCGCTGACCCGTGAAGAATTGAAGGAACTCCGCGAGTACCGACCACCCAAGCATCGTCGACCGGCCGGCTCATGGCCGGGCCGTCCAGCGCACGCGGAGTCGGCGGTCTGCACGTCGCCGGAGGAACGTATACTCCGGCGCGGGCCGAAGCGAGTCGCCGCCCCGCCCGACCGGTCCGGCCATCGTAGGGGCCGCCGGCCCGGATAATCACTGCCGCGCCGTATTCACTCCTCGTTGCCGCCGGCACCACAGACGCACGCAGGCGTCGGCCCGCGCCCCGCACCGGACGTCCGGCCACCCCGTACCGACCGCCGGCCTCAAGACCAGAGAGCGATAATACCCGGCGCCGCATCCGATGGACGTTCGCTCTATAGCGATCAGGAAAAACGTTCCGAATGTTTGCCCTCGAACCCGGCTGAATCGTACGTTTCTATTGCCGATCACAAGCCGACGGGTGCGGGGATGGGCCGACGGACCGCTGCGATTCTCAGGCTGCGCGGACTCGGGAAGCGCTTCCGCCTGCACGCGCGCATGGGGTTGCAGGTCAGGACGACGATTCTGCTCCTGGCGGCGCTGTTTACCGCCTCCCTCGGCACCGCACTGATTCAGATCGTTCGAATAGAAAACTCGGTCCATACCGCCCAACTGCGGCGCGCCGACGACCTGGCGACCGTCCTCGCCGCCGCCGCCGCGCCGCTCTTCGCCGCGAACGACCCGGCCGCGCTCGCGCGGCTGTGTCGCGTCTCGTGCACGCAGTGCCCGGGACTTCAGATCGCGTTTGTCACATCCGCCGGCGAACGGATCGAACCGCCACCCGAAGAAGCTCTCCCGAATCGTCCTTCGGATCCGACCGGCGGCCCGCCGCCTTCGAGCATAAGTTGCACCCCGCGTCTCTTCCGCGATCCACGGACGCGGTCCCTCTTCGCGGAGGTCTGCCGTCCGGTGCCGCGCATCTCTCGGGACGGCTTCACGGGCGCACCGACGGAAGCCGCCGGCCATATCCATCTGCGGCTCGACGTTTCCGCCGGGCGGGAGGCCGCACGCAACATGGAGCGGCACCTGCTCCGGCTGATGGCGGGGGTATGGCTGGCGATCACTCCGATCACCTTTCTCATCATCCGGCGCATCGTCCACCCGATCCGGGAGATGGCCGAGGCGGCGAAGCGTTTTGCCCGTGACGACCTCTCGCCGCGCATCCGCGCGAGCGGCAGCGACGAAGTCGCCGAACTCGCCCGCGCACTCAACGCCATGGCCGACGGGCTCAGTGCCTCGCGCAGCGAACTGCTCGCATTCAACGCGGAACTTGGCCGCCAGATCGAGCAGCGCACGCGGGAACTCCGCGATCTGGCCGCACGGGACCCCTTAACGAATCTGTACAACCGTCGGCACTTCGGCGAGGTCCTCGATCGTGAGTTTGCGGCCGCCGTGCGCTACCACGAGGACCTGTCCGTGCTGATGGTGGACCTCGACAACTTCAAGGGAATCAACGACACGCACGGGCATCATGTCGGCGACGACGTGCTCATCCTGACGGCGGGGGTCATCCGCGACGAGTTGCGTTCCGCCGACGTCGCCGCCCGGTACGGGGGAGACGAGTTCATCGCACTGCTGCCCCGTACGCCGGACGCCGACGCCGAGTCACTGGCGGCGCGGATTCGCGAGGAGTTGCGCGGCCGCGCGGCCCGGTCGCTGCCCGGCATTCCGGTCGACGTGAGCATCGGCATCGCCGGCCTGAAGACGACCGATGCGCTTTCGCCCGAGCTCCTGGTCCGCGAGGTCGACAAGGCCCTCTACGCCGTCAAACGAAGCGGCAAGGGCCGCATCGCCCGCGCGCCGGGCCGCCCGGCCCCCGCAAAAATCTGAGGCGACCGTCCGCGTTGCCCGCCACACGAAACCGTCTCGCCGGCAACGGCACTTTCCCGCCGGCGCGACCGGTGGCTTTTCGTCTTCCCGCCCTCGCCGGTTCGCTCGGCCACGTGCCACTGTGCGACACGGCGGAACACCGCTACATCCCTTCGACGATCCGGAACCCCATCAGCGCCGCCAGGTGCTTCACCGGCTGCATGCGGTCGCCGTAAAAGACAACGCGATGAAGCTGCGGCATCCAGCCGTCGAGCAGGCCCGCGCCCCAGTTGTCGAGGAGCTTGCGGGCGTCGGCCACCTCCGTGGTGATCTGCGTGCGGCAGCCCCGATCGTCGAAATCGGGGATCTCGGTGATCCGACCTGTCGAGATGAGCATCGTATCGAGATGAACGAGCTTCGCACAGGTGATCGTCTGCCCGACACGCAGCTCGACCTTCAGCGATGCGCCTTTGTCGTCGTCCGTATGCGTGCGGATGATGAACGGGGCTCGCTCACCCTTCGGACCGTCCATCTTCGTCGGAGCCGTGCAATGTGCATGGATCACGGCGTTCTTGGCCGTGTCGAACAACGGGTCGGTGATGAAGCCCGGCACGCCGAACGCGTAGGCGAACAGGAGTTTCGTCAGCGTCGAATCGATGTCCGCCTCGCACGCCCCGACCAGGCCCATATCGTCCAGCTTGCTGAACCCAAGGCACGGGTAGCCCAACACGCCGATCGGCAGCCCGCCAAGACAATTGATCGTGATCGCCTGCGCCCGCTCCTGGTCCATGATGCGTTTCATTGCCAGAAACATGCGCGCGGACTTGATGATCTCGTCGCGCGACGGCTCGACGATCTTCCGGGCGGGTTGGATCCAGTAGTCCTCCGCCTCGGCCTCGGCGAGCTTGGGATCGACGGCCTTGTGCGCCTCGATGAGCCGCTCGTAGCTGCACGCGACCACGTCGGTGCCGAGCCGTTCCTTCACGAGCTTCGGGTCGCACGCCGGCTTCGTGCCGTCCAGCCTGCCGGGCACCGCCACGACCCGCGATTGCCGCATCCGGGCGGGTACGCGGAGCAGAGCGGCCGCCGTCGCCAGCTCGCCGTAGTCGCTCGTCGCGAACAGGGCGACGCGCTTGCCGGCCTTCTCCCACTGCTTGACGAACATCCACTCGTGGCCGCTGAACGGCTGCGAGAAGATCACGGTCGGTCGGCCAGCGTCCACGATCTGCTGCATCTCGCGCACGGTACCCAGAGAAAGCTGGACGAGCAGCACGCCGTCGGCGCCGGCGAGACCCGGAAGGACCCTGGCTGCGTCCGCGACGTTCTGGACGAGTTCGCCGCCGACAAACCGAACGTCGCCGAGCTGCGCCTCGACCTCCGCCAGACGCTTCTCGAACTTCTCGACCTCGGCCCTGGGGTCGAAGGCCGGCTTGGGCCACGCACGACCGGATGTCCCGACGTAGACCTTGCAGATCTTTACCGGCGGAAGCCCCGCGCCCATCGGTTGGATGGCGCCCAGGACACGCCGGCTGCCCAACGGTCCCGTCAGCAACATGGCCCCGGCGCCCGCCGCCGTTCCGATGAACTCTCTTCGGCTGATGAACGCGCTCATGTCTATTCTCCGTACGTCTGTGTACCTGTGCGTCTTCCGCGGCGGTGCCGCGAGGCGTGCACCCGGCACGCCGTCGTGGCGGGCCGCCCGCCTCCCCGCTGGGGCGCGACGGGACGCCGCCCGGCTCAGCCCTTCTCTTATACCCGAAATCGCGCCCGGGCTCCGCCCACTTGTTCCCTTTTCTCACTCGTACGATACTCTTGCGGATATGTCCGCTACGTACCGTCGGCAAACGTCTGGTTCCAACGAGGAGGAACGCCGTGAAGACGACCGCACCGCTTACGGGAGGATGCCTCTTTCTCATGATTACCGGGTGCTCGATGACGGCCGGCACGAGACCAGCCCAGTTGCGCTGTGAATACCTCACGAATCCGCTTGCGATCGACGCCGCCCAGCCGCGGCTGAGCTGGATCGTGGAATCCGCCGGGCGCGGCGTGACGCAGCGCGCGTACCGGATCCTGGCCGCCGGCCGCCGGGCGGCGCTGGCCGCCGGCCGGGGCGCCCTGTGGGACAGCGGCAAGATCCTGTCGGACGAGACGGCCCAGATCGCCTACGCCGGCAAACCGCTCGCCTCCGGCCAGGATGTCTTCTGGAAGGTCGGCGTCTGGACGAACAGCGCGGCCGCGCCTGTCTGGAGCGACGTGGGCACCTGGCGCATGGGCATGCTCCAGCCGGAGGACTGGAAGGCAAAGTGGATCAGCGCCGCCGGCCCGATGCCCGAGGGTGAGCCGACGCCGGCGTTGCCCTCGCCGATGCTCCGCAAGCCGTTCGCGCTGGATAAGCCCGTCAAGCGAGCCGTCGCGACCGTCTCGGCACTGGGCCTGTATGAGCTGCGAATCAACGGCCGGCGTGTCGGCGACCACATCCTCGCGCCCGAGTGGACCGACTACCACAAGCGGGTCCAGTATCAGGCGTACGACGTAACCGCGCTCCTCCGGCCCGGCGCCAACGCGATCGGCGCCACACTGGGCGACGGCTGGTACGCCGGGCGGATCGGCATCTCCCACATCGTGCCCGACGGCGGCCTGCGGAACTTCTACGGGCGGCGGCTTGCCCTGCTCGTGCAGATGGACATCGAGTTCGCCGACGGCACCACGCAAACCCTCATCACCGACGGCACGTGGAAGGCAACGACCGACGGCCCGGTCCGCAAGGCGTGTATCCTCGACGGCGAGATCTACGACGCCCGCAAGGAGATGCCCGGCTGGGACTCGCCCGGCTTCAATGACTCCGCGTGGGCGCCGGTGGAAGTGCGGGACCCGATCGACGCCGCCCTTGTCGCGCAGCCCAACGAACCGATTCGCATCACGCAGGAACTCCAGCCGGTGAAGGTCACCGAGCCGTCGCCCGGAGTATATGTGGTCGACTTCGGCCAGAACCTGGCCGGCGGGCGCCGGAGCAGGGTCAGAGGCGCGGCCGGAACGACCGTTACGCTCCGACATGCGGAGGTCCTGCAACCGGACGGCCACATCTACCGCGACAACCTGCGGATGAGCGTCTATGAGAAGGATAAGAACCTCAAGTGGGGCAAGTATCTCGGCGCAAGGCAGGAAGACCGCTTTACACTCCGCGGCGCGGGCGAAGAGGTCTTCGAACCGCATTTCACGTACCACGGCTTCCGCTACGTCGAAGTGACCGGCTGGCCGGGTAAACTGTCGGCCGATGCCATCGTCGCTCGCGCCTTGCACTCCGCCCCGCCGGTGGCCGGGGCATTCGAGTGCTCCAGCCCGCTGCTCAACAAGCTCATGCAGAACATCGTCTGGACGCACCGGGACAACATGCACAGCGTGCCGACCGACTGCCCGCAGCGCGACGAGCGCCTCGGCTGGATGGGCGACATGCTCGTCTTTTCGCAGCCGGCGTGCTTCAACATGGACATGGCCGCCTTCTTCACGAAGTGGGCCCAGGACATCCGCGACGCCCAGGCCGACGACGGGCGCTACCCGGATATCGCCCCGCACCCGTACGACCCGAACGCCCGCTTTTCCGGTGTGCCCGCCTGGGGCGACGCAGGCGTCGTCGTGCCCTGGCGCGTCTACGTGAACTACGGCGACAGGCGTATCCTGACCGCGCAATTCGAGTCGGCCCGCCGCTGGGTGGACTGGATCCACAAGAATAACCCGGACCTGCTCTGGAAGAACAAGCGGAACAACGACTACGGCGACTGGCTCAACGGCGACACGCTCAAGCTTGAGGGCTTCCCGAAGGGCGAGGCGGAGATCCCGAAGGACGTCTTCGCGACGGCGTTCTTCCAGCACTCGACGCAGATCGTAGCGAACATGGCTGCGGTCCTCGGCAAAGAGGCGGAGGCGAAGCAGTACGGTAAGCTTGCCGATGACATCCGGCAGGCGTTCGTCCGCGCCTACGTGAGGGACGACGCGACGGTCAAGGGCAACACGCAATCGGCCTACGCGATCGCGCTGGAGTTCAACCTCATCCCGGACGACAAGCGGGCGGCCGCAGCCCGGCACATGGTCGAACGAATCCACGCGTACAAGGACCACATCTCGACCGGCTTCCACACAACGCCGATGCTCATGAAGCAGCTCACCCGATACGGCTACACGGACGTGGCCTACATGCTGATCAACAACCGAACGATCCCGTCCTGGGGCTACACGATCGACCAGGGCGCCACCACCATCTGGGAACGGTGGGACGGCTACGTCGCCGGGCGCGGCTTCCAGGACCCGGGGATGAACTCGTTCTGCCACTACGCGATCGGCTCCGTCGGCGAGTGGATGTACCGCGTGATCCTCGGCATCAACCCGGACGAGCAGCAACCGGGCTACCGGCACTTCGTGCTCGCCCCGCGTCCCGGCGGCGGGCTGACGTGGGCCAGGGGCCACTACGACTCCATTCGCGGGCGAATCGCCAGCGCATGGAAGGTTGACGGCGACACGCTCACGCTCGACATCACGATCCCCGCGAATACGACGGCCACGGTTCACGTCCCCGCCACAAGCCTCTCGGCGGTGACCGAGGGCGGCAAACCCGCCGCGGATGCGGAGGCGGTGAAGTTCGTGCGGATGGCCGATGACGCGGCGGTCTTCGAGGTCGGTTCGGGGACGTACCGGTTCGTGTCGATGGGCTACAGCCGAAGCGGGAAGTAATGATGGCCGTTGACGCAAACGTGGTAATCGTCCGTGACGCCACGCCGAACGACGCGGAGACCATCGCCCGCTTCAACTGCGGCGTGGCGATGGAGTCGGAGGACAAGGAGCTCGACTATCCGCTCGTCCGCGCCGGCGTCGAGAAGGCCCTCTCACGGCCGGACCTGTGCCGCTACTTCGTGGCCGAACGAAACGGCGAGGTGGTCGGGCAGGCGATGATCACGTACGAGTGGAGCGACTGGCGAGCGAAGGTCTGCTGGTGGATCCAGAGCGTCTACGTGCGGCCGGACTGCCGCCGGCACGGCGTGTTCCGCAGGCTCTATGAGCACATCGCCGCAATCGCCCGCCAGGAGCCCGAGGTGTGCGGCCTCCGGCTCTACGTCGAGCGGGACAATCGGCGGGCGATAAAGGCGTACGAGCGCCTGGGGATGCGGCCGTCGGGCCACGTGGTGTACGAGATCGACTGGTCGTGATGCCCGGTGAGCAAGGGGGGCTAAGGGGGCACGCACCTCAGAACTGAAAAAATGTGATAATCCGGAGCTA
>CAZMVY010000096.1:0-16910 GCA_964569765.1 uncultured Planctomycetales bacterium
GGGGCGGAGCAGCACGGCTTGCCGCGGATCCGCGGGCACGCGGAGGGGGGCAGGGCCGTCCGCGCGATCGTCACCGAGTGCGCGCGGCTGGGCATCGGATACCTCACCCTCTACAGCTTCAGCACGGAAAACTGGAAACGCCCCAAGGACGAAGTCGAGGCCCTCATGGCGATGTACGCCGAGTACCTCGTCGCCGAACGCGAGACGATCCTCTCCAACAATGTCCGCCTCGTGCAGATCGGCCGCCGCGAGGGACTGCCGGGGGACGTCCTTCGCGAGCTGGACACCACGGCTTCGCTCAGCCGCCGCAACACGGGCCTGACCCTTTGCCTCGCACTCAATTACGGCTCGCGGCAGGAGATCGTCGAGGCGGTTCGCACCCTTGCCCGTGAAGTACACGACGGCCGGCGCCGCGTTGAGGAGATCGACGAGGCCGCCCTCAGCGGCGCCCTCTACACGGCCGGCATGCCCGACCCCGATCTGCTCGTGCGCACCGCCAATGAGCGCCGTATCAGCAACTTCCTGCTCTGGCAGATCAGCTACACCGAGATTCACGTCACGCCGGTCCTCTGGCCCGACTTCCGCCCTGCGGACCTGCACGCGGCGATCCGGGACTTCGCCGCCCGCAGTCGCCGCTTCGGCGGCCTTGCGCCGTAGCGCCCGCTTGCGGCCGGTCCGGTATGGGCGACGGACAGACCGAGGCCATTCCCGCTGCCGGCAACGGGCGGAACGGTTGTTCCAGCGACTGGGTTTCGGACTTTGACGAGGCGCCATCTCCCTTGATTCGGGCTGGGCGTTCCGGTAGGATGCACTTTCAGGACAAGGAGCATTCGGGTGCGGACATACGGCGCGGGGCGGCGGAAACGGATGCCTCCCCTTGTTTTCCCGGGTCCAAGCCCCCGCCCAGTTCCGAAGTGCTTCTGCAAGCGACGAAGAGCAAGGAAGCCCCTGTCGGCCCGGCCGAGACAAGGAAGCGTGTTTTGCGCATGACAGGCACCGATGATGCGGCGGAGGGGCCAACACAGGCCACGCGTGCGCATCGGAGACCGGTGCGATAACGTTCGGACGCGGCCGGATCGATCCTCGGACGTCGTTTGAGGCTGGACAGTTCAAGGGGGTTTTGCTCAGCGGCCTGCCTTCCGGCAGGGCGCATCCGCTGAGGCAGGAGAACCGCACATGAGGTGGATCGCCAACCATTCCGTGACCGTGTGTGCGCTGGCCGTCCTGGCCGGTTCGGCTTACGCCCAGACCGCAGATCTCACGGTGCTCGTCGCCCCCGCCGGCGCGGGCGTGACCGACCCGCCCGTCGGCGGTCCGTACGCGAAGACGCAGAACGAAGTCGTTGCGATTTCGGCGACCGCAAGTGCGGGATACGTATTCGACCATTGGGCGACGACGGCGGGAAGCGGCCCTGCCGCCCCTGCCTCGCCTGCGACCACGGTTACGATGGACCAGACCAAGACCGTCATCGCCGTCTTCCGATCGACCGCGCCCCGCACGGGCGAAATCCGGGCATTCTGGGCCGTCGTCTTCCAGGAGGGGTACAAGAACAAGGATCAGATCGACACGATGATCGCGGCTGCGGTGGCCGGCCACTACAATGTGATTATTGCCCAGATGCTTGCCTATCAGGACGCCCCCGCCGGGTACGGTTCCCACGGGGCGCACTGGAACTCCCACATCGTTCCGAAGTCGGCGGGGATCACCCCTCCGGACTTTGATCCGCTCGCGTATCTATGCGAGCAGGCCCATGCCAACGGAATTCAGGTCCACGCGATGAGCGTGCCGTTCCGCATGACGGCCCCGATCTCCGCGATCAGCTACTCCGGCTGGCCGCCCATCAACAATCCGACGCTCGCCGCCCATCCGGAATGGTTCTCCGTCGAGCAGGCTAACATCGGTTGCATCACCCCTAAGCCGTTGAGCGCCAATAACATCATCGTGCTGGACCCGGGCAATCCCGAGGTGCAGGAATATCTGCTCTCCATCATGAGGGAGTGGCTGACGGGGTATCCCGTCGACGGCGTACACTGGGATCTGGAATACGTGGCAACGGGGTATTATCCCACCAACATAAACACCCCGAACTCGACGCTTGCCCGGTTCAAGCGGATTACCGGCTATACCGGTACGCCGGATACGAACTACGCCCCATGGCAGGACTTCCGCCGCCGGGTCAACACGGAGTTCATCCGCCGCGCCCATGCCGAAATCCTGAGTCTGTCCACCCCGACCCGGCAGATCCGCCAGTCGGCGTCTCTCATCGCGTACGGCGATATCGAAACCCGGTTCGTCGATTCGGAAGCCTACAAGGAGTTCAGCAACTGGGAGGAATGGACCCGGCTCGGGTACCTCGACACCGCCATACCGATGAACTACGATCGCGATCACGACAGCGCGCAGAAACAGTACTTCCGCAATGCCATTCCGCAGGAGATGATCTGGAAGAATGGCCGCGAACTCGTACCCGGTCTGGCCATTTACCTGAACTACTTCAGCGGCAGCCTCGATCAGATCGACTACTGCCGGAGTCTCGGCACCGACGGTACCGCGCATTACGATTACTGGTATACGGCCTACAACACCGTTCACGATCCGACCTGGTACACGGATCCTGTTGCTGTGAACAGCCGTTTCCGGACGGCGGTTCCCGTACCGTCGATGCCGTGGCGCGATCCCGCCACATCCACCGAAGGCACGTTGTACGGGCGCGTGACCGACGCCACGACCGGTCAACCTATTGATGATGCGATCGTCTGGATCGATGCGCTCGCCCCGTTGCGGACCGACGGGAACGGCTACTACGCCGTCGGCGTCGTCCCCGCCGTGACGGGAGGAGTGGCCTACACCGTCCGCTGCAACGCGACCGGCTACGCGCAGCAGAGCCGCAGCGCCGTCGTTTCTCCGGCGAGTGTCACGACCGTCAACTTCGAGCTCGCCCCGGCGGACACGTCGCCCCCGAACATTTTTCCGTCGAGCCTCACTGTGACGGGTGTCACCTGTACGCAGGCGACCGTCAACTGGGAGACCGACGAGTACTCCGATTCGCGGGTATGTTTCGGGACCCAGCCGGGAGACCGGCCGCTGGAGGTCGCCGACGGCAACGCGGTCACGGCACACAGCGTCACCCTCCGGAACCTTCAACCGGGCGTCACGTACTACTTCGTCGTCAGTTCCCGCGACCGCTTCTCCAATGCCGCGGTCTCCGCGGAGTTGCAGTTCACCACGCCGGCTGCGCCGGCCGATTTCATCATTGAGAGCCGATCCGGCGGCCTCAATTTCGCCAACTACTCCGAATCCGGCTCGTTCTCCAACAGCACCGCGAAGAGCACGGCCGCGGGATGCAGCCCGGTGTCGCTGGGCAGCCGCTACGCCACAACAACCAGCGCCAAGGCCACGTACTCATTTACCCCGTCGCTCTCCGGCTCGTACGAGGTCTTTGCCACCTGGGGAACATCCTCCAACGGCTCAACCCAGGTGACCCACACCGTCAGCGCGGGCACCGGCAGCGCCGCCGTCGTTCTGAAAACCCTGGTTTTCGACCAGAACAGTGCTGCAGGCAATCAGAACCAGTGGAAATCCCTCGGGGTCTTCGCGCTGGACGCCGGAACCACGTATACCGTCACGCAGTCGCTCGCAACAGGCGGCGCCCGGCTCATGGCCGATGCCGTGAAGTGGACCGCCGGTCCCGTCGTGGCGCAGGCGGGCCCCGATCGGACAGTCGCCGGCGCCTGGGCAACGCTGCGAGGCGGCGGAAGCCCCACCGCCGTCGGCGGGACACCGCCCTACAGCTATGCGTGGACGGTAACCCCCTCGGCGGGCGCCTCGTTCGATCTGCCAAATGCCGCGAATCCGACCTTCATCGCTACAGCGCCGGGGACGTACCGGATCTGCGTAACGGTGACCGACGCGGGCGCTGTCCAGTCCACCGGTTGCGCTACGATCTCCATCGTCTCCATCGCGGATCTTCTGACGCCCACAGGTATCACGCGCGTGGCCGGCAGCGGCCAAGGGGCCCAGCTCGGCAACGGCTACAACAGTCTTGCCTTCGGCGACGTGAACGGCGACGGTTACGCGGACGCGATCATCGGTTCACCGAACGCGGGTGCGGGCGACCCGCCGACCGGAATTGTCAGCGTTGTGTACGGATCGAGCCAGCTTTCCGGCCAGGGCCTTGTGAACGTCCTGGCGCCGCCTTCGGGGGTGAAGGTCACGAACATCACCGGGAACGGAGGAATGTTCGGTGCCGCCGTAGCGGCCGGCGACATCAACGGCGATGGCTTCGACGACATCGTGATCGGCGCCCACCAGAACATCTCGTCCAGCACCCAGCCCGGCGAGGCGTACGTCGTGTACGGGCAGACGGACCTCTCATCGAAGAGCGTTATCGCCGCAGGCTCGCCGGGAACCATCCGGACGACGCACATCGTTGGTGACAAGTGGACGCCGCGCGTCGCCCTGGGCGCGTCAGTCGCCATGGGCGACCTGAATGCGGACGGCTACGCCGATGTGATCGTCGGCGCACCGCTGGCCGGGTTGCCCGGGCGCGACGCGTCCGGAATCGCGTACGTCCTGTACGGCTCCCCGCTGGCAACCGCCCTCACGCTCGTGGATCTCGGGAACCCGGCGGGAACGTACGGGGAGGCTCGAATCCTGGGTGGCAGGGCGGGCGACCAACTCGGTTCGGCTCTGGCATGCGGTGACGTGAACGGCGACGGGTACGACGACCTTGTGCTCGGCGCACCCGGCGCATCGCCTTCCAACCGGGTCGGCGCCGGTACCGCGTTTGTCATCTATGGCGCGGTGGCCGTGCCCCCCATCATCGATCTGGCACTGCCGGCGGGCCAGAGCGGCGAAACGCGGATTCTCGGCCCCGCTTCGGCGGATTGGTACGGACGGTCCGTCGCGGCAGGCGACATGAATGGCGACGGCTATGCGGATGTCATGGTCGGCGGCTACGGGGCCGACCCGCCCGCCGGCCTGGACATCGGCGCGGCGGCCGTTGTGTACGGCTCGGCGTCTCTCGGCGGCAAATCGGTAGACTTGGCCGCCGCACCGCCCGCCGGCGTCAGGGTAACGAAGGTCCTCGGCGAATACGCGGGCGATCGTTTCGGGTGGGCCGTTGGCGCAGGTGACGTTAACGGCGACGGTCTGGCGGACCTCCTCTGCGGCGCGCCGTTGGCGGACCCGCCGCTCGTGGCGCCTCTGCGGGTCGATGCCGGCAAGGGCTATGTGGAGTACGGCCGCGCGGGCCTGGAGACCCTCGCGACGATCGACCTGCATGCGGGGCCTTTCGGGGCATACCTCTTCGGGGCGCAGGCGGGGGACTACCTGGGCAGTGCGCTCAGCGGCGGGGGTGATGTGAACGGGGACGGCGTTGCCGACCTGATTGTCGCGGCTCCGCAGGCGAATACGGCGGCCGGTTCGGCGTATCTGGTTTACGGCAGCGAGGGAACGCTCGCGGCCCGGGTGAAGCGGTATGACCGCGCGGGCACCCTGCCCAGACACGATTTCGGGCCGGCCGTGCGCTGCGCGATCCGCTTCCAAGGCGATTCGGGAACAGCCGGCGACACGACTGTGACGTTGTACCGCACGAGAGAAAAGGTCACCTCCATGCCTCTCGACCAGATCGCGAACGTCGTCTGGCAGGTGGAAACGAACCGCGGCGGCGACTGGACGGCCGAGATCACGCTCCGCTATCTGGCGAAGGAATTGGCCGGGCTGAGCACGGCGAGTCTCGCTCTCTATCGGGCGGACACGCTGAACGGCGACTTCCAGCCGGTGCCCGAGGCGATCTTTGATGCCGCCCGGAATACGGTGACGGTGTCCCTGGCGAACCGGCCGCAGAGCGTCTTCGTGATCAGGGCCGGCCGCCCGTGGACGGTGACGCCGCCGGCCGGCGACGCATCGCTCACCGTCACGGCGCCGGCCGGTTGCCTGACGCTTCCGTCGGCACTGACCTTCACGGTATCGGCAAATGCCTCGCTCGCATCGAGCCGTCTCACCGTGACGAGGGATGCGAACTGGATCGCTCTGGACAAGGCGGCGATCGCGTTGTCCCCGACGGTGAAATCGGAGACGGTCACCGCGTCGTTTACCGGCGACGTGCGGCTGCTCGGTCCCGGGGTGCACACGTGTACGCTCACGTTCCGGGATCAGGCGAACGCGACGATCTTCGAAACGCGCACGATCACGTTTACCGCGTGGGCGTGCGGCTGGACCGTAACGGAACGCGCACCGCTGGTCGCAACCGGCACGGTCTGGACCGGACCCTTCACGCCGGCCGAGTTCGTCTTCGACGTGACGAACACGGGCGAAGCGCCGGCCACCTGCTCGATCCAGCAGGATGCGGCTTGGATCAAGTCGATCACGACGAGTTGCAGCGGTCCGATTGCGGCCGGCGGCTCGTGCGTGGTGAAGGCTACCCTCGACCCGGTCGCCGCGAGTGCCCTGGGCGTCGGTACCTACACCTGCAACGTGACCTTCACGATGAACTGCGCGGTCGTCACGAAGCAGATCGTCCTGACGATCGCGTGCGGCCCCGCGCCCGTGGTGACCGCGATTGCCCCGCCCGCCGCCCAGGAGGGCACATCGACGTCCGTCACGGTTACGGGGAGCAACTTCGTTGCAGGCCATACCACCGTGAAACTCACCAGGGCCGGCGAACCGGACCGCGCGGCGACGAACGTCTCGGTGACCGATGCGAATACGCTCACCTGCACACTCAACCTCGTCGGAGCCGCTTGGGGCCGTTGGAACGTCGTAGCCGCCGCGTGTGCGGAAGGAGCCCCGCTGGCGAACGCATTTACGGTAACCTGCAACGTCCCCGCCATCACATCCCTTGCGCCAGCCAACGGAGCGGCGGGCCAGGTCGTCCATGTGACCGTCTACGGTGAAGACTTCCTTGCGGACCGGACGGTGGTCTGGCTTTCGATGACGGGCAAGGCCGACATCATGGCGCAGAACATCCTCGTGGGCGGGCGGAATCAGCTTACCTGCGACTTCGATCTGCCTGCCGCGACCGCACTCGGGAAGTGGAATCTGAACGTCGGCACATGCGCGGCGGCCAGCCTTCCCAACGCGTTTACGGTCGAGGCGCCGCCTCCCCCGCCGGCCTGCTCGGTCAAGGTGACCTCCATCGTGCCGAGTTTCGTACAGCAGGGCTCCACGCTGACCGGCGTGACTATCACGGGCAGTTCCTTCGACCCGGGCGCGGGGAAGACGACCGTGAAGTTGCGGATGGCCGGCCAGCCCGACATCATCCCGACCAACGTGCAGGTGGCGGCGGACGGCACGAGCCTCACCTGCGACGTGGACCCGCAGACCGCTGCGGTCGGAGAGCGCAGCGTGGTCGTAAGTGTCACGGGTTGCTCGGACGGCATACTCGCCTCCGCCTTTTGGGTGACCGTGCCGTGCCAGTACTGCCCGATCATTGCCCTGGCCGGGGCGATTTCCGCCACGCAAGGCCAGTTCGTCACCGGGCTGACGATACCGGGCACCTACTTCGTGCCCGGCGGAACGAATGTGAAGCTCACGCGGGCCGGCGAACCCGACATCGTGGCGTCGAATGTCAATGTTGCGCCCGACGGCAACAGCCTCACCGTCGACGTGAACCTGGCGACGGCGGCCGTCGGACATTGGAACGTGGTCGTATCCACCTGTGCGCCGGCGATTGCGCCCGATAAGTTCGTCGTGCGCCCGGCGTGCAACACCCCGCCGCAGGATGTCGACGGCGACGGCGACGTGGATATGAGCGACTTCCTGTCGTTCCAGACGTGTTTCAACGGGCCGAATCGGCCCTGGGGCGATCCGCCCGCGATGCCGGCATCCTGCGGTTGCTTCGACGTGGATGGCGATGCCGACCTCGATGTGGCGGACTTCCTGGTGTTCCAGGGGTGTTTCAACGGGCCCAACCGGCGGCCGAAGTGCCAGTGACGGCGCGCAATGACTCATGGCTCCCCAAGAGGCCGTGAGTCCGGCGGCAGGTCACCCATACACGGGCGTCAGGGGCGCGGCGAATCCGCTCCTGACGCCCGCGCTGATTCCGGACGCGGTCGTGGAAAGGGGTACAATCGTGCCATGATGCGGCCGAATGTGGCCATCGCCGTCGAGACCGATTCATCGGAGCTCCGCGCGAAAGCCGAGGCATTGCGTGCGAATCTGCGCCTGCCTCCAGCGACGGTCGATGACACGAGGTATCCGCTGCTGCTCGTGGTGACACCGCAGCGCCTGGAACTCCGCGAAACGGGCAAGGGCCGCGTGGGCCCCGTGTATGCCGAATTCGTTGCCGGCCGTATCGGCTACCGCCTGCGTACCGCCGCATCGAGCGGCAGGGCGATGCTCGCGAAGGCCATCGGGTACAAAGGCAAGTCGTTGAGCGTCTGCGATGCGACGGCCGGTCTCGGACAGGATGCGTTCCTTCTTGCCTGCATGGGTTGCACCGTGACGGCCATTGAACGCTCGCCGGTCATCGCAGCCCTGTTGCAGGACGGCCTCGACCGCGCCGCCGCCGATCCGAAGCTGGCGCGGCTCATTCGTGAGCGGTTGTGCTCCGTCGTGGCGGACGCACGTGACTTCCTGCCGTGTCTCGCCGAATGCGAGCGCCCCGACGTCATCTACATCGACCCGATGTTCCCGCACACCGGGCGAACGGCGCTTGCCCGCAAGGAGATGCAGCTCTGCCGCAAAGTCGTCGGCGACGATCCCGACGCCGCAGAGTTGCTCGCAGTCGCCCGGCCGATTGCGCGCCTGCGCGTGGTGGTCAAACGACCGTTCCGGGCGCCGCCCCTCGACGCCAACCCCGCGATCGTTTACAAGGGCACCGCGATACGCTACGACGTGTACCTGCCGACCCGAACCGCCTCGTCGGGCTGAACCGACGCGCGCCGGCTTTGCAGTCCGAGGCAACGCGGGTGCCTCAGCCCAGTCGCCGGTACGCAAGCCGGTAGATCGGCCGGCCCTCCCGAAGGTATTTGATCTCGTAGTTGGTCTGCGCGCCATCGGCGGCCGTGCCGAACTCGGGTGCCTCGTACGGCACCGCCTCGAGGTCCGGCCGTTGCGAGGTCAGAGATCGGATCACCTCGAAGTAGTCCGCGTGGTCCGTCTGAATCGCCCAGCGTGCGCCGGGACGCAACGCCCGCACCGCCGCCTCGACGAAATCGGGCTGAAACAGCCGGCGCTTGTGGTGCCGCTTCTTCGGCCACGGGTCCGGGTGGTAGATGTGCAACGCCGACAGCGTCCCCGGCGGGACGTGGTGCAGAACGAGATTCCGGGCGTCGGTCCGCATGAGGCGCACGTTGGCGACGCCCCACCGCGCCATACGGTCGGCCGCGTACCGGCAGTACTTGTTTGCCCACTCCACGCCGAAGTAGCACCGATCAGGGTGCGCCTGCGCCTGCCGGAGCAGGAAGCCTCCCTTCCCGCATCCGATCTCCATTTCCACGGGGGCCTCGCGCCCGAAGAGTACGGCCCAATCGATCATCTGTCCGACGTCCGGCGGGGGAACCAGAATGTCATCGAGCACGGCCATACGGATATGGTTGTGGAAGCCGGGTAGCCGGTCAACACTGCCCTCCGCATCAGGGCTCCGAGCGGTATGGGCGGCCGGCTTCGTAGAGCGTGAGCCGCTGCGCGATCGCGTTCGCGTCGACCCGGCCCGGCGGATTCGCCGGCAGAGACAGGGCCTTTCTCGCCGTTTCCACGGCGTCCTTGAACCGCCCGGCCTCGGCGTAGGCCGCCGCGAGCGTATCCAGACACTGCGCGTTCGAGAAACCAACGCCGGCGCATGCCTGCTCGGCAATCCGGACCGCCTCGGCGCCGTTGCGAAACGCCGGGTCCGGGTGGGTCGCAAGAATCCAGGCCAGATTGTTCGCCGCCGCCGCCAACCCCGGTTCCGCCCGCAGGGCGGCGCGGTAGGCGTCAAGGGCCTCGCCGATTCGTTTCTGCCGGACGAGCAGGTCCGCCAGTTGCGCCAGCGCCGGCGCGTTGTCCGGTTGAATCCGCCGTACCTCGCGCAAGTGAGCCACCGCCGCATCCGTATTGCCCTGCCGGGCGAACAGTACTGCCACGTTATAGTGCGCCTTGGCCCAATCGGGGCGAAGTCGCAACGCTTCCGTGTACTGCTGGATCGCTTTGTCCAGCCGACCGCTCTGCGCCAGCGCCAGCGCGAGGTTGCCGTGCGTCTCCGCCCGCTCCGGCTCCAGGCGCGCCGCCTCGGCGAACTCCGCGATTGCCTCCTCCGTCTTGCCCCGGCCGGCCAGCGCGCGGCCGAGGTTGCTGTGAGCGTCCGCAAGGTCCTTCTTGAGCCGCACCGCCAGGCGAAGATGCCCGATTGCCTCGTCGAGCCGCCCCTGGTCGATCAGCAGGCTCGCCAGCTCGTTGCGCGCCTCCGCCAGCGCCGGCCTCGATCGCAACGCCTGCCGATAGTGCTCGATCGCTTCGTCGATTCTGCCTTTCTTGACCAAAGCAGCGGCCAGGCCGTGGTGTGCCGCGGCGAACTCGGGGGCGAGGTCCAGAGCCGCTCGGAACTCGCCGATTGCCCCATCGACCTTCCCCTGCCGCAGGAGCGCGCGCCCCATGTTCTGATGAGCCTCGGGAGTATGAGGCGACAGCCGCAGGGCCGTGGCCAGATGCTCGAGAGCCGCTTCGAGCTCTCCCCGGTCCGTCAGAATCATCGCAAGGTTGTTATGCGCCATCCACGCTGCGGGATTCTTGGCCAGCGCGTCGCGCCAGAGCGTTTCGGAGTTCCTGTAAACTCGGGCCTGCCGCCACGTAAGCCCGCCCAGCACGGTCAGGATCACTGCCATCGAGCAGCGCATCGCCAACAGGCCGCCGGAGGGGCTGTGCCCCGCCCCGCCCCCCCCCCGTAAGGCAGGTGCCAGGCGATCGAATGCGGCCGCCATCATCGCGACGAACAGCGAGATCAGGCCGAGGCTCGGCAGGTATTGCCAGTGGTCCGCCACAAAGGTGTACCGCATGAAGTAGAGGTCGGCGAAGCCGAGCGTGGGGACCAATGTGCCGACGAAGAAGAGGACGCTCACAAGCGGCGCCTTGCCGATTCGCCCGCGGAGAAACCACAAGCCCGCCGCGGCGCCGAGTACCGCCGCCGGATAGAGCCATTCCCACCAGCCGCGTGGGTCGATTGCCCAACGAGGATAGATCGCCATCAGCCCGGTCGGCCACAGAAGCTTTCCGACGTAGAACCACACGGCCCGGCCCGCCACGAGAACGCGATCTGCCCAGTAGAGGTTGAAGTCCCGTCCCTGTGCACCGACATGGTTCGCCTCGACCCAGCCGGTGAGCAGGGCCAGGGCTGCACCGATCAGAAACATCGGCAGAAGGGGGGGAATGTCACGCCACGAGAGGCGGTCGTGCTTCCACCACAAGAGCAGAATCATCGCTGCTGGCAGCGAACAGGTCACCGTCTTGCTGAATACCGCACACAGAAAAAGAAGAAAGGCCGTCGGGTAGCCGCCCCAGCCACGTGCCGGGCGTTCGCCGGCAGCACCGACGCCGGCAAACCGGAGATACGCGAGTACGGCGAGGAGGTAGAAGAACCCCGAGAGCACATTCTTACGTTCCGTGATCCATGCGACCGACTCGACATGTACCGGGTGCAGCGCGAAGACGGCGGCGGCAAACCACGCCCCCGGGACACGCAGGCGCCGCAGCACTGCCCAGACCAGCACGGCATTGGCCGCATGGAGGACGACGTTCACCACGTGATGGCCCAGGGGGTTGAGATGCCAGAGACGATACTCCAGCCAGAAGCTCGTGTGAACGAGCGGGTAGTACTGTTGCGTAGCGCCCGGCTCGAGCCAGATCCGACGCAGGCCGTCGGCGCTCCGCAGAACCTCGCTCTCCGTTACGTTGTCATCGTCGTCCCAGATAAAGCCCGCCCGCATGGCCGGGACGTAGGCCGCAAGAGTCGTTGCGACGATGAGGGCGACGCCGGAAATGGTTCGAGCAACGGACGCCGTCATACGTGCTTCTTACCACAAACGGGCAGGCCGACCAAGCGCCGGCCGGCCTTCAGACCGCCCGCATCCGAAAGCGCCGGCAGCGCCCCGTTACGCGGGCATTGATCGCCTGCCGTCGGGGCGATACATATATCGCCTTGGCAGCGTCCGGAACAACCATGCGGCGGAAACTGAGCGACAACCTCAGGCACATCCGGGATCGGATCGCGGCGGCCTGCGCCAAGGTCGGGCGCGACCCTGCCGGGGTACGTCTGATCGCCGTCACGAAGACCGTCGAGGTAAACGTTATTCGCCTCGCCCTCGAGCTCGGACTGCTCGACCTTGGCGAAAGTCGCGTCCAGGAGCTTGCCAAACGGGCCGGCATGATCGAAGAGTATCGTTCCCGCCGTTTGCTCGTTGAGGGGCCGGGCGGGGCGCCCCCCAGTCCGAACTGGCACATGATCGGGCACCTCCAGCGCAACAAGGTCAAGCTCGTGTTGCCTTGGGCGCGGACGATCCACTCCGTCGACAGTCTGCGCCTCGCCGAGGACATCAGTACGCAGGGCGCCCGGCTGAACCGGACCACGGACATCTTCGTGCAGGTGAACGTCAGCGAAGAACGTACGAAGCACGGCGTGGCCGTGGCTGCCGCAAGCTACCTGATCGAGCACATCGTCAGCATGCCGAATATCCGCGTCATCGGGCTGATGACCATGGCACCGCTCAGTGAGAACCCGGAGGACGCCCGTCCTCACTTCGCCCGCCTGCGCGAGCTTTTCGAGGACATCCGCAGCGAGCGGAGTCTCGGCCCCGAGTTCGCACACCTTTCGATGGGCATGAGCAACGACTTTGAGGTGGCCATCCAGGAGGGTGCCACGATGGTCCGCATCGGCACGGCCCTGTTCGACGGGGTGACCGAGGCGGGTTCCTGATCGCTCCGTACGCGGTCTTCTCTTCGCCGCGCTTACTGCCTGCGATGCGACCCCGCGCCGACACGCCTCGGCCGTACCCGCCCATCGGGCCAAAAGGCAGGCCGCGCGACCCGCTTGGCACGAGTCGCGCGGCCTTGAAATCACCTTACATCAACCGCCCTCTCGAGGCCGGTCAGCAACCCGGCTTCGGCGGCCGGTTCGGCCCGTTGAAGCAGCCCTGGAACGCGTTGAAGTCGCTCAGGTCCACATCCGCAGCAATCGGGTTGTCGCCGACGTCGAGGCAGGCGCACTTGCGGACATCGCCCATCGGCGGTGCCGCTTGCGCCTTGTACGGCCGGTTCGGCCCGTTGAAGCAGCCTTGGAAGATGCCGAAGTCCGACAGGTCCACATCGCCGTCGCCGTCGACATCCTGCCGCGGGGTGAAGCACATGCTCACCGTGAACTTCGCCGGCGACGGTACCGCGCTCGGCCCGCACGTCGTCACGACGACGTCCCACTCACCATCCAGCGCGCCCGGCTCTGCTCCGCCAAGGTCGATGTCGCACGTGATCTGCGTGTCGCTGACCACAACGACGTTCGTCGCGACGATGTCGGTCTTGCCCGCCTGAACGAGCTTGACCGTGGCACCCGGCGCGAACCCGGTGCCCGTAACCGTCGCGTGCACTGGCGTGTAGCTGGGAACCTGGACGCCGTCGTACGGCGGGTGAGGCCGCACGTTGGTGTGGTTCTGGACGCCGACGCTCGGACTGATCGCCGACACCGTCGGCGGCGTGCACGCCGCCGGAACGAGCAGCACGCGCAGCGTGATGGGCTGATCCAGCCGCACCTGCGGGTTCGGCCGGTTCGCCACCGGCGGCACCGTTGTGGAGCTGCCCGTGAAGAGGCGGACCCAGCGATTCGTGCCGAGGTCCACGAACTGGAACTCGACGCGATTCGACTTGTCGCTGGCATCGCCCTTCGTGTCGTCCACCGTCGCGACGTCCAGTCCGGGCAACAGGTTCGCCGAACTCAACGTGCGCGGCGTATGGAACATGACTTCCGCAGGCGCCGTGTACGATTCGAAGTCCTCGAACGTGATCCCTTCGCTCGTCACGTTGTCGATGTACAGCACGTACGGCCCGGTGTTGGTTCCGACGGACGTGATGGCGAGGTTGTCGAGCACGCCATACGTACCGTTCAGGACGCCGTTGCCGCCCGAGTAGTTGCACACGGGATCGACGCCCGGCGTGAACGTGACCGTCTGCCAGTTGGCGTTCGGCGTGATCAGCTTGCCTTGCGGCGCGCCGCTGACCGTCGTGGACGCCCCGAACCATTCGACCATGTTCGACCTGGCGAGGACGGCCGGCCGGGTCGCGCTCACCTCGACGTTCGGCACCGGGATGGTGTAGGCGCCGTTTACGTCGGTCTCATTCTTGACGAGCCGCAGCCCGAAGCTCCACCCGCCGGCGTTCTCACTGACCTTCACGACGATCGTGTTCCAGCCGGAGTAGAGCGTGAACGATCCCGACGTGGTCGCGTCTTCCGAGTAGGACCGATTGACGTCGGCGTTGACCCGCAGCGAGCCGTTGCACCAGACCTTGATCCCGTCGTCCGAGCCGCACCGGATGCGAACCGAGACGTTCGGCCCGTAGTTTCTGACGTAGGTCACGGCATACGCCGCGCACATCGTCAGGTCGGGGCTCACGCCGTCGGCCTCGTACACCCGGTTACCGCTCGTGCCTTCCAGCCAGATCCGGTGGTCCGTTCCG
This sequence comes from uncultured Planctomycetales bacterium, assembly GCA_964569765.1. Taxonomy (GTDB): domain Bacteria; phylum Planctomycetota; class Phycisphaerae; order UBA1845; family PWPN01; genus CAZMVY01. The sequence continues at coordinate 14,638 of CAZMVY010000096.1, forward strand.
GCCGTGCCGGTGAACACGCTCCAGGTCTTGCCGCCCGACGTGGTCTCGTTGGCCGTCGGCGTGATGTTCGCCTCGCCGCCGTCGGCCGCCAGCCAGTCGGTGCTGTGCGCCGTGGCCCGGTCCGCCGCCGTAAACGGAGCCGCACTCGCCCCCTTGTCGAGGACGAGCCAGCTCATGATGTACGTCGAATCGGACCCGCCCGATGGCGTGATGTTCACGCCGTCGGAGCCCACCGGCCCGGTCAGGTTCGCATTCTCGCGGATGCCCAATGTCAGCAGGATACCGCTGTTTGACCCGGACCCGACCACAACGCCCGCCGGCATGCAGCTCTCGACGCCGCCTACCGTCTGGGTCGCCGCAATCGCGTCGCCTTCGACAAGCGCGGTCACGTCTACCGTTTCCGTCCCGGTTCCGCTGAAGCCGGTCATCTTTGTACCGATCGGCAAGCCGTTTGCGTACACGGTGATCCCCGTCGGCGACGCGACGCAGTTCGTCAGGACCACCTGCGTATCGCCCGCCTTCAGCGGTGCGTTCACGGCCGGGGTCGTGCAGTTCACGGTGAACGAATCAGACAACGTCGCCGTGCCGCCACACGCGGTAACCACGACGCTCCACTGACCGATGCTCGGCGCGTTGCCGGGCAGAGCGAAGTCCGCGGTCACGCTGGTCGAACTGACCACGACCACGTTCGTGCCCACGATGTCCGGACAGCCGGCCCGCGTCAGCTTGACCGAGGTGCCGTCCCCGGCCGTGCTGAAATTCGTACCCGTGATCGTGGCGTGCACGGTCGCGAAATTCGCCCCGCTGGTCGGGCTGATCGCCGTGACCGTCGGGTTCCCGCACACCGTGAAGCCGCCCGCCAGCCTGCCGTACAGACACGTTCCGACCATCACGTCATACGTACCCGCCGGCGGCGGAGCCGTCAGGTTCAGATCGCAGGTCAGCGTGGTCGGACTCGTCACGTTGACGTTGTCTGCCAGAATCTCGGTCCCCGAAGCGGACCGGTACAGCTTCACCTGCGTCTGACCCGCCACGAAGTTCGTGCCGGTGATCTGCACGCCGGTCAACGTCTGGTTCTGCGGCCCCACCGCCGGGGCGATCACGGTGACCGTCGGCGGGTTGTCGCACGGCGTCGGCGACGGTGGGTACAGGATCTTGAAGCTCACCTGACTGCCGGGCACGAAGCTCACAACCGGGTTCGGGTAGTACGGCGACGGCGTATCGTAGAGGGAGTACGTCGTCAGCCGGGCCCACCGGCGCTCCTGGGAGAACTGGAACTGGAGCTTGACTGCCTTGGACGGACTGTAGGCCTGCGTGTCGTCGAGGAACGAATCGTCCGGCGTCGGCAGTAAATACGGGGTGAACGAGTTGAGGTACCGGGCGCTGCGGAACATCACCCACTTCGTCCCCACACCCCAGGGCAGGGGCGTCGGTTCGCGCACTGGGATGCAGTCCTCGAACCCGTTGCCGAAGATCACGCCGCTGGATGACGGATCGTCGATCCACATCAGGTACGGACCCGTGTTCGGGCTGTCGCTGGGAATCGAGACTGCAAGATGCTCGAACGTGCCGTTCTTCGGATTGAACGGGCTCCCGCGGTCGATCTGCCCGTTGCCGGATTCGTAGGCGATGACCGGGTCGGGATCGACGCCCGGGTTGTACGGGTTGTGCGGCATCGTGAACGTCACGGTCTGCCACGCCGTCGACGGATAGATCAGCTTGCCCTGCGGGGCCCCGCCGATGACCGTCGTCGCACCGAGCCACTCGATCGGCCCGGAGATGCCGCCGTCACTGCCCATCGCCGCGCTGTTCGAGACGCCGGCCTCGCGTACACCCAGCGTGAGCATGATCGGCGTCTGGTTGGGGCCGCTGCCGACCACGGCGGTCGGCATCGCCTGGCAACCCTCGATATCCCCGCCGCCGCCGGCGGACGGATAGGACTGCGTCGCTTTTACCACGTCACCCAGCCGCAGCGTATACGTCCCGCCGAACGTCAGCGGAACGGTCTTTGTCCCGCCGCCCGTCGTGCTGACGTCCAGCACGCCGCGCTTGACGTTGTTCACATAGACGGTCACGGTGTTCGCCACTGCGCCAATGCCGGCCACATCCACGGTGGTCGCGCCGGCAACCAGCGGACCGGTCACCGTGGCCACCGGAACGTCCGAACACGAGTTGATCGGCGGCGGGCCGTCGATCAGCTTGATGTCGTCGATCAGAATGTAAGTGGACGTGCCGCTGTCGGGCCAGGTAACCGAGTTGCTGTTCCAGCCGCC
>CAZMVY010000097.1:0-16846 GCA_964569765.1 uncultured Planctomycetales bacterium
GGGTACGGACCATGCGCCAACAGACCCACCCCGGGAGCAACGCGACCGCCCTGGCAGCCGGCCTACCAAGCCCTGCACTCAAGGACGCCCGCCGAAGAGCTTTCGCACATACTCCAGGTTCGCCCGGGTGTCTGCCACGAGATCCTTCGGGCATGAGGTCTCCAGCACGATCCAGCCGGGGTCCTTGACCTCCTTGAGCGTGGCGACGCCGGCGGGCCAGTTGATCCCCGGTGCCTCCAGGAGGTGCTGGCCATTCTTGAAGTGCACCTGGCAGATGCGGTCACCGCCGATCAACCTGATTTCCTTGAGGTAGTCGTGACCGGCGTGGTTCGCGTTATAGACATCGTAGTAGACCTGCACCGCGCGAGACTTTACCGCGTCGATGATCTTCAGGTGTGCCTCGGCCGTCAGATAGCTCTCCACACCAAGGACCACGCCGGCTTTTTCGGCCCGCGGCGCCAGCTCCGCGAGGACGTCGGTCACACGCTGCATGTCTGTCCGGTTCTCCTCCTTCAGTTCGCCCTTGCCGAAGAACGCGATCAGGATGCAGCGGGCGCCGAGATTCCGCGCCACGTCGATCGTGTCGGCCAGCCAGACGGCCGCGCGCGGCTCGGACATCAACGGCACGTCGTTCAGCACGCCCATCGCTACCGACGGAATCGCCACAGCGTGCTGGCGGGAAGCCGCGAGGTACTCCTTCTGTACGCCGGACTGCCGCAGGCGCAGCCCGTCGGCGGGGTAGCCGACGCTGACCTCCACGCCGTCCAATCCGATCCGCCTGGCCCATTCAAAGGCGCTCACGTCGCGGTGCTGGAGCGACCAGTCGCACATACCGACCTTGATGCCGGCCGAAGCAGCAGCGGCCGTCGCCCGCCGGATGTTCGCGCCGAGGACCAGACCGGCTGCGGCGGAGGCGGTGCCGATCAGGCAGGCGCGACGCGTCGGCATTGAATCGCGGGTTCGATCAGGCATGAGGATTCCTCCGTAATGAAAGTCCCGCCGAGATGGTAAGTCAGGCAATACGGCGGGACAACTCGCGGTCCCTACTGCTGACACAGCAGTGGCACACGGCAACGTCAGGAGCCGGTATCGAAGAGACCGGGCTGGTCCGATGCGATGGTTCGGGGCGGTGTCTCGGGGTATGGGAGCCGCAGGTGCTCGCAAGCCGCGCGGGTCGTCATGCGACCCTGGCGGGTGCGGATGACGAAGCCGATCTGCAACAGATAAGGCTCGACGACGTCCTCGAGCGTATCGCGTTCCTGACCGAGCGTAGCGGCCAGCGCCTCCACTCCGGCCGGGCCGCCGCGGTACGTGCCGATCAATGTGCGGAGGTACGAACGATCCAGCTCATCCAGGCCGAGGGCGTCCACCTGCAGGATGTCCAAGGCCTTCTCAACCACGGCGGAGGACAACTCGCCCTTGGCGCGGACCTGGGCGTAATCGCGTGTCCGCCGCAACAGCCGATTGGCCACCCGCGGCGTGCCCCGGGAGCGCCGGGCGAGCGTCGCGAGCGCGCCGTCGTCGGTTCGCACATCCAGTTTCTTCGCCGAGCGGCGCAGAATTTCCGTTAGGTCGTCCACGGAGTAGAACTCGAAATGGTACTGGATGCCGAAGCGGTCGCGCAACGCGGCCGTGAGCAGACCTGCGCGCGTCGTGGCACCGATGAGCGTAAACTGCTTGAGCGGCAGATTCACCGTCCGCCCGGCCATGCCGCTTTCGATGGCGAAGTCGACCCGGAAGTCCTCCATCGCCGGATACAGGAACTCCTCGATCGTTCGCGAGAGGCGGTGCACCTCGTCAATGAAAAGGATGTCGCCCCGCTCCATGTTCGTCAGCCAGGGCATCAGGTCTCCAGGCTTGGTCAATGCGGGGCCGCTGGTGATCTTGATCGAGGCGCCCATTTCGTTGGCGATGACATGGGCGAGCGTCGTCTTGCCGAGCCCCGGCGGACCGTCGAGGAGCACGTGCTCAAGCGGCTCGCCGCGGCGTTTCGCGGCCTCCATCGCAATCCTGAGCTGCTCGATCACCTGCCGCTGACCAACGCACTCGGCCAACCGCGTCGGCCGGAGCGACTGGATGAGCTGCTCCTCATCCACGCCGCGCGATTCCTGCGAGATGATCCGGTCTCGTGCCATGTTCCGCTTCTGCCGTCCTCTCCCCCCGTATGCCGCCGCTGCCCCGGCAGTGCACTCCCACGAGGCAGGGCCGACTCAGCCGTGCCCCGGGAGCGCCTATCCCTCCGCTCCCGTCTTCACGCGGTATGCCGCGGCGACCCACTCGTCTGCGGGCCGGGTTTCCGGGTGCAGTTGCGCGGCCCGCGCCAACCACCGTTCCGCCTCGACTCGCCGCTCACCGAGCGCGACCAGGACCTCGAGCGCGTCGCGCTGCTCCGGCGTCCAGCGGTGCTCCGGAGTACCCTCGCGGATCGACGCGCCGATCGCAAACTCCGCCAGTTTGCCGCGAAGCTCGGCGATGATCTGGTCGGCGGCCCGCTTGCCGATCCCCGGCAGACGTGCCAGCGAAGGCGCATTGCCCTGCTCGATGTCGGCCGCCACCCGGGCTACAGGTTCGGCGAGGGCCTTGATCGCCTTCCGCACGCCGATGCCCTTGACGGTAATGAATCGCTCGAAGAACGCGCGGTCCTCCGGGTGCAGGAAGCCCACGATCCGCGGAATGAGATTGCCGCCGGCCGCGGAGCCTTCGTAGTACTCCATCGTATGCAGCGTGACCGACTGACCCTTGCATGCGATCAACTCGCCGATCGCATAGCCGGGCACCAGAATCTCGTAGCCGATCCCGTCGCGCTCAAGGATCATCGTCCCGACGCCCACCTCCGCCACGATGCCGGTCATTCGGGCAATCATGCGTGGTTGCCCCCCTGCCTGTGGAGTGCAGTCTCTCCGGAGGCTGCCAGCGGTCTCTGGAAAAACCGCGTTCCAAAAGGCCGGTGCAGCGCGCACAACGCGATGGACAGGGCGTCCGCCACGTCCGGGGGCCGCGGAAGAACCCGGAGCTTCAACACATGGGCGATCATCTTCTGCATCTGCGGCTTGCTCGCATGGCCCGAGCCCGTCAGATACCGCTTGACCGTCGTGGCCGGCAGGTCGATGACGGGCACTCCGCGCTTCGCGGCCGTCAACAGGATGACGCCTCGGGCATGTCCCATCAAGATCGCGGTTCGGGGATGCTTGTAGTGGGCATAAAGCTGCTCAACAGCCAGTGCCTCGGGGCGATGCTCTTCGAGCAGTTCGTCGAGACCCTCCGCCAGGGCCGCCAACCGGGCGGCGAGCGTCCTGTCGGCAGCGCCGGGCCGTAATACCCCCGCCTCGATCACGCGGGGTTCGGCGCGCGTGAGTTCCACAATGCCGTAGCCGGTCCGTCCAAGGCCCGGGTCGATGCCGCAGATGCGTGTGAATCGCGTGGCAAGCTGTTCCTTGGCCATGGTCGCATCCGTGAGACTGCGTTGCGGCCTCGGAGAGGCCGCACTCCACATTACGCGCGGCGCCAGCTTGTGCCTCCCGGGTGATCTTCCAGTTGTATCCCGGCAGCCAGGAGCTTCGCGCGGATCTGGTCGGCCAGCGCGTAGTTCTTCGCCTTCTTGGCGTCTGCCCGCATCTCGATGCACAGTCGCACGACCGGATCGAGCAGATCCGTGGAGGGTCCGGCGTCCTGCGGATACCTCTTCGGTACGATGCCCAGCACATCGCCGCCGAGCCGATCAAACGTCTCGGCCACCGCCCGCCATGCCCCCGGGGGCAACCCGCTCGTCTGCCACGCGTTCACGTCGCGCACCAGCTCGAACACGACGCTGATGGCCGCCGCCGTGTTGAAGTCCTCGTCCATCGCCTTCTCGAATCGCGTGCGGACGTCGGCAAGCCGCGCCGCAACGGCCCCTTCTGCCTTCGGCTCGTCAGCGCCGCGGGCCGCCTCGCGCGCGGTCGTGACAGCCGTCCGCAGCTTCTCGTAACCGCTCTCGGCGGCAAGGAGGGCCTCGTTCGAGAAATCCTGCGGGCTGCGGTAGTGGCTTGTCAGCACAAACTGGCGGACCACGAGGGGGTCAAATTTTTTCTGCAAGCGCTTGTGCAGCGGGTAGTCAGGGACGAAAAGCTCCTTGAGCGTAATGAAGTTCCCGAGGCTCTTGCCCATCTTCTGGCCTTCGACCGTAACCATGTTGTTGTGCAGCCAGTACTTCACGAACGGGCAGCCGGTCGCCGCCTCCGCCTGGGCGATTTCGCACTCGTGGTGCGGAAACGAGTTCTCCAGGCCGCCGCCGTGAATGTCGAACGAGGTCCCCAGGTACTTCATGCTCATCACGGAGCACTCGAGATGCCAGCCGGGGAAGCCGCGACCCCACGGGCTGTTCCACTGCATGATGTGGCCGGGCTCGGCCTTCTTCCACAAGGCGAAGTCGGCCGGGTGCCGCTTGTCCGCGCTGACATCGACGCGGGCGCCCGCCTCCATTTCCTCGACATTGCGGCGGCTGAGCTTTCCGTAGCCGCTGAACCGCGTCACGTCGAAGTACACGCTGCCGTTCGATTCGTACGCGTAACCGCGCTCCAGCAGCCGCTGAACGAGCTCGATCTGCTCCGGAATGTGCCCCGTCGCACGGGGCGAGATATCCGGCCGAGTTACGTGCAGCGCATCCATGTCCTCGAAGTAGCTCCGCGTATAGAACTCGACGATTGCCATCGGATGCCGCTTCTGGCGACGGGCCTCGCGGACGATCTTGTCCTCACCCTCGTCCGCCATGCCGTGCGTGTCTTCCGTCAGATGACCCACGTCGGTGATGTTCTGCACGTACAGAACGTCGTAGCCCCGGTAACGCAGGTAGCGCAGGATCACGTCGAAGCTTACGTAGCTCTTGGCGTGGCCGAGATGCGGATGCCCGTACACCGTCGGCCCGCAGACGTACATGCCGACGTGCGGCGGATCGAGCGGCTGAAACTCCTCTTCCTGTCGCGTCAACGTGTTGTAAACCCGTAGAGGCATGATGTCAGCGTACCCTGCCGTTACCTGGTTCGTCCCGCATCCCGTTCGTCCGTTACGCGCCGCAGCCCTGCCACGGCGGTGCACGCGATGGCCTCGCCGGTCCCGATCGGCCCGAGACCCTCGCCGGTCTTGGCCTTGACGTTTGCGCAGGATGGCTCGATGCCCAGCAGCCGGGCCAGTTCGGCCCGCATCTGCCGCTTGTACGGCAGAAGCTTCGGCCTCTCCGCGTGCACGATCACATCCACGTTCACCGGCGCATAGCCCTCCTTCCGCACGGCGGCCAGCACTGCCGCCAGCAGCCCGCCGCTGTCGGCGCCCTGAAAGCGAGGATCCGTGTCAGGGAACATCTCGCCGATATCCGGCAGGCCGGCGGCTCCCAGCAATGCGTCGATCACCGCATGCAGCACGACGTCGCCGTCGCTGTGGCTGAGCGGCCCGCGGTCGAACGCGATCGGCACATGGGCCAGCACAAGCCGCCGGTTCGGCGCGAGCCGATGCACATCATAGCCGATGCCGACACGATCCACTGACACGGCCCGCCACTATATCGCGCCGCACTGGCACGGCCAAGCGGCTGCGACACGCGGGCCGTGTTGCCCCCCGCATCGGCCGGCCGCGAGGACGACAACGGCCCCCATCACTTCGCGGAACAGTGCCGTCCCCGCCGCCCGCGAAGACCGAGCGCCCGGCCGCCGAATCACGGCGTGTACGCCAGCGCGGCGAGCGTCGCGACGCTGAGGCTTTGCTGAATCTCGGGAATCTCGATGCATTCGCACGCCGCGCCGTGCCGCTCAAGCCGGCCGGGGCCGAAGATCACCACCGGGCAGCCCGTCGCCGCTACCCGGTCGGCACAGGAAAGCCCCGTCCAGGCTGCCCCGCTCGGCGGCGGCAGCGACGCGAGTGCCAGGGCCGACGTAAACGCATCGGATACGGCACTGGGGCCGCCTGCCTCGACGGGGCTTCGCTCCGATTCCGGAAAACGCATCGTCACGGATGTCCCGCCGGCCGCCTCCCCGCGAAGTCGGCGCCACGCATCCGCCCCGCTTTGCGCCGCCGCCCGAAGACGGTTTCGCACCGCCTCCGCGTCGTGGCCTGCGCCGAAGGTCTGAACCCCGCGAAGAATGAGGTCGCTGCTCGAACCGGCAGCGGGCGGATCCGCCAGAGCCGCGTCCGCCTGCACGTTGGGGAAGTTACGATGGATCTGCTGCAGCGCACCGAACATGAAGGCCGCCTTTGAAATCGCGCTGTCTCCCTCCTGCGGCGCCCCCACGGGCGCCGGCCGCCCGAATACGTCGATGCGGTACACCAGTGCGTCGGCGGCCGGCTCCATGGCGATCGCATAATGCCGCTTGAGCTTTGGCTCCCCGAGCACCGGATCGACTTCCTTCGTCAGGTCCGGTCGGTGCCGCAGGTACTCGAATAGCGTGGCGTCCAACACCTCCGTCATCCGCATCGCGATCCGCTCGGGATTGGCGTTCGCCCTGATCCGCACCCGGACGGCGAGGTGGTCGCAGGCCACGGCCGGATCCAACCCGTAGCCTCCGAGAATCCCGTGATTCGTCTGCGTCGCGGCACGCCACTTCCCGGCCGGACCCGCGCCCGCATCGCATTCGTTCCGGAGCCGGGCCCCCTCCGCATCAATCGCCTGCACGACGAACGCGAACATCTCCGCGGCACGCGGCCCGGACAAGACGCACTCAAACGGTATCACGCCCGGCTGAGCCGCGTACGGAATCCCCCCCGTGGCGGCGAGCACGATCGCGCCCCATCGACCCGCGTGCGAGTCTCCTTCCGCGGGCCCTACGCCGGCAACCGACTCGCCGGAAACGGGACCGAAGTGATACACCAGCGGCACGGCCGGCGCTACCCCGAAGCGGCTCTCGACCTCCGCCAGAAGCTTGAGCTGGGCGAGAACCAGCGCAACCTGCGCCCGGCAACCGGCGGCCCCGGAGCCGAACACCCGGTCGGCAGTGCTGCGGGGTACGGCGTCCGGCCCTTTCGGACCCGGCTCCACGACGAACAGCAAACCCGGCAGGGGCGTCGGGCTGGCCAATCGAAACGTCAACGAATAATGCCCCGTCATGCCCGGCGCTGACCCGCCTCCGCGACGCTCCAGCATCGCTCGACCGCCGAGCAACTGACGCAGCTCGTTCTCGATCAGACCGCAGACCGACGCCTCGCCGGCAGCGGCTCGCTCCCGCGGCCGCGAACCCTCCAGCAACTCCATGAGCCGATTGCGGCAGTATGCCCCGTACAGGTCGCTGTGGGCCTGATTCGTAACGAACTCCGCGACGGACCGGGGTACTGCTCGACTCATGGCTGCCACACAGCCTGTCCGGGGTTCGCGCCGCCCCGTTCCGGCGTCCAGCGATTCAGCCGGCGGTCGAACGGCATCGGCCGGATCGCGTAGTCGATGGCACCGTTGAGGGCCTGCCGGCGGCGCGGCGAAGCCATGTCGGTCAGCACGCTCAGCAGCGTCGGCGCCCGTGTCCGCCGGCGCGACTGCCAGTACTCCAGAAACGCCTCCTGCCGGCTGATGATATTGAGCCACGCGAAGATCGCGTGCTGGTTGTTGTCGATTTGCAGCAGGTACGGGTTATCGAGCGCGGCGGCGGCCGCTTCCTGGAGCTGTCGCTCCATGGCGTCGGCACGATAGGGCTCGAACCGCAGCCCCGGCGAACCCATCGCCGCCCGCGAAAGTGCGAATATCACGCGGACATCGCCGCCGCTCTCCTCGAGCAGACGCTCCTCGATCGCCCGCAGAGTCGTCGAACGCCCGTCCAGCAGAAACGTGATCCCCGTCTCGAGCGGCGGAAGCGACACGTCATACATGCTCGGGCGCGCCGGGTCCTCGAGCACGGCGCACAAGACCAGCGCGTTGTATGCGTTGATCCCATACGCCATCCTGTGATAACGCGTCGGGAACTGGTCCGCCGCCGTCGTCGGCCCCATCGCGCTGATGAGGGCATAGTACCGATCGAGCGGATCCCGGCTCCGCTGAAGACCCGCGTAATCCACGAGCCCGTTCTTGACGTGGTCCCGCAGAACCGCCGCCCAGTCCTTGTCGTTGAACGTAGTCGGCAGCGGGCGCGGAATCAGTTGCGGATTCGGCTTGATGGCAACCGGGGTGCATCCGCTCGCCAACCCGCCGACCAGCACGGCTGTCAGCACATCGTATCGCCGCATCGCGCGTATTGTAACGAGTCTCGCGCGACCGTCGAGGACCGCAAGAGCCGGCACCCTTGCTCGCCGCCCGCACGCTCGAGGTCGCGCCACAGGATCCGGCGTACCGTCTCGCCGAGAGCGGATTGTTCGCGGATTGCGCAGCGCGCAGCTCGCAACGCACGCATCCGGCGCCGGCAACAGAGATCCGCCGCACCCACCGAAGCCCCCGATGCCTCGGCTTCCAAGCCAGGCGTCGGCCACCACTGCATCGGCGCGTTCGCCGTCCGATCGCGTCCTCGGCGAAAAACCGTGCCATCGCGCGTTGCGCGTAAAAAGACCGGAATCCGCGCTAGGCGGATCCCGGCCCGAAGAAAAGGGGTGTGTGTGCCATATACTAGCACGCCATCCCGTGCCTGTCACCAGGAAATCCCAACTTTTTCGACATCTTTCCGGATCGGCCGAATCGCAAGAAACCATCCGCCGTCCATGACGGCCATCCGTCAGCCGCGGCAAGGCCCGCTAACCCGGACAGCCATCCACCCCCTCGACTGACCGTGCCGATACGCCGATGCCATCATTCTTTCGAGGCCGCCACCGGACAGCCGCAGCCCGGCGAGCCCGGGTTGTTAGCCGTCTTGATAATGCCCGTTGATGTCCTCGGGGCCCTAGGCCAATCGTCGGACGAAGGGGCCTGCGGCTCTCGGGAAACCTGCGGCGAAGGCCGTCGCTCGCGGCCGAGTGGCAGGGCTGCCGGTTTGCATTTTCGAACACGCCTCGTTATGGTGACGCACCGTGCTAGCCGGCTTGCTTCATGCTGATGGACACAGGCGCGGCGAGGGCGCGGTGGGAATACCCCGCGGCATCGCTTTCGCCCGCGCGGTTGCGCATTGATGAGGCTCCCGATAGCGCAAAGAGAAGCTTAAACCAATGCCCCGGGAGCCTTGGCTCGCGGGGCGTTTTCGTTTCGGGTGATGGAACCGGTGCATCCGGCCGTGCGATCGTCCGGGCGCGTGGAACACTGTATGAGAGGCAGGCACTCGTGAGCATCTTCGAAGAGGTACCATCCCAGTTCAACTTTCCCGACATGGAGCGTCATATCCTGAGGTTCTGGGAGTCCCGCGAGCTCTATGCGAAATCCCTGAAACAGCGGGCGGGCGCCCCGGCGTTCAGCTTTTACGAAGGGCCGCCGACGGCCAACGGCCTGCCGCATCCCGGGCATTGTCTCACCCGGGCGGTCAAGGACCTCTTCCCGCGCTACCGGACCATGTGCGGGTACTACTGCCACCGCAAAGCCGGCTGGGACACGCACGGGCTGCCGGTCGAGGTGGAGGTCTGCAAGGAACTCGGCCTGCACGGCAAGGGCAAGGACGAGATCGAGCGATACGGCCTCGAGTCGTTCGTGCAACGATGCATCGAAAGCGTCTTCCGCTACACAAAGGAATGGGAAGAGCTCACGCGACGACTGGGCTTCTGGATCAATCTGGACGAGGCCTACGTCACGTTTCACCAGCCGTACGTCGAAAGCGTCTGGTGGGCGCTCCAGACGCTCTTCGATCGCGGCCTGCTCTATCAGGGCCACAAGATCGTCTGGTGGTGGCCCCAGGGCGGTACTGCCCTTTCATCCGGCGAAGTCGGCGAGGGCTATCGCACGGTCGATGACCCGTCCATCACTGTGCGTTTCCGCGTGGCCGGGGAACCGAAAACGTCGTTTCTGGCGTGGACAACGACCCCGTGGACGCTGCCGAGTAACGTTGCGCTGGCTGTGCATCCCGACTTCCAGTACGCGTTCGTCAGGCACACCGACGGCGAAACCTTCATTCTGGCAAAGGAGCTGATCGAGAAGACGTTCCACGGCCTGCCCGTCAAACCCGAAAAGGACCTGACGGTGGTCAAGGTCGTGCGCGGGCGGGACCTGGTCGGCATGAAGTACGAGCCGATCTTCCGCTACGGGACACCGACGGGCGGCAGGGCATGGGAGGTCATTGACGCCGGATTCGTCACGCTCGAGCAGGGAACCGGTATCGTTCACATTGCGCCGGCCTTCGGCGAGGATGACTACCAGGTGGCACGGCAGAAGGGCCTCGGCTTCATGCAGCTCATCGCCCCCGACGGCACGTTCGTGCCGGAGGCCACGGACTTCGCCGGGCGTTTCTGCAAGGAGGCCGACGCCGACATCATCCGCTGGATGAAGGACCGCGGCGTACTGCTCAAGCGGGAACAGTACCGGCACGAGTATCCCTTCTGCCCGCGGGCCGACGACGAACCGCTCATCCAATATGCGCGCAAGAGCTGGTTCATCCGGACTACTGCGTTCGTCCAGGAGTTTCTCGCGAACAACCGGATGATCCACTGGCTCCCGGAACACATTCGCGACGGCCGGTTCGGCAACTTTCTGGAAACGAACGTGGACTGGGCTTTGTCTCGTGAGCGGTATTGGGGGACGCCGCTGCCGATCTGGGAGTGCGAGAAAACCGGCTACCAGGAGGCCGTCGCGAGCTACGCAGAGTTGCTCGCCAAGCCGGATGTCCGCGGCACGGAGGTCTGGGAAGCTGCCCGAAGCAGGAATCCCGGCCTCAGCGAACACCTCAAGGTGCACAAGCCGTACATCGACGCCGTTACGTATCAGTCGCCGAAAGACCCGTCGGCGCGGATGCGGCGGGTGCCCGAGGTCATCGACTGCTGGTTCGACGCCGGCTGCATGCCCTTCGCCCAGTGGGGCTACCCGCACGCCCCCGGCAGCAAAAAGCTCTTTCAGGATCGGTTCCCCGCCGACTTCATCAGCGAGGCCATCGACCAGACCCGCGGGTGGTTCTACACGCTGCTGGCGATCAGCACGATGTTGTTCGGCAAGAGCGACGAGGCGATGAAGAGACGTAGCGACGAAGGGGCCGGCTCGCGTGCGAAAACCGCTCCTGAACTCAGCACTCAGCACCCGGCACTCGGCACTTTCGTGAAGGAGTACCCCCACCCCTTCCGGAACTGCATCGTGCTCGGCCTGATCCAGGGCGAGGACGGCAAGAAGCTCTCGAAGCGCCTGCGGAACTACAAGGATCCCGGCTATATCTTCGACCACGAAGGGGCGGACGCGATGCGCTGGTCGCTCCTGAGCGCCCAGGCCCCGTGGACAAACGTGCGGTTTCAGGAGGAGGCCATCGCCACCGACCAGCGGGAATTCCTCATCCGCCTCTACAACGTGTACAGCTTCTTTGTCATCTATGCGAACATCGACGGCTTCAATCCCGCCGAGGTGCTGCCGGCGCCGTCAGCACCTGCCCCTCGCGATCCGCCGGCGCGGGCCGAGGCGGAGCGAACCGAACTCGATCGATGGATCCTGAGCGAACTCCACGCGACAATCCGCGATGTGCGTTCCGCGATGGATCGTTATGAGAACTACCCGGCCGCCCAGCGGCTCATCGCCTTTGTGGATGCCCTGTCAAACTGGTACGTCCGCCGTTCGCGGGCGCGGTTCTGGAAGTCGCAGATGGACGCGGACAAACGCGCCGCATACACCACGCTCTGGACGTGCCTGGAGCAGGTGTGCCGGCTCGCCGCGCCGTTCGTGCCGTTCTTCACCGAGGCCCTCTACCAGAATCTTGTCCGCCGGCCGTTCCGTGACAAGGTACCCGAGAGCATTCATCTGTGCGACTATCCGCAGGCAGACCAGGCAAGGATCGACGAGCGCCTCTCCGCCGAGATGGCCACGGTCCGCGAGATCGCCTCGCTCGGCCGCGCCGCGCGGACGGAGGCGAAGCTCAAGGTCCGCCAGCCGCTCGCCCGTGTCGAGGTCGTGTTGGCCGACCCGTCCCAGCAGGCATGGCTCGAGTCGCACGCGCCGCTGATTGCCGAGGAGCTGAACGTCAAGGCCGTCGAGTTCGCAACCGACGCCGACCGCTACGTCTCGTACGCGGTCAAGCCGAATTTCAAGTCGATCGGCCCGAAGTTCGGCAAGCTCGCGCCTCAGATCCAGAAGACGCTGGCCGCCGCCGACGCCGCCGCGCTTCGCCGTCAGCTTGACGCCAACGGCAAGCTCGCGATGGAGGTCGCCGGGCAGCCGGTCGAGCTGACGCCCGACGACGTTCAGATCACGCTGAGCGCCAAGAGCGGCTGGGCCGCCGCCCAGGGCCGCAGCGCGGTCGTCGTCCTCGCGACGGAGATCACGCCGGAGCTGCGGCTGGAAGGGCTCGCCCGCGAGCTGATCCACGAAATTCAGGCGCGCCGCAGCGACGAGAACCTCCCCTACGAAGCGCGGATCCGGGTGTACATCGAGGTCGATCCGGCGACGGGCAGAGAGCTGCTCGCGGCCATCGAGGCGAATCGCGCGTACATCCTGGGCGAGACGCTAGGCACGGAGCTTCACGTCAACGCGAAGGCCCCCGCCGGCGCCAAGGTGTACACGGTGGAGGTCGAGGGCGTCGGCGTGAAGCTGGCGATCCCGCGGGCGACTTGAGCTCCGTTTATGCGGGGCCCAACCGCCAAGACGCCAAGAACGCCAGGAATCGAAGAACAGGTATTTCGATTCTCCGATTGTTTTTTTGGGCGACCCTGGCGTCTTCGCGGTTAGTGAGATGCTTATGTTGAGACTCGGCGTGCTGATCTCGGGAAGCGGGCGAACGCTTCAGAACTTCATCGAGCTGATCGACCGCGGCGAACTGGATGCGCGGATCGCCGTCGTCGTCTCGTCGCTGGCGAAGGTTAAGGGCGTCGAGCGGGCACGGGCGGCCGGGCTGCCGGTCGAGATCGTCCGCGTGAAGGACCATCCGGACGTGGCCGAGTTCAGCCGGCTTATCGCCGAGGCGCTCGAACGCTACGACGTCGACCTGGCATGCCAGGCCGGCTGGACAGCGTACTGGCGGATCCCGGATCGCTGGATGGGTCGCGTGATGAACATCCATCCGGCCCTGCTGCCGAAGTACGGCGGCAAGGGCTTCTACGGCCATCACGTCCACGAGGCGGTGCTCGCGGCCGGCGAGAAGGAGAGCGGCTGCACGGTCCACTTCGCCAACAACGAGTACGACGCCGGGCCGATCATCCTGCAACGCAAGGTGCCCGTGCTTCCCGGCGACACGGCGGACAGCCTGGCCGACCGCGTCTTCGAGCAGGAACTGCTTGCATATCCCGAGGCCATCCGCCTCTTCGCGGCGGGCAAGGCTCGGATGACGAAGCAGGCGACGGAGCGACGGAGCGACGAAGCGACGAAGGGGTAAACGCCGGAAATGTCCCCGCCCGGCGAGTTCGCGACGCGTGCGGACACCTTCGTGCGCCTCGTTCCTCGTTTCTCGTTCATCGTTGCCGCACGCCTATTTCGCCGCGCTCTCCTTCTTCTCGTACTTGGCCAACGTGGCCTTCATCTCCTCCAGCCTCTTGTCATCCTCATCCTTCGACAGCTCGATTGCCTTTTTCTGATACTTGACGGCTTCCAGCCGCCGCCGGCTCTCGAACAGCACCCGGGCGTACGTCTGGATGATCTCCGCATCCGTCTCCCCGCTCGCGTCGACCGCGGCCTTCGCGGCCTTCCCCGCAAGGTCGAGGTCCCGGACCACGGGGTCCTCCAGCGCAAGGATCTTCGACGCGAAGTCGTCCATCAGGTCTGCGTCCTTCGCCCCGTTGCGCACGAGGGTCAGCCCGATCACCCGCGCCCGCCGCAACGTGTCCCGCCGCTGGTTCACGGAGGCCGACTTCTCCGCCGCCTTGATGAGCCCGAAGTACTCCGCCGGCATCTTCCGCGAGAGCTCCGCCTGCCGCGCCGCCTTCAGATCGTACTTGCCCGCGAGAATCTGCTCGATCGTCTCCTCGAGGTTCCGCTCCGGATGGCCGTGCCAGACAATCCTCCCTTCCTTGTCGATCACGAACGCGTGCGGGATGCCACCCTGTCCGAATGCCTTCATGTACGCGTTGTACGTAGCCTTGTCGCGGTCGACGGCGACGGTATACTCCATCTTGTCGCCCATTTTCTCGACGAACGGTTTGACTACAGACGCCTCTTCGTGACTCACGCCGATGATCACCACTCCCTTGTCCGCGTACTTCTTCTGCCGTTCCGTGAGGTGCGGGATGGATGCCTTGCACGGGCCGCACCACGTCGCCCAGAACTCCACGACGTACACCTGCTTGCCCTTGCCCGCCTTGAGATTGACCGGTTTACCCTTGACCCACCCCGCCACCTGCAACGGCGGCGCCGGATCTCCCAGCTCGATCGCCGACACCGCCCCCGCCGTCAGCAGAAGATACACCGAACCGGCGAATGCCGAACGTGATCGGATCATGATGCCTGCTCCTCTTCAGACGAGACCTGCCGAACGCCCTTGTGCCTACGGGAATTGTACCAGGACCTCAGGCGCGTCTCAGCAGCCCAAAGCAACCCCATCCATCATTCCGCATTCATCATTTCTTCTTCGCCCCCGCCTCCTTCTCATACCGATCGAGCGTCTTCTTCAACTCGCCCCGCATCCTGTCATCCTTGGCAAGATCCACCGCCTTCTTCTGGTACTGGACGGCCTCGTCCTTCCTGCCCGTGTCGAAGAGGGCGCGGGCGTACGTGTCCACGATGTCCGCGCTCCGGCCCTCCGAGGCGTCATACGCCGCCCTGGCGGCCTTGAGGGCCAGATCAAGGTCGCGGACCTTGAGTCGCGGCGCCGTAAGGATCGTCCAGGCGAAGCCGTTGAGAAGCTCCGCGTTTCGTCCGGCTTGCTTGACCACCTCTGCGCCGACCTCGCCGGCCTTCTTCAGGATCTCCTTCTTTTGCTTCTCCGTGCGCGCCTCGTCCGCCTTGACAAGCAGGTCGAAGTACTCGTTCCCCAGCCGCCGCGCCTTGTCCTCGCGCTTGGCGGCCTCGAGGTCGTACTTCCCGCTGACAATCTCCTCGAGGGCCTTATCCATGCCCGTCTCGGGATGGCCGTGCCAGGCGATGCGGCCCTCTTTGTCCACGATGAAGGCGTGCGGAATGCCGTCGATGCCGAATGCCTCCATGTATGCCTTGTCCATTGCCCCGTCGCGATCCACCGCGACGGTGTAGGCCATGTTGTCGCCCGCCTCCTTCACGAACTGCTGGACAACGTCAGGCTCCTCTTCGCTGATCCCGACGACCACGACGCCCTTGTCTTTGTACTGCTTCTGGACCTCGCTCAGGTGCGGGATCGCCTTGCGGCATGGAGGGCACCATGTCGCCCAGAACTCGATCACGAACACCTGCTTGCCCCTGCCCGCCTTCAGGTCCACCGGCTTGCCTTTCACCCAACGGGCCACCTGAAGCGCCGGGGCCGGATCGCCCAACTGCGTCGCCGTGGCGCGCCCGACTCCCAGTGCCATGCACAGCGCCGCTCCCGATACCAGCCATCGCATCCTCATGAGTGTTCTCCACGAATTGAGCTCTCTCGATTCTTCCGGTTCCGCCGCGATTGTATACCCGGCACACCCGCCCTGGATGCGGCCGCCGCCGGTGCGTGCGCACTTCCGTCAAAGGCGCCGCCCGCCCTTGCGCCGTCAACCGTGCCGGCCTGACCCGCCGGGCGCCGGCCGGCGAGACCCGCAAACGACGCGTGCAGGCAGCCTGCCGCGCCCAGCGCAAAACGTACGTCCGTTGCACAGGCTCTGTTCCGGCGGACGAACACGCGCCGCAAACGCGGTACGGGTCGGAAGACGGCTCCTGTCCGACCCGGCGGCTTCATTCGTCCGCCATCCACCTGTATTGTTCCTCGATCCGGTCGTGGGGGCGATACTTGCGCACATAGCCGGCCAGCGGATCGCCCACGATATCGATCCGGGACGGATCCGTCTCGCCCATGCCGGCCTTCGCGCAAAACGACAGGTAGCCCACTTTGGCGAAATCGAACCCCATCAGTTCCACCGCCGTCCGGTCCGCCGCCAGCCAGTCAGTGCTCGCCACGGCGACGCGGTGATCGACCGGCGTACCCTGGATCGGCCCGTTGTGTTCCATCCCCTCGAACCCGTCGATCACCGACAGGTCCGGATGCCGGATCCGGGCCAGCGCGAACAGGTTGTAATTGATCGCCTGGTTGGCCGGCCCGCCGTGAACGACCCATTTGTCGTTCTTGCCACGGCTGTCGTGCCGCCAGCGATACGTCGAATCCTTAATGACGGCCCCCACCGCGAGGTTCTTGAGGGACAGCGTCACGACCGCCCGGTCGTGCGTCTTCATCCGTACCGGCGAAATGACGTAGAAGTCCGGATCGAGCAGCATCCGCGAGAACCGCACGGGCTGCGGCCGGTAGCGTTCGTCGATCAGGTACTTGACCACTGCCGGCTCGCGATCCAGATCGACGAAGCGGATCCGGTACTTCTTCTGCAGACGGAGATACCCGTGGTTGTCGAACCCTTCCATAGCCGGCCCGCTGGCCGACGACTCCGCGATGACGATCTCGTCCTTCACAAGCGGCTGCAGGAAATCGAGGATTGCCTCGATGCAATCGGCGTGTGTTGCCGTGAGCGGGATCGTCGTCGAGACCACGTTCGGCTTGATCAGTACGCGTTTCTTGCGGGCCAGCCCCTGCCGAATATCCCCTTCGATCTGCTGGAGGGCCTCGAAGATGTTTGCGGCGCGCGAGTCGCCGTGCGTGAAGCTCACCCGCGTCGGCGCCGCCCGGGTCGTCTGCCCGCGCAGCCGCCCCGGCAGCCCCCGCACAGCCCTCCCGCCGCCAATTCCTCGCCCCGTGCCCCCCAGGACCTCCCGCCGCGG
>CAZMVY010000098.1:0-8179 GCA_964569765.1 uncultured Planctomycetales bacterium
TACCAGCCAAAGAGGGCCGCGTGACCCACTTTCCCTATTGTGTGGAGCTATTTAGTGAATGAAATCCTGGCGAACAAGACGAACGGCGACGGCCGCCCCCCCGGTTCACCGATCCTGCGCGTCGAGAACCTGCACAAGCGTTACCTCCTCGGCCCCACCGTAGTGCATGCGCTTCGCGGCGTCTGCCTGGAGGCGCGGCCCGGCGAATTCATCGCAATCATGGGTGCCAGCGGCTCGGGCAAGAGCACGCTGATGCATCTGATCGGCGGCCTGGACCTGCCGGACGAGGGGCACGTGTACATCGAAGGCCACGACATCACGCGGCTTTCCGACCGCCAGCGCACGCTGTTCCGACGCCGGCGGCTCGGCGTGATCTTTCAGGCGTACAACCTGCTGCCTACCCTGACGCCCCGGGAGAACGTCTCGCTGCCCCTGCTTGTGGACGCGGTACCGATCGAAGAGATCGAGCGGCGCACCGAGGAGATGATCCGGCTCGTTCATCTTCAGGACCGCGCGGGGCACCGGCCCCAGGCGATGTCGGGCGGCGAGCAGCAGCGCGTCGCCATCGCGCGGAGTCTGCTCAACGATCCGGCCCTGCTCCTGGCGGACGAGCCCACGGGGAACCTCGATTCGAAACACGCCCATGAGATCTGGGAGCTCCTTCGGAGGCTCTCGTCGGAGCTGGGCAAGACGGTGCTCATGGTCACACACGAGGCGGCGGCCGCGTCGTTCGCGGACCGCGTCCTCGTCCTGAAGGACGGCGAGTTGGTCGGGCATATTGAGCCGACCGAGGCGGGCAATGCAACACTGGTGGCAACTCGCTATCAGGAACTGGCGGGCTAAACCGGGTCGGACGGCACTGGCCACCATCGCGATCGCGCTGGGCGTAGGCGTGGTCGTATGGGTCACGGGCGCATACGAGTCGATCCGGCAGAGCGTTGCCGACCAGGTGTGGACCTGGATCGGCCGCAGCCACCTCGGCGTCGAGTCCACGTACGGCCAGTCCGGCACCGTGTTCGAGTCCATCGTGCAGGATGTACGGCAAGTACCCAATGTCGCATACGCCACGGGCCGGCTCAAGGAGCGCGTCGAGGCCGTGCCGGGTGCTCCGACGACGAACCCGGAGGAGGCGGACGGCGTCTCCGCGCCTCTGATCGACGTGATCGGGATCCGGCCGGAGACGGAGTACTTCTTCCGCGATTACCGCGAGATGCTCGCCGGCGGCCGCGTGCTCCAGCCGGACGACAGCCGTGCTGCGATGCTCGAGGCCGCCTTTGCGGAGGAGCAAGGGATCCGCCTCGGCGACACGCTGCGACTTCGACGCGACGAAACTTCGCCCGTATTCGAGTTCCGCGTGGTCGGACTGCTTCAACGCCGGCGCGTCGCACAGTTCCAGCGTCCGATGGCCGTTGTCATGCTGCCGGAGCTTCAGAGAATCGCCGACCGGCCCGGCCCGGCGCGCGTCACGCAGGTCGACATCATCCTGAAAGACCCTTCCCGGCCGGCGCTTCTGGCCACCGCCCAGCGGATCCGGATGCTGGTGAACCGGTATAATCAGGGCTTCGTGGTCACCACCGCCGAGGCCAAGCTCCGCCAGGTGGAGGCCGCCCAGGCACAGACCGAGTTCATCCTCACCCTCATCAGCGGGGTCGCCCTCTTTACGGCCTTCTTCATCGTCCTGAGCACACTGAGCATGGGCATGGTGGAGCGGATCGGGCAACTTGGTCTCCTGCGATGCGTCGGGATGACCCGGACACAGATGGCGCTTCTCGTACTGGCCGAAGTGGTGCCGATGGGGCTGGCGGGGCTGGCTCTCGGCGTGCCCGTCGGAATCGGGCTGACCGGGTTGACCGTCCTCATCGCGCCGCAATTCGTGGGGCCTGAGGCACTGAGCCGGTGGGGAATCGGGCTGGCGCCCGCGGGCGGCGCCGCCACCGCTCTGGCAGGCGGCATCCTTCCTGCGTTGCAGGCCATGCGGGTATCGCCGCTGGAGGCCACGAAACCCCAATCCCGCGCGCCGCGGCCGCACCTGGATCTTGGGGCAGCGATCCTCGGGCTTGCCATGATCGGCGGGCATGCCCTGATGATCCAGAAACTTCCGCCGACCCATTGGTTCAAGCCCCCGGTCGCCATGGCGGGCGTCATGCTGCTCTATTGCGGATACGCCCTGCTCGCACCGGCCCTGATCCGCTTCGGCGGTGAGCTGTTCGTGCGGGTGGTGGCCCGTGTGCTGGCAATCCGACATCAGTTGCTGAGCGATCAGGTGGGACGGGCCTCCTGGAGAGGCGCCGGCATCTGCTCCGGGCTGATGGTAGGGCTTTCACTCATCGTCTGCCTGGTCGTGCACACGGAGAGCCTCACGGCCGGGTGGGATTTCCCAAAACGGATGTGCGAGGCCTTCGTCTGGACCGCGCGGCCGATCCCGCTTGACGCGGGGCGCGCCGCGGCGAGCATCCCCGGCGTCGCCTCGTACGCCCTGGCGAACGACATCCGCTGCAACCTCGGCTGGTTCGCCGCGGGGGAGCCCGACGAGTTCTTCCGAATGGCCCGCCTCGAGTTCGTCGAGGGATCCGAGGAAGAGGCTGTGACGAAGCTCAAACGCGGCGGGTATATCCTGGTTGCGCCGGAGTTTGCCGAGCTGCGACATCTCCGCGTGGGCAGCCGCGTGCCCATTCAGGCAGGCAGCGGCTCACACGTATTCGAGATCGCCGGCATCGTCGAGTCCCCGGCGCTCGACATCGCCGCCACGTACTTCAACGCCGACAGCCACCTCATGGCGGCCCAGGTCAACGGCGTGATGGGCACCCTCGCCGACGCAAGGCGCTACTTCGGCATCAACAACGAGATCACGCTCTTCCTCATCAACTTCGACCTTCCGACGGCGGAGCCGCCCCGGTTTTTCCACGAGAAGGCGATTCCTTCGCTTACGAGACCGTCCCGGCTGATGAGCTGGATCGACGATTGGCCGGACCGGATGCCGGAGCGCCGGGCCGAGCTGGAGACGATCCGGGCGGCCTGGTCGCAGCTCGGCAGCCGCGCCGACGCGTTGACCTGGACAACGTTGCCGGCAGATCTCGCGATGCTGCGCACCATCCGATCCACGATAGATGCCGCCCGTGAGAGCTGGCACCGGCGAAGCCCGGAAGAACGTACCCGCGCGTTCCGCGAAGACCTGCTCCTGTCCCTGATCGCCGAGCGGTGCGGCGTGCCGAACGCGCTGCGCAAATCCGTCGCGGAACTCAAGGCGGAGATCGACCGGACGCTGCGAACCGCCACGCACCTGATGACGGCCGTCCCGATGGTTGCGCTCCTCGTCGCGGCGCTGGGCGTGGGCAACCTGATGATGGCGAATGTCGCCAGCCGCACCCGGCAACTCGCCGTGCTCCGCGCGGTGGGTGCAACCCGCTCGCAGATCGCACGGCTCGTCATCGGGGAGGCCCTCGTCCTCGGGGCTGTCGGCAGTTCGCTGGGGCTGGTACTGGGGGTTCACGCGGCCTACGGCGTCAACGAACTGACACACCGGATCTGGGGCTTTCCGCTCCGGTTTGCGTTGCCCTGGGGCTTCGTCGCCGGCGCGATCGGTCTGACCGTCGGTGTGTGCCTGATCGCAGGGCTGCTGCCGGCCAGGCGCGCGGCAAGGAACAACGTCGTGGCCGCGATGCAGACGGCCTGACCGGCCAGGCCCGACGCGACCCGCGTGCAGCGGTGGCAGGCGGAGAGAGAGACCCGCAGTCATCCGTCGCGCGGGGGCTTCCGGCCGTGCGGCCGCCCCTCACGCAGGCGCACCGCCGCACGAGCCGCCGGCGGGCAACGACGGAGAGGCCCGGCCCTTCAGCCGATCCCATACGCAGCGCAGCGTCAGCGCCGCCCACCAGACGCAGAGCATGTCGATCGGCAGTTCGTAACGCTCGTCGGCGCAGATCAGAATCGCCCGAAGCGCGAAATGCGCGGCGATAATGAGCGTGAGCAGCCTGTATTCCCTGCTGCGCGACCACCACCACAGAAACGGCGCAGCGATCAGCGTTGCGTAAAGCAGCGGCCTCAGGAGGTAATCGCTGTAGAGGCCCGCGGCGCGATACAGCACGTGCAGCGCCTGAAATGCGGCCGTGCTGCGGATCTGCGGGAGACGAAAATACGCGGCCTGAGCCAGGCCGAATTCCGGGCAGGAATAGCGAAAGTGGTCAAACGCCTCCCGGGGCCATGCCTGAAAGACGTTCTTGAACGGCGACGTGTAGTGTCCCCACGGCTTGTAGTCCATGGAGAACGATGAGAACGATGCGGAGAACAGATCGAGGAATGTAATGAACCGGTCCTTGATGACACGGACCGGGGCGTTGACCGTCTGGTAAGCGAGCAGTTTCAGCGTCGTCGCCCAGTCTGCGGACTCGCCGCCGGCCGCGCGCGCGACATCGATCCCGTCGCGGATTCCGAGCACCTCGTAGTCCCGCGTGATCCTCGCGAGCCGCCGGCTCAGGTCCGTGCTCAAGGCGCTCGCGAGCCGATTCCGCGGTTCGCGGGTGTAACGCGACCACTCCGATACGATCAGGAATCTGCCGAACCCGGGCGATGCGTTCGGCAGCATCAGGTTGGGAAGGTATGCCAGCGCGAAGAGAACGACGCCGAGGCGCAAGTGGCGGAGCCGCTGCATCCACGGGATGCCGCCCGATAGCCACTTGCCCAGAAGAATGGGCACCATGTACACGCTGTCCACGCGCGCCTGCAGGAGCCAACTCGCCGCGATGCCGGACACGGCCACACCCGCCCGGGTCGGCACGCCGCCGAGAACGAACCGCCAGAGGACTGCGTAGAGGACGAGCGTAACCGACTCGCTCAGAATGGTCTGGCTGTACATGGCGTACCGCAGGCACGACGCCAGGAACGCCGGCACGAGGATCACTTCGATCGCGGAGCTGCGCGTCAGGAAAGGACGGGAGAGGTAGACCAGGGCGGCCAGCGTGGCGACTGCCTGCACGACGCCGATCAGATTCGGCAGGACCCACCGGATCGACAGGGCACCCAGCAGATCGAAATACGCGGGAACAAACCATCCCCGGAAGCCGGCCAGGGCACTCGCGTCGAGCGATTGCAGCCGGGCGAAGTAGCCCGGCGCCCACCGTGGGCTGTCGCAATACGTAAGCGGAAAGTTGAACGTGAGACAGGTGAGAACGAAGATGCCGCAGGCCAGCACCAGCGTTACCAGACAGCACACCCGACGGACGCGGCCACATGGGGAAACCGCAACCGCCCGCACGCATCGGAGCCATGTCTTCATTCAAACCCGACCCGGTCGCCGCGACGGCGGCACATTATCAGCGACGCGAACACGCGCCGTGACGCCATCGAACGACGCAGCGGAACCCTTCCCGCCAATCCCCCGGCCGGCTGCGTCGTCACGAATGCGATCGCCACCGTATCGCGTGCCGAATTGCCGGTCAACACAAGACGTCCTCCCCCGCGCGATCGGGACACTCAACATGCCCTGGGGCGGCCTCTTACCGCCGGCGCGCCGCAGCGAGGGCACCTCGTATGCCGGCTCGCCTGCCGACAAGAATCTCAGATCCGCCGCGCCACCATGTAGAACTCGCCGATGTTGAACGGGATCATCGCTCCCCGCAGGAAGCGCGGCACGATCCGTCCGGCCATTCTGATCACGGAGCCCGACAGGACGTGCGGATGAATCTCCGCATGGTGGACGAGCATATCGAGGTTCACCCGCTTCCAGGCGAATCCCTGCCGTTCCACCCGGAAGCCGGCGGCCTCCAGGATCCGCCTCAGACCGCCGCGGCTGAACAGGATGACGTGCTCGGCAAACAGGTGCGGCCACCGGCTCCGAGACCATCGGGCGCTCAGACTCGTCGCGTCCGGCGTGACAATCAGCACAAGCCCGCCCGGCCGCAACAGGCGATTGATCGCCGTCAACGTACCGTGCGGCGGATCAATGTGTTCCATCACGTCGAACAACACGATCACGTCGTAGCCCTGCGCGGGCAACGGCGCGTCCTCCAGCCTCCCCTGGTAAACGGCCCGCACGCCCGGTCGCTGCCGGGCGATCTCGGCGGCATCGCCCGCCGGTTCCACACCCTCGGCCTGCCACCCCGCGGCGGCCGCCGCCGCAAGACCCGCGCCGGCCGAACAGCCCGCCTCCAGAAGCCGGCGTCCCGGCGGTCGCAACTTCTCGAGCCGCGCCAAGTAGGCGCGCATCGTCGCCTGCTTGACCGCCTCGATGGCCGGATTGCCGCTGTGCCCGCGAAGCCGGTGATAATCCCGCGCATATACCTCCGCGAGCCGCGACCAATTCGGCTCGGCCGCCTGGTACAGGCTCCGGCAGGCGCCGCACCGTACGAAGCGCACGCCGTCCCGCTCGCAGAAGATCTGCGGCTCACAGCCCCCGCATACCGGACATGCACGCTCGACCACAACCGCTCCGCAGCTATCGCCCCTTCATGCAGGCCTGTTGCCAATCACCCGGACGGCCTGTAGCATTGTCCGCAGGTCGCTCTGTCTTTTCCAGATACTGACCGCCGAATGCCGAACGAGCTCACCTCTCTCTGGACCCCGCAGCAGATCATCCTCACGATTGTGATCCTCATCGGGTGCGTCGCGATGGCGACAATGCGATCCGCCCTACCCGGCCAGCCAACGGCCCCCTCCGCCGGGGAAGAGAGCGCGCCCCCCCCGCGGCGGACCCCCCCCGGCCGTCGGGCGAGGCTCCTGCTGGTGATCGTCCTGCTGGCCGTGGCCGCCTTCCTTGTGCCCCGAGGCGGCGCTCCCGTCGGCGTCCGCATGGACTCCTGGAGCGACTCCAACGTAATCGTGTCCGGACGCAACTACGCCCGCCTGGGCCTCTTCACCAACTACGGCGTCGCCCAGCACCAGGTCGTCACCGATCGGAACCCGCCGGACCCGTTCTTCCTCTACACGAACTATCCCCCGGCAAGCAACCTTATCAACGGACTCTGGCAGATTGCGGGCGTCACATCAGAGCGTACGTACCGGCTTCTGCCGGCGGCCTGCTCGCTGCTGGCGGTGCTCGTATGGTTCGGCCTGTTCGAGCGCTTCGCCGGGCCCGCGGTGGCCGCCGTGGCCACCGTCGCAATGGCGACATCCTGGGGGTTTCTCGCCTACGCGGACAACCTGCACTTTCACGCCTACGCCTTCCTGCTCTGCGCGCTGGTCGTCCATTGCCGCGTCCGGGCACTCGCGCCGCTCACCCGATGCCGGCGGCGTTGGCTCCTGCTGATGGGTGCCCTCGTATTCCTGATGGCCCTCTTCACGTGGGAGTACCATCTGTGGATCCTGCTGTTCACGGCGGCGTACGCCCTGCTGTTCAAGTGCCCGATCCGCCGGAGCTGGCTGCTCCTTCTGATCCTGCCGCTGGTGCTGGCGGCGGTCCTCCAGTCGGCCCAGCGGCGGGCGGCCTTCGCCCAGGCGGGCGTCGAGTCGGCATCCGACGGCCGCCAAGCCCAAGGTTTTGTGGATCACCTGTACCGGCGGACGATCGGGTTCGACATTGCCGAAGACACGCCCCAGGGCCTCTCGCTCAAAGGCTACCCCGCTCATGAGGCACTGCGGTTCTACAAGTTCTACGGCATCCCGTTCGCAGCCGCGGTGGCGATGATCGTCGCCGTGCTGGCACAAGGCCGACGGGCACCCTGGCGCGCATCTCAGTGGACGCCGGACGAACGTCTGCTCATAGCGCTGGCCGTCGCATCGCCGGCCTGGTGGCTGACGATGATGCAACACAGCTCCGTGCATCCGCACGTGCTGCGGCACGCTCTGGCAGCGTACTCCCTGCTGATGGCGCTGGTATGGGTGCGGTCCTGGCGGATGATCCGGTCGTCGGGATCGGATGCGGCCGCGCAGATCCTCCCGGCGATTCTGGCAGTCGCCCTGCTTTGGGCCCACGTCGACGGCACGATCTGTAACCTGCGCCTGCACTGGACCGCCGACTTCTACGATCCGCGTCAGCGCAGCGACATGGGCCGTCAGGTCTCTCGCGAGTACGCGCCGCTGCAACAGGTCGTGCCCGTGGGGGCGATCATCTTCACCAACAGCCTGGTGGCCCCGATGCGGGTCTTTGCGGAGCGTCCGGTTTACTGCGCCACGTTCTACCCCTACCCGCCGAACGATCCGAAAAACGCCCGCTTCTTCATTGAAACGCGGTTCAATCATCTCCGGG
>CAZMVY010000098.1:8189-16809 GCA_964569765.1 uncultured Planctomycetales bacterium
CATCACAGACCCCCTCTCCAAGAATCCCCGCGACCTCTACCGCGACCACCTGCCGTCGATCTATACCGTGTACGACACCGGCGAGATCGACCCGGACAAACTCGCCACGGGTGATCCGCTCCTGCGATTGCTCGCCCTGGGCCCGCAGTACCGCAAGCCGACCGCCGCTTCGGAGTGTACGGCGATTCTCCGCGAAGCCGCCGCCCGGGGCCGCAGCGATCGTTCGTTCTGCCCGATTGCCAGGATGGACGGGAAACTGATCGTCTTCCGAATGGACCCGCTCGTACCGACCCTCCGCCAGATGTTCGACCGCTTCGGCTTCCCGAGCCTGAGCCAGTTCGGCCCGGCCCGCTGACAGATCACCGCCAGAAGTCGATCCCGCCATGCGGGCCTTCCGTTGGCGCGCCATCACCGGGAGGGTACACTGCCGACGATGCCGCCGGGCATGGGTTTTCGCTCAGTCAGCCGGAGTCGCCGCGCTTGAGTCATGCGCCCCAGACAACTCCCTTCGCGCCGGCCGGAGGCGCACCCGCGGCCCATACCGCCCGCCGAACCAAAAAAAGGCCCGGCATCACGAAGATCGCAGTCATGCGCTGGATCGACCATTGGGTCGGCCTGCCGCTGTGCTTCATACTGGCAATCCTGGTGTGGGTGGTGCGGCGCATCCTTCCGAAACGACGACGCGAGATCTCCGGCAACGGCACGCTTGTTGTGCTCAAGTTCTTCGGCCTCGGCAGCATCATGCAGGCCACACCGCTGCTGCGGGCCATCCGGCAGCAGTATCCTGGCGCCCGCCTGGCCTTCGTGACATTCCAGACCAACGCGGGCCTGCTCCGCCGCCTGCGCCTCTGCGACGAGCTGCGGATCATCCGCACCGACGCACCGCGACACTTCGTGATCGACACACTGAGGCAGATCGTCTGGCTGCGGCGGCATCGCGTGGAGGCCGTGCTTG
Organism: uncultured Planctomycetales bacterium; assembly: GCA_964569765.1. Classification (GTDB taxonomy): domain Bacteria; phylum Planctomycetota; class Phycisphaerae; order UBA1845; family PWPN01; genus CAZMVY01. The sequence goes on from CAZMVY010000098.1 coordinate 9,145, forward strand.
ATCTGGAGTTCTTCAGCAAGTTTTCCACCCTGATGGCGTTTCTGAGCGGCGCGCACATCCGGGTTGGCTTCCACCTCAACGACTTCTGGCGGTACACGCTGGTCACACACCCCGTGTATTTCAACTACTACCGCCACATCACCGACGTCTATCAGCAGATGGCCGCCCGGATCGGCGTGACGATCGCGAACACGCAGTTAAGCCGCATCGATCCGGGCGACGCCGCCCGCGAGTCCGTCGAACGGTTCCTTCGCGGGCGCGGATGGTCGCCCGGCATGCCGCTGCTCGGGGTTAACGTCAACGCCGGCGACATGTCGCTTGAACGACGATGGCCCCTGGAGTATTTCGCCGTCCTTATCCATGCCCTGCTTGACCGGCGACCGGATCTCCGTGTTCTTCTCACCGGATCGCCGGACGAAAAGGAATACGTGGAATCGCTCCGGGTCCATGTTCCGCCGGCCGTGCACGACCGCATCATCGTCTCAGCGGGCTCCTGGTCACTCGACGAGTTCATCGCCGCCCTCCCGCTGCTGACCGCGTACGTAACCAATGACTCCGGACCCATGCACCTGGCGGCCTCGGAAGGCGTGCCGGTGGTCTCCCTCTGGGGCCCGGGCCGGCCCGACTTCTACGCCCCGCGAACACCCGCTCACAGGGCCGTCTACGCCGACTACCCGTGCAGCCCCTGCCTGTACATGTTCACGGCCTTCGAGGGAATGTGGTGCGACCACGAAGCCTGGTGCATGCAGGCAATTCAGCCGGGCGTTGTCGTGGAAGCCGTGGAGGGCGTGCTGGCCGCCGCGACGCAACCATCCGCCGTACCGCGTTCTCCGGTCGGTTGAAGCCACCGGTGGGAAAAAACCTCGACCAGCACCAGACCACCAACTTCCGGCCGCGACTGACGGGCTGCCCCGCCCCCGAGGCACCGCGCAGACATCGTGGCGGATGCGTTTCCAAGGGCCTCGGAAACGGCCCGACCCTCTCCACATTGCCCGACGAGGCACCGTCCGGTGCTGCCAGGCCTTCTCTGGGCATCAAAGCGCTTGGTTCCAGTGAAACCGCCGCCGCTTCATGGCGTACAAAGAAGGGTGCAACGGCGTGTGACGGGCATACGCGCTGCGGGCCGGGAATGCGGGTGGCCGCGTCGTTGACGTCGCCTGACCGCGCTTATAGAATCCCGTAGCCGTGTGCGCATCACCGCGTGAAGGGAGCGTTCCGTAGGACGCCGGATCCATTTTCTCACCGCGAGCCGCAGTCAGGGTCCGCCCGCTTTGTGGTTCGCCGAGGTGGATCTTCTGTCACGTCGAGGATCATGGTGTGGCGACGCTTTATGTGCTGCAAGGCCCCGACAAGGGGCACTCGTTTCAGACCAGTGACGAGCCCGCGATCCTGGGTCGGGAGAGCGACCAGATCCCGCTGACCGATCGGACGATTTCGCGGCGCCACGCCGAGCTGCGCCCCGAGAACGGATTCTGGGTCATCCGCGACCTCCAGAGCGCCAACGGCACGTATGTGAACGGCGTCCGCGTCGAGAAGCCTGTCCGCCTCAAACACGGCGATCAGATCAAGATGGGCTCGACCCTGATCGTGTACGGGGGCGAGGATTCGGTGGAGAAGCTCAGCGGCGCGCATATCCCGCGCGACCTGGTCGACCTCGACGCAAGCAGCCGCAACCTGGACTCCGCCATTCTCTCGAGCATCCCGGCAAGCGAAGAGAGCGTGATCATCGCCGCTCCGGAGATGGCCGAGGGCGCTCGAGCGTGGAAGGTCATGTACGAGCTGTCCGAGGTCATCGGCGCGGTGATCTCGCCCGATCAGCTCCTCGAACGCGTGATGGACATCATCTTCGAACAGGTCCAGGTCGACCGGGCGTTCATCCTGATGCGCGAGCCGCCCGGCGATGACCTGATTCCCTGCGTCGTCCGATACCGCCACAAGCCCAGGGGCGAGTCTGACCGCATCACGACATCCCGGCGGATCATCAACATGGTCGTCGAGAAGAAGGAAGGCGTGCTCTGCACGAACGCCATGACGGACAAGCGGTTCGCAGCGGATGAGAAGGGAGGCAGTATCACCGACTTCGGCCTCGTCTCGGTCATCTGCGCCCCGATCCTCGTGCGCGACGAGCTGCTCGGTGTCATTCACGTGGATTCGTCCGTATCCGCCCATGTGTACACGCAGGAGCAATTGCGCCTCATCACCGCCATCGGGCACATGACGGGCCTGGCCATCCAGAACGCGCGGCTCGTGCAGTCGCGCATGCAGACCGCCAGGCTCGCCGCGATGGGCGAGACCGTCGCGTACCTCTCCCACTCGATCAAGAACATCCTTCAGGGGCTTCGCAACGGATCGGAGCTCGTCGAGAAGGGCCTCCAGCAGCATCAGCTCGACACCGTGAGCAAGGGCTGGGGCATCACCGAGCGGAACCTCGACAAGATCATGCATCTCACGATGAACATGCTCGCCTTCAGCAAGCCGCGCGAGCCGAGGCTCGAATACGCCCAGATCAACACCGTCGTGGCCGACGCCGTCTCGCTCGCCCAGCGGAGGGCCGACGAAAAGTCCGTCATCCTCATGACCGATTACGACGAGTCTTTCCCGGCCATCCCGATCGACGTGGACGGCATCCATCAGGTCGTGCTCAACCTCGTTATCAACGCCGTGGACGCCGCCCCCGCCGAGAAAGGGCTGGTCAACGTCGAGACACGATTCGACGGCGAGAACAGCTACGCGTGCATCACCGTCTCGGACAACGGCCCGGGAATCGATCCGGCCATCGCCGCGAAACTCTTCGAGCCTTTCCACTCCACGAAAGGCCAGGGCGGCACGGGGCTCGGCCTGGCCGTCGCCAGGAAGATCGTCGAGGAGCATCAGGGCAGAATCAGCGTCGAGAGCAGGCCCTCGGAAGGAACGCTCATACGCGTCAGCCTGCCGATCACAAGCACCCGCGCCCAGGCGAGCGAGCAGACGTTCGGACCCGCCCGATAGCAGGCCCGGCAATACCACTCATGCCGGAACCGGAACGGCGACGCCTTCGTCCCCCGCAGCCGGATGCGACGGACGCGGTCCGGGCCGGGCCGCCACCGCCGGCGTCGATTCCAGGTGCTCGCCGAACCGCACAAGCCTGGCCGAGTTGAAGATCACCAGCGCGCTGGCCACCGTGTGGAGCACGGCCGCCAGCATCGCCGGCAGGTATCCCAGCGCGGCCAGCACCTCGAGCACGACAATGTAGGCCACGCCGAACAACAGGTTCTGCCAGATCACCCTCGTGCTGGCCCGCGACAGCCGCACGAGAAACGGCAGCCGCCGAAGGTCGTTGTTCATCAGGGCGATGCTCGCCGAGTTGATCGCCACGTCGCTTCCCGCCGCCCCCATCGCAATGCCCAGATGCCCCGCCGCCAGCGCCGGGGCATCGTTCACGCCGTCGCCAACCACCGCGACGCGATGCCCCGCCTGCTTGAGCCGATCCACCAGCTCCAGCTTCTGGTCCGGCAGCACCTCCGCCTGAACGTCCGTGCAGCCCATCTCGCGCCCGACCCGCCGTGCCACCGACCAGCGGTCGCCCGTGACCATCGTCAGCACCCGTACGCCCAGCTCACGCAGCTCGTCGATCGCCGAGCGGGCCTCGGGCCGCGTGCGGTCCTCAAGCCCCACCCAGCCAAGGCACTGCCCGTCTTTGACCACGTAGAGCGTGCTGAGCCCCTCCGGCTCCTGAAACTCGGGATTCGACAGGATGCTCATGTCGGCCCCGCGCTCCTTCAGCCAGGACGCCCGGCCCACGAAAACCTCGCTGCCGTCCACGCGAGCCGCGACGCCGCGGCCGGCGACCTCCTCGAACCGCTCCGGGCGGTTCAGCCGCAGGCGCGCCTGTTCCGCCACTTCCACCATCGCCCGCGCGACCGGATGCTTGCTGAGCTGTTCGGCCGACGCCGCCGTCCGGAGCAGCGTCGCGCCGTCTACACCGGGCGCCGGCATCATCCGCGTCACGGACAACTGTCCGGTCGTCAGCGTACCGGTCTTGTCGAACACGACGGCGGTCAGGTTCCGCGCGAACTCCAGGTTCACCACGTTCTTGATCAGGATGCCCAGCCGGGCCGCGCACGACAGCGACGCCACCATCGCCGTCGGCGTGGCCAGCACCAGCGCACATGGACACGCTACCACCAGCATGGCGATAGCCCGGTTCATGTCCTTCGTGAAGAACAGCACTATCGCCGCCAGCATGAGAATCGTCGGCGTATACCAGCCCGCGTAACGGTCGATGATCCGCATGAGCGGGATTCGCGTCGCCTCGGCCTGCACGATCAGCTTCTGGACGCGCCCCAGGGTCGTGTCCGCCCCCGCCTTCGTTACGCGTACGTCGATCGAGCCGGTGAGGTTGCTCGTGCCGCTGTACACCTCTTCGCCGACCTTCTTCTCCACCGGCATCGACTCGCCGGTAATGTTCGACTGATTGATGATGGTCTCCCCCGCCACGATCTCGCCGTCCGCCGGAATGTTGTCGCCCGGTCGGACCCGAATGATCTCCCCGGGGCGGAGGTCCCTGGCCTCTACCTCCTCTTCGCGCCCGTCCGGCAGCAGCCGATGGGCCCACGTCGGGGTCAGCCGGATCAGCGACTCGATCGACGCCCGCGCCCCCAACGCCGTCCGCGTCTCGATCAGGTTCGAAAGGATCATGAAAAACGCGATGACGCCCGCTTCCTGGTACTTGCCGATCGCGATGGCAGCGCCGATGGCCATTGCCACCAGCTCGTCCATGTGCATATGGCCCTGAAACAGGTGCTTGAGCGCATGCCATACCAGGGGGGCACCCAGCAGGATAGCCCCCGCCAGGGCTAGAAACGCCGCATACGGGTTCAGCTTGCCGGGATACTGGCCGGGGTCGGCGAAGATCCACTCTGCCACGAAAGAATTGAGCACCAATACACCGCCCATCAGTGTTGCGATGAGCAGCGCGCCAGCTCGGCCGGTCTGTTTCTCGATCGATGCCTTCAGATGATCGTGAGCCATATTGTGATTCTACGCCTTTGTGTCCGTGATGTTCGTTCCGCCGCAAGCGCAGCCGTCTTGCCCGCATAACAGTATGCCCGATCCCCGCGAAAAGGCCAGACGGCCAGCCCGAGCCTCTTCGGACCTCCAGGATCTTCGACCACGGCTCTGCGATCCCGCCACAGGATCAGGTTGCATGAAGACGCCCCTCGCGGGTAAGATCGCCCTTGGATCGCGGGTGTAGCTCAATTGGTAGAGCATCAGGTTTCCATCCTGAATGTTGAGGGTCCGAGTCCCTTCACCCGCTATCGACCCTCGCGGATCTGCGCGGCCTGTGCCGGCCGGCTTTTCTGCCGGGAGCAGGCAACCCGGCGAACAGCACCGATCCTGACCCGTTCATGCGCTCGGCCGGGCGACCCGTATCATCTTCGGGCCCTCCGCGCGCGTCAATCATCGCAGTAACTGGCGAAAGGTCGGCAAAACAAGCCGGTTCAGCCCCTGCCAGCAAACCGCCGGTGCCGGCGCAGTGCGAAGCCTCTCGCTTCGCGTGTCTCGGCCTTCACCTGTGAACAAGAAGAAGGCCGGGGCATCCGGATCGATGCCGCGCGGCCTTCGTCATTTGCGAGAGTCTCTCTCGCTGACCCGCGCCGGCATGCGGAGAATCCTTGCGTCCGGCCGGGTCCGCTGGCGACCCGCCCGTCACGCGACCGGCAGTTCGTAACCTTTGCGATACTCGCGCGTGAGCAGTTGGTTCGCCTCCGCGTCCGGAACGGTCAACTCGCGGTCCTTGAAGCACTGCTCCTTTCGGGCATCCCAGAAGATCTTCCGCCCAACCCGCAGCGACACGTTCGCCAGGTGACACGCCGCCACCGTGTTGAAATGCGACTCGATCGACGCGATCGGCGTCCCGCGCGACCGGACGCACTCGAGGAAGTTCATCACGTGAGCCAGATGTGCGTTGCCGTCCGCCCCGGGGAAGTCCTTCTTGAACCCCTCGATTCGGAACGGCGAATCCGGCTTGCTCCAGTTCTCCCGGTCGGCCTCGATCCGCCACTGGTCCCGCGTCAGGTGCAGAAGCCCGTTGGTCGCGTTGAAGTCCATGCCGTAGCCGCCGGCATCCCAGGGCTTCCCGCTGACCTTCCGCATCGTGTAGGTGTGCACGAAGCCCTTGGGGGCGTTGGCACAGGGACCGAACTCGTACACCGCCTGCATGACGTCCGGCGTATCGCGGTCATCGGTGAGGATGAGTTTGCCGCCCGAGGTCGCGACGGAGACCGGAGCCGTCACGCCCATCGTCCACATGATGATGTCCTGGAGATGGACGTTCCAGTCGCCGACCATCCCCGCCGCGTAGTCGAAGAACCATCGCCAGCTACCGTGGAAACGATGGCGATTGAACTCATGCACCGGGGCCGGCCCGAGCCACATGTCATAATCCACGCCCGGCGGTACCGGTTCCGCCTTCGGCTGGCCCATGCCGTCCGGCGACTCGTTGCCGTACGTGAACGTCTGCGTCATGCTGACCGTCCCCAGCTTGCCCGCCCGGACAAAGTCGCGCGCCTGCTGGATGTGCGGAATGCTCCGCTGATGCGTACCCACCTGGACGACCCGCTTGTGTTTCTTCGCCGCATCGACCATCGCGCGGCCTTCCTTGATGTTGTGGCAGCACGGTTTCTCGCAGTAGACATCCTTGCCCGCCGCCACGGCCGTCAGCATCGGGATCGCGTGCCAGTGGTCCGGCGTCGCGACGATCACGATGTCGATGTCCTTCATGTCGCAGACTTCACGATAGTCTTTCACCTGCCTGGGCGTGGTGCCGAGCTTCTTCTTCACGTCCTCGGCCGCCCCTGCCGCGTGGCTTTCGTCCACATCGCAGACGGCCACCACGTCGCACAGCTTGCTGTCCATGAAGTTGCCCAGCTTGTACCGGCCCATGCCGCCGCAGCCGATCAGCGCAATCTGAAACTTCTCGTTGGCCTCCGCGCCGCGGGCGTCCCGAAGCAGGGTGCCCGCGCTCAAGCCCGCCGCAATACCGGCGGCGGTCTTGCCCGAGTGGCTCAGAAACGCCCGGCGTGTCAGTCTGTCGCTCATCAGTCACTCCTCGTTCTTTGGATGATTCCGTATCGCCGCCGGCCCGCGGCGACGCCCAAGGAACCGTATACACCAAAGGCCACGAGCGGGCAAATCCAGCCCGCGACGCGCCTTACATCGCGGCCCGCGAGATCCACGCAACACCTTCCCGCCCCTCACCTTACCCATATACACCGTCGGGGCGTTTTCGGTCGCCTTGGCTGCCGCCTTGCAAAAAGCAAAGCCCCGTATACAGTGCCGCGATTGAAAGAAAAGCCGGGACAGTTGCCATGTGGAAGATCGGCGTCGGCTATTTTCTTCTGCTTCTGTGGTGTTATGCCCGGGCAGAACTGCATCGGCGGCATACCCTTCGGCCCGCGGGCGCGGGGGGCATGCCCTCACCCCCGCACCCAAGCCCATCGCTTCGCCTCGGCTCGTGGCTCCTGCTGTCGGCGGCCGTCGGGCTGGTGACCTGGGGCGCAGGCTGGAACGTAATCTTCTGGCTCCCGGCGGGCTTCGTCCTGACGGGCCTGCTGCAGACACTCCTGCCCCTCCGCGACGACTGGCGATAAGGGCTTCCGAACCGCCGCCCCCCCCCAACATCGT
>CAZMVY010000099.1:0-16793 GCA_964569765.1 uncultured Planctomycetales bacterium
CCGTGCGGCCGCCATCGCCTCGGCACATTTCGCCTGGAAGGCGGCATCCCCGACGGAGAGGGCCTCATCCACGATCATGATCTCGCCGTCGAGGTGGGCGGCCACGGCGAACGCGAGGCGCATCTGCATCCCCGTGCTGTAGTGCTTGATAGGGGTGTCGAGGAACGGTTCCACCTCGGCGAAAGCGACGATCTCGTCGAACTTGCGGCGGATTTCGGCGCGCGTCATGCCGAGCAGGGCGCCGTTGAGATAGACGTTCTCGCGTCCGGTGAGGTCCGGGTGAAAGCCGGTGCCGACCTCCAGCAGGCTGATCACGCGGCCCCGCATCCGGGCGCGGCCCGTCGTGGGCCAGGTAACGCCGCTGAGGATCTTGAGAAGCGTGCTCTTGCCGGCCCCGTTGCGGCCGAGGATCCCCACGACCTCGCCGGCGGCCACCTCGAACGATACGTCGCGCAGTGCCCACAGGTCGCGGAACCCGAGACCCGGAACCCGAAACCCGGACCGCGCTTGCGACCGCGGCGCGCGGATGCGGTACCGCTTGGAAAGGCCCTCCACCAGTATCGCCGTGTGGCTCACGGATTACCCGCTCCGCTCAGAGGACATCCGCCAAAGCCCGCTCCGTCCGTCGGAACCAGGCCCCACCGATCACGAGAAAGAGCGCGGCCCACGCGGCCGCCGCCGCCAGGGCCGGCCAGTCGGGACTCACACCCAGAAAGACCCACCGGAACCCGCTGATGACGCCGCTCATCGGATTGCATCGGACGAGGATCTGATAGCGATCTGGCACCATGGACGGGGGATAGAGCACCGGGGTCAGGAACATCCACATCTGCAGCGCGAAGCTCGTGCCGTGCATGACATCGCGAAGCCAGCAGTTGATATTCGCCAGGACCAGGCCGATGCCCAGGCTCATCGCGCCGGCCAGAAGAATCATGAAGGGGACAAGCAGCAGGTTGGCCGAGGGAGCGAAGTTGTACTTGACCATCATCCCGACCAGGACGAGGGTGGCCGCAGCGAACTCGACGAGGCTGGACACGACGGCGGCCAGCGGGATGGCGAGGCGCGGGAAATACACCTTGCGGATGACGCCGCCGTTGGCCACGAGGCTGCTCGCCGACCGCTGAATGGCGGCCGCGATGAACTGCCAGGACAGCAGGCCCGTCATAACAAACAGCGGATAGGGAACCTCGCCGGATCGAATCTTGACGAGGCGACCGAAGACGACGGCGTACACCAGCGTCGCAGCGAGCGGCTGGAGCAGCGCCCACAGAACGCCCAGTGTGGTCTGATGATAGCGGGCCTGAATGTCGCGCCAGGCCAGATAGCCGACGATCTCTCGCCGCTGCCAGAGGTCCCCGAGCGTGCGCCGCCAGGGCCGCAACGCGGGCGAGATTTCCACGACTCCGGCCTCCGGCGGCCGGCAGCCGGGGCGCGGGAGGGCGGGCATCTTGCCCGCCTCCCGGGGACCGGACCCGGGGGCCGGATCGCTGGCGACGGGTCGGCGCGGCGATGTCGTCTCGCCGACGGCGATTTCGCCTGATTCGAGTTCCGTGTCCGTGTTGGGAGTCGAAAGGGCAGTCATCCGTGCGCGGCGGCTCTCAAGCCGCGTTCCTTCCTGCTGTGCTCCGTGTGCCGACGCTCCGTAAGCCGTGCCGCCGATGCCTGCACTCCGTGCCCGTGGGTGCGGCGCACCCGCAGGCGCAGCGCATCCATGCCGGAGGCAGGCGCTCCTTGCGAGGCCCGCTCGACGCCGGGTGTCTCTCGTGTCCGCCTTCCGCCGCCGCGACATCCGCCGGGGCGGCCGTCTCGCTCTTGCCCGGCCGCTTCGCGGGCCGGCGGGCCTTGCGGGCACGCCGGGACCGGCGGATCGGGCTCCCAAAACGCGCCGGCCGGGCCCCTCACGGCCCGAGCACGGGCGAGGTAATCCGATTCGTCGCCTTCAGCGCCACATTGGACAGAATCAGCCTGCGGATGCTGTAGGCGTCGTGATTCCCGCCGCTCACGTTGACGGCGGTGGGAACAAACTGGCTGATCGGGTCGTACACGGCCGTCATCCCGGCCTGGAAGACCAGGGCACGCCGCAGGAACTCTTCGGTGCGTGTCTGAGCCGTGTGCGGAATCTCAATGACGTCGCCGGGGCGAAGGTCTACGTCGGGCTCCTTGCCATCCACCAGGTTCTTCCACTTGAAGACGACCAGGGCGTTACGCCCGTCGCGCAGGCGACGTGTGAGTACCACCTTGTCCGCATCGAATTCGGTCGGCGGACCGCCCGCCGCGGCGATCGCCTGAAGCAGGCGCAGGCCGGTCTCGGGAATGGGGTAGATGTTCCCGCCGACCAGTCCGCCGGTGCGGTTGTGGGCCGTGAGGCCGTGGATGTAGACCACCGGCGGTGGGACGGCGCGGGCAATGACGATGTCGCCCTCGTTGAGCGGTGGCCGGGCCATCAGACGCACCACCTCGCTGGTCTGGGTCAGGTCGAAGGACTCGAGCTTGTTCGGATCGCTGGCGGGCTGAATGTACACCTGCTGCGGGGCGCCGCCGATGCCCCCCTCGGCCCGGGCGAGCGACTGCAGGACTGTCCGCTCGTTCCGCCGCAACGCGACGTCACGTGCCCCGGCCGGTCCGGCGATCACCAGGACATGCGTCAGGTGGTACTGCTTCACGTCCACCAGGACGCGAGGCTTGAGGATGTAGCGGGGCGAATAGGCCGCCGTGATGATCCGCTCGACCTGGGCGAGCGTCTGCCCGTCCACCGCGAGGGGCCCGACCATCGGCAGGACGATCCGGCCTTCCTCGGAGACGCGGGCCGGCAGCACGGTCGGGGTATCGAGGGAATCCAGACCATAGATGGTGATTTCCAGGACGTCCGACGGACCGACCGTGTACGCGGCCGTGGTAACGGCCGGCCGGGTGGTGATCGCCGCGGCGGGGCGGGATGTCGCCCGCATGGCCGCATCTTCCTCTTCCATCACCTGCAGAAACTCGCCGATCGGCATGCCCGGGTAGCTCGGCGCGTTGCACGCGCACGCAAGCAGGGCGATGAGCAGAGGCATCTGCCGCATCACAGGCCGAATCGCACATCCGTGTGTCGTTCTCGCCTGCATGGCACACACTCTCGTCAGGTAGAAGGCTCCTCGGTAGGGCACGCCATTGCGTGCCGATTCGGCTCCGGAGGCAGCTCGCTCTCGACGCGGCCGTCCGAGACCGCCTCCAGGTTGAGTTCCGGTTCCCCCTGCGCCCCGGTAGCGGGACTGAACCGCGCCCGGCGACGCTTCGGCGCGCGGGCAGCCGGTGCGTCCGATCGCGCGGCTGGGCTCGCAAAGGCGTTCACAATGACCCCGAGGGCCGGCAAATGAAGCTGGCGGCAGACCGCGCGAGCCGCCCGCCACGAGGCGTTCGCCGCGGTCTCGACATAGATGACCGCGTCGGTCGCCTCGGCCAGGATCTCGACCTCTTCCTGCCGGGTCAGCGACGGCGCGTCGATCAGCACAAGGTCGTATTCCCCTGCGCTCCGACGGACGAACTCGCCGAAGGCAGCCGACTCGATGACCTCCCTCGGTCGCGCCGGCCTGGGCCACGCCGCGACGACCTGGAGCGTCTCGATCTGCGTCCGGACCGCGACGCGGCCGCCTTCGAGGGCGGCGATCGTGATCCCCTCCGTCCCCGTCGCCGGAGGTTCGCCGAGGCTCAGGATGTCGGAAAGCAGTACATGCTGCGAAGGATGCTCGAAGTTCGCGTCCACGAGAAGGACCCGTCGCCCGGTCTGCGCGATCGCCGTCGCTACGTTCGCCAGGACGACGGACTTGCCCTCCCTCGGCCCTGCGCTGGTGACGAGGATGCAACGCGCCTGGGCCCGCGCCGCAGCGCGCACGATCCGCTTGCCGAGACGCCGCAGCGCCTTGGCGGCCGCCGAGTCGCTCTCGCGCAGGACCCATGTCCCAAGGCCCCGCTGGGCGCCGCGACCGGCCCCGACGGGCAACGAAGAAACCCACCCCAGCACGGGATCGCACGCGAATGCAACTCGCCGATCCGCTTCACGCATGTGCCCTGTCCGTCCGACGTGGCGGACGGAACCGCGGAACCCGAATCCCGAAACCTGGACCCCGGGACCGGGCCCCCGCAGGTACATCAGGGCGAAGCCAATCAAGAGACCGATGCCGGTCGGCACGAGGAAAAGCCTCGGGCTCTGATCGCCGGTCGCAACCGGAGCGGCGTTCGGCGGCACCACGGTGGTGATCTTGATTCCAGCCATGGCGGCCGAGGCCGCTTCGAGGTTCAGATGATCGATACGCTCGCATACAATGGCGAGCAGCTTGCTGCTGCGATCAACGACCTGCTGAAGGATCCTCGCCTGCAGCGCCGCCTCGCCGGCCGCGCCGGGGGTCAGGGCGGAGCGATGGGCGTCGATGGCCCGTTGGAGGCGCTCCTCCTCATCGCGGCAGTAGCGGAAGTACGCCTCGGCCACGCGGATGGACTGGCCGGCCTGCCGGCGTGCCCGTCGTTCAAGATCGGCCAGACGGGCCTTGGCAGCCTGAAGCTTCGGATGGTCAGGTCCCCATGCCTGTTCAAGCCGCCACACGTAGCGTGCTTCGGCGTCCAGATCGATGATATCCGACGCCGGAGGCACATCAGCCGCCGACGGACCGTCGGCCGTGGCTCGGCCCGATGCAGGATGCATTGCGTCATTCCGCGTAAGGCCCTCGGCAGCCGGAACGAACGCCGCGTGCGGTCCGGCCGTCATGTCCGGCCAAGCCACATCGAATCCGGCACGGGAAATCCACAAGTCCAACGCAGCACCGTCGAAGGCGGTTTCCGCCGGTCGCGTGGTCGCTGCGGCGTCGTGCAGCCCGGGCGCGGCCATAGCCTGCAGGGTAGCGAGCCGCACCTCGGCTTCGATGCGGCGGATCTCGGCGCGGATTCGCGCATCCACGAGCGCCTTGAGCCGACCGTCGAGCACGAGCGAGTCACCCGCATTGAACGCGGTCGGATCGGCCTCCTGGAGCCGCCGGACCTCCGCTTGCTTCTCCTGGAGGCGGTCGAAAAGCAGCTTCCGCTGTTTTTCGAGGGCGGCGATCGACTCCGTGATCCGCCGGGAGCGCCAGCGCTCCGCGGTGAGCGCATACGCGGAGATAACGTTTTCCAGGACCTGTTCAGCGGCTTTTCGGTCGCCGCAGGTGTAGCGCAAATCCTGGATCTGGCCGGGCCCGGATTGCGGCGCGGACGTCTTGACTTCGAGTTGCGAAGCGATTCGAAGCGGCAGATCCGTTACGCCGGCGAAACAGGGCAGCGACTCAAGATTACCAAGCTCGACGGCCAGACGGCTGACCTCGGTGCCCAGAAGAAGATCCGTCGGCGGCGATCCGACGGAAACCGCCTTGCTGCCCTGGACCCCGGGGGGCGCGTCGTTGCCGATCGCGTCAGTCGGCTCCACGTAGAGCCGCGCGGTGGCGGCATACTGCGGAGGAACGGTGAGGAGGCGGTAGAGGCCGACAGAGGCACCGAGGATCGTGCAGACAACGACAAGCGCCCGCTCCTGCGCAAAAAGCCGACGCAGCGGAGACAGGCTCCGCGGGTCGGCCGCTTTCTTGCGCACGCGGATGTTGTCGTTCGACTCGTTCACTTCAGCAACCTTGGGGGCATCCTTGCCCGCAGTGTGTTGCCGTCTTTCCCCTGGTGCGTCGAATCCCTTCCCGGGGACATACCGATCCCATAATCGTCGCCCCCCGGGCGCCGCTTGAGGTTCAAAGAGGAAAACCCCCTCCGACGGGGTCGCGGACAAGACTCGCAAGCGTCCGAGAACGTCGTAGCCGGCGCCGGCTCACTCCGCCGGCAGCCTCCGGAACGGCGCGATGCCAAGAAAACGCGAGCTTTTATCAGACGGCGACGTGCTGCCGTCGGACCCGCCCAAGCCCTCGAAGCGAACGCCGTCCCGTGCGCCATGGGGTCTTTCCCCACCTCGCATATCGGCGTCGCGCCCGGCGACGCAGGCCCGCCGGCGAACGCACAGAAGGGGTCTCTGACCCCGACTTCGACCCCCGACCGCCTCTCCCCAGTATGACCGTGCAAAGCGGACCTAATGGCGCGCATCGCACCGATCGATACAGCACGCGGGCGATCGTCCGCCTCATAAAGGCAGGTCCGCGCCGTGAGCATCGGTCTCTGGATACCGGATGAAGTCGCCGCCGCGAGCTGGGCCCTTCCGCTGTCCGCGGGAACCGCCGCTCTCGTTGCACCATGGGGCCGACGGCTCGCATGGCGGGTCGGCGCGATCGATCACCCCGACGCGAGGAAGATCCATCGCCGCGCAACGCCTCGACTGGGGGGGCTGAGCGCCGCCGTGGCACTGCTCGTCTGCACCGGGCTTTGGTTCGCCGCTGACCCGACGGCAAGCGAGCAATACCGTCGCTGCTGGGGACTCCTGCCCGGCGCAGCGATCATGCTGGCCATCGGCGTGCTGGACGATCTCTACCGCCTCGGCCCGCGGGTGAAGCTCATCTTTCAGATCGCGGCGGCGGGCATCATCTGGCTCGGCGGCGTGCGCGTGGAAGCGCTCGAAGGCCCGCTGATCCGACCCGTCCCGCTCGGCTGGCTCGGGCCGGTAATAACCGTCCTGTGGATCGTCGGGGTCACGAACGCGCTGAACTTTCTCGACGGCCTGGACGGACTGGCCGGCGGAACCGCGGCGCTGGCCTCGGCAAGCTTTCTGCTGATTGCCCCGCATGCCGAACAAACCTCGATGCTCGGCGTGCTCTGCGCGTCCCAGATCGGCGCGTGCGCCGTTCTCGTCGTGAACAACGTGCGATCGCCAAAGTCGTTTCTCGGGGATTCCGGCAGCCTTCTGCTGGGGGTACTGGTGGCCGTGACGGGAATCCTCGCCTCGCAGAACGCCCATACGGAGGGCACGCGGCTGTGCCTGCCGGGGATCGCCCTGGCAGTGCCGTTGGTCGACCTGACGGCGTGCGTAGCGCGGCGTGTGCTCTCGGGACGCTCCGTGTTTTCCGCGGACCGCGGCCACATTCACCACATGCTCCTCTCGTTCGGCTTCAGCGCGAATACGGCGGCCGCAATCCTCTGCATCGCCACCGCGGTGCTCGGCGCCCTGGCCGCTGCGGCCGCGCACACGCCGGCGTGGGTGGAGGCCGGCGCAATCGTCGCGATCCTCGGCGCCACGGGGATCGTCTACCGGTGGCTTGGGTACCTTTCCCTGCGGCTGTGGCTGTACCGCCGGCGCGCGAACCGAATCGTGCGGGCCGCCGGTTCCCGACCGACGCGCCGGCCGCTGAAGGATCCGCGGCCGAGCGGCCAGGCAGGCCCGGGCGGCGCGGATGATCTGCTTCCCGAAAGGCTGCAACTCGTGCTGAGCCGGATCCGCCGGGCGCGCCGCGTGCTGGGCATCGACTACATCCGCGTGCAACGGGAAGCAAGCGGAGGGCCGCAGCAACATCCGAGCGACCCGATCCTCGAGTGGGGCACGAGGCCCGATAACGTCATAACTACGCGCCTCTGCGGAGATCGCCGATCCGCAAGCGAGGGCCTGACGGTCACCCTGGGCGAGCGGTGCACGCGGCGACCGGCCCGGCTTCACGCGAAGGAGGTGCTGATGGCACCGCTCCTGGCGGACCTGGCGACGGCCCTCGACGGATCGCCCGCACCGTAGGCTCTGCGCCTGAGCAGCGGGAGGAACCCGCAAGCGCAGCGCACCCGCCGTGGCACGGCACGGACGTAGCGTGCCTGCTCGCGCACCGAAGCGCGGACGACCACGTATGCAAAGGAGTGCGACGTGCCCATTCTGGCAAATGAACCGATGATCTACCCGGCGGACCTGCTGGAGCAGCCGGCGGCCACCGGTCTTCCGACGGACGGGCTTTCCGGCGAGAGCCGGTGGTTCGTCGCCCATACAAAGCCGCGGCAGGAAAAGGCCCTCGCGCGGTATCTGTTCTCGCGACAAATCCCCTATTTTGCCCCGCAATACGTACGCGGACCCGAGCGGGGACACGGGCACACGCCGAGTTACCTGCCCCTGTTTGCGGGCTACGTGTTCGTGAAATCGGATGAGGCCGGACGCGTGGAGGCCCTCCAGTCCAACCGCATCGTCGCTCCCCTGCGGGTACTCGATCAGGTCGGGCTGCTGAACGATCTGCGGCGGGTAAAGCGACTGATCGACGCCCGCCTGCCGCTCTACCCGGAAGAGCGCCTGGCGCCGGGCGAACGGGTGCGGATCGTTTCGGGCCCTCTGGCGGGAATGGAAGGAATCGTGGAATACCGCGTGGGCCGATGCCGCTTCCTGGTAAGCGTGGACTTCATCCGGCAGGGCGTCGCCGTGGAGGTTGCGGCGACCGCCCTGGAACCAGCCGGCCTTGCACCGGATACCTGCGACGCGAAGTCCGGCGAATGGAGGCGTATCCGCCCCGGCGGCAGAATCATGGCATGAGGAACCCGCGTCGCGGCCCACATCGGCCCTGCGGCGAACCGGATTGCCCGGAAAACAACGCGTTTCTCGGACTGGAACCTCAAGAGACGGCTGTATCGGACCGATACACCGCTGCGAGGGCGAACCTGGAACGAAGGCGAGAGCGATATGGACCCGTCACAATTCGGCTTTGATCGTCCACCGTTCGACAACACGCCGAACCCGGCGCACTTCGTGAACCTGGCCGGCCATCGCCTGGCAATCGAAACGCTCCTGTACGCCGTCGAACAGCGCAAGGGACTCGTGCTCGTCACGGGAGCGCCGGGAACAGGCAAGACGCTCGCGGGTCGGATGCTCAAGCATCGATGCGGCGTACATGCAGCCCTGGCGATCGTCGCCCGGCCGTGTACCGGTGCCGCGGACCTATGGTCGGCCATCCTGGACGGATTCCGACTGGGCGGCGACGGCAGCGCAAACCCGGCGCAGGAACTGGAGCGTTACGCCGAAGCGCTCTACGAACAGGACGTGCCGGTGGTGCTGATCGTGGAGGATGCGCACGATCTTCCGGATGAATGCCTGGATCTGCTTCGACGGCTGGCGGCGATCGAGGCGGACGACATGCCGCTGATTCAGATTGTGCTGATCGGCTGGCCGAAACTCGCGGCCCGGTTCCTCGGGCTGGCGGGGGCGGCGATGCAGCAGCGGATCTGGCGACATGTAAAGATGGAGCCTCTCGGCGAGGCCGACACGCTCGCGTACATCCGGGGCCAGATCCGGCTTGCCGGCGGCCCGGAAGAAGACCTCTTCACCGAGGATGCCATGCGGGTGGTGCATCGGAGGACGGGCGGCATTCCGCGGCTGATCAACTGGTTGTGCGATGCCCTGCTGAACGAAGCGGCCGAGGCGCACGCCGGCCGCATCGACGCCGACCGGGCCGAGGCAATCGCATTCGAGATGAGCTATGACCCGGAGCTGTTCGAGGCGCAACTGGCCGCCGACGAGGCGGGCGTTGTGCTCCACGCGCAGCTCCAGAACCACCCGGTCATCCGCTCGCTGCTCGACCGCCTCGCGCAGGCGGAGGCGAGCGTGGCGCAGGCCGCCGCCGAGACCGTGCAGCTCCGCGAGCGGGAACCCGAAATCGCGCGGACGCTCCGGCGGTACGACCGCATCTTCGAGCGGATGCTCCCCCTGCTGCGTTCGCTGCAAGGCTACCGCCGAGAATCGGAGGCGATGCTGGCCGCGTGCCGGGAAGCGTGCGGACAGCTCGAAAGGATGCTCCAGGCGCCCGAGTCGACCCTGAACGAGGCCCGACGGCGAACCGAGGAAGCCCAACAGGCGGCGGAGGATATGCGCGAGCTGATCGCGCAGGCGCGAGGCGCAACGCAAGAAATGCGGCAGCAGGTCGTCGGATGTGAAGACGCCGTGCGACGGATCACGACGGAGCGGGACGCCACGCTTCCGGTGATGCGCCGGACACGACGGATGATCGGCCTTCTGCGGCGGATTCATCACCTCACCCACGAACGGTGCGAGAGGCTCGACGAACTGGCGGCGCGGGCGCATGGCCTGTGCGAGGAACTGCCGGCGCGCCTTGCGGAGATGGAGAAGGCCCTCGTGGAACCCGCGCGGATGCTGGAACAGATGCGCGCGACGGAGGCCGTCCTCCGACAGCATGTGGAAGCCGGCGAGCGGCAGCACCGCAACACACAACAGACGATCGAGCAGGCCGTGTACACCGCGCGGAAGATCCGTGCGGAAATCGAACGGACGCGGGCGGAAGAAACGGCCCGCGGCCCTGCGAGCGCCGAGGCCGAGGACCGGCTCTCCCGACACGGCGCCCCCGGCAGCAACCTTCCCGCTGCGACGGACGACCTCCTTCGCCGCGCCCGGGAGCGTCAGGCCCCTCCCCAACCCCCAATCCCTGATCCTCAATCCCCGGCGTTCAGCCTCCGCCCGGCGCCCCACCGCGCCCCGGCGGCCGCAACTTCGCAAGCCCGGTAGGGCACGCCATTGCGTGCCGATTCGACTGCTCCCCCAAGCGTCGGCGCCGGCCACGGCGACACCGGCATCGCATCCCCGGCTCCACACCACTGTGCGCCCGGCCTCGCCTTCCCGGCGAAGCCGGGCTTGACCTTCGGCCCGGAATCTGGCCGAATAGCCGGTCGGACGGACCCGGGCAAGCCCGCATCGCACGCACGGACCCGGGCACGCCACCGCTCAAGAGCAGTGGCACATGACACACGGACAGGGCAGGTGCGCATCGAACGCTCAGACCCAGGAGATCACGACGATGGCCTCGACGAAGGTGGCGAAACTCACCAAGGCGGCGTTGGAATACGGAGAAGGCATCCTCCGGCTGGCCCCGAACTGGGTGCCGCGGTCGTTCCTGCACCCCGGACGGCGGCTCAAGCTCCGCCCCCAGGACTACTACGCGCTGGGCACGCATCGTGGCGGCATCGACGAACGCTGGTTCGCCTCCACCACGCCCGCGGCCAACGAGGGCGCCCCGCCGGATGAGGGACTCAGCTATGTCGTGCACGACGGCCAGCGATTCACGCTCAAGGAGGCCATCGAGGCCGAAGGCCCCGCCATCATCGGCAAGGCAATGTGGAACAAGTACAAGCGCTGGCCCGTGTACAGCAAGTTCTTCGACAACATGGGCCCGATCCCGCACCACATGCATCAGAACGCCTCGCAGGCCCGGCTCGTCGGCCGGGAGGGCAAGCCCGAGGCCTACTACTTTCCGCCGCAGCTCAACAACGTCGGCAACAACTTTCCGTATACGTTCTTCGGCCTCGAACCCGGCGTGACGAAGCAGGACGTCCGCCGATGCCTCGAACGATGGAACGAGGGCGACAACGGGATCCTCGATCTGTCGAAGGCGTACCGCCTCCGCCCCGGCACGGGCTGGCTCGTGCCGCCCTGTATCCTCCACGCCCCGGGTTCGCTCGTTACCTACGAGCCTCAGTGGGGCTCCGACGTCTTCGGGATGTACCAGTCGCTCGTCGAGGGACGCGCTGTGCCCTGGTCCCTGCTCGTCAAGGACATGCCCAGAAGCAAACACAAGGACCTCGACTTCATCGTCGAGCAGCTCGACTGGCCCGGCAACACGGACCCCAACTTCCGCGACCACCACTACCTCGAGCCGATCCCCGTCGCCGACAGCGCGAGCGCCGGCTATGTCGACCGCTGGGTGTGCTACGGCCGGGTCGAGGGCAAGGAACTCTTCTCCGCCAAGGAACTGACGATCGACCCGGGCGCAAAGGTCACCATCAAGGACAACGGCGCCTATGGGCTGATCGTCACGCAAGGCCGCGGACGCATCGGCACGCTGGAACTCGAATGCCCGGCGATGATCCGTTTCGGCGAAATGACACGGGATGAGGTGTTCGTGACGGCCGAATGCGCGCGGAGCGGCGTGGAGTTCGAAAACACATCGAGCGAGGAACCGCTCGTGACGCTCCGGTACTTCGGCCCCGACACGAACCCCGACGCGCCGAACGTGGGCGACCACATGAAGCATCGCGAACCGAAGAGCCGGAAGCGAAAGGGGTGAGCCGTGCGAGGCACGCCCCTGCGTGCCAATCCTCTTCGTCTCAGGGAACTGCCCGTCCGCGGCACCAGGCGCGCCACAGCAGCGGTGTCGTCAGCAAGAGCGCTGCGCCGACAGCCGTGTAGATGAAGCCTGCCGCCTCGCGGGAAACCAGTCCGCCGCGAAGTACCCGCCCCATCCCTGCCATCAGCGCCACGAACATCCACCCCCGCCACGACAGGAAGCCGCCGAGGCAATACCCGTCGCCGCGCGCGTGAATCCGGCCGATCGTCCGCTTCGCCGCCCGCTGTAGAAACAGGCGGGATTTGCATGCCCCGACACCCGCCGCCACCACAAGCAGCAGCCACACGTAAGGCACGCGGGCGGACAGCGCCCATCGGACTCCGAGCAGCATCAGCACCGCACCGGCGATCGTCCACATCATCGCGGCCAGCAACACGTGCGTACGCGCGCTCGCGGCAGGTTTGCAGGCATCAAGCCACTCGTTCATGCGGATCACCCACGTCGGCGTTATTCTATGCCGCGCCGACCCCGTTGGCCGGGCGAGTCACCCTTCCTGCCCCCTCTTCAAATCACAACAACTGGAATTGCCCTCTATTCTGGAGCGCGGCCCCTCCGAGACCGCAGGCTTGTCCCCCAATCTTCCGGCACCACCCTGCCGATCCGTGCTTCGTTTGCCGAAGCCACACCGCCTTGGGGCCTTACGCCCGCCAGTGGTCAGTCAAGCTTGCGCGCGCCAGGGGCGCTGCTCGAGCCTCTGGCAGGGGGCCGAGGCACGACAGCCGGCTGCCCTTTGACCTGCGGCCGTGGCGGCGGCTTGGGTGACGCGGTCGCCCCGGCCACCGGCCTGGTCGTGGAGCGGGTCCGGTCAATCGTCCGTGCCATCAGAATCGGAGCGACCTTGTCCCGAATGACGCTGCGGCTGATGCTCCCCGCATGTTGGAGCCTCAACGGGTCGCTGAGGAACGACTCCGGGCTCCATCGGATGTTGTGGACTCGCTCGTAGTAGAGTTGCCGGGTTTCGGCGGAGGCGTGGTACGGCAGGGTGGCGCCCCAGGTGCCGGCCGGGGCGGCGTCGGCGCGGGCGACCGTGGCGGCGAGGGGGGCGCCGCCGTGCAGGCCCGGGTCGTCGGGCGACCAGAAGAAGTAGATTCCGCCCCGGGTATGCCGCAGCGCCCGGGTGAGGTCGTAGTTGGATGAGAGGCTTGAGCTGAGCAGCACAACATGGTCCACGGTATAACCCGGGCGGAGCTCCTCGAGGGCAAAGACGGCCACCCCGGTACCCGCGCTCAGCGCGATGATGTTCACGTTCGCGCCAGGTTTGGCATCGAGGTAGGCCTCGATCTTGCGCGCCAGACCGCGGCCCTCGCGACGGTTGTGGTTATAGCTCAACTGATCCACCAGCGGGCCGAGGTACGTGGTCCAGATATAATGCTCCACGTGGCCCTTGTATCCTCCGTCGGCCAGCCCGAGGGGCACCGATTCCTTTCCGAAGCCGTAGTTGCCGGCACCGTCGAGGTAGAAGGTTTTCTCGTCATCGCGCGAGCCGCGATCGACGAACATGGGCCGATTGCCCAGAATACAACCCGACAGGCCCCCTGCCGTCAGGACGAGGCAGAGGATTACAGCATTATGTCGTGCGATCATCTCTGGTCTTGCGACTCCATTCTCGCGGCCCCATAATCCTCTGCCGAACGGCCCGGAAAAGCAAGCAGGTCGGCAGCTTCACTCGCTTGAGTCATCGCCACCAGATTCGCCGTCCCTCCGCTCTGGCCCGTGGAGACGTTCAGGACGGCCTCTGCCAGCGGCCTGGAAGAACAACGGAGGCGCGTCGCGTCGGCACAATCCACGCCCGCGGCTGCGTGAGAGCTGCCCCGCCCTCGTTCCGCGAAGTAGATGTCGCCGAAGATGGCGGCAATCGCGCCGTACCGGGGCACGCCGGGCATCGTGCGCACGAGCAGGGCGGCAACGGCGGCACGGCTGCGCCTTGCCGGCCACACGACGGCTCCGGCGAGGATTCCAATGAACGCCCGGCAGCCGACGATCGGGGCAGGAATCACGGTGCCCGACAGGAGACCCGTTGCGGCCGCGGCGCCGAACCACAGCCCGACGCCGCAAAGCACGGCAAGCCGGACCGACCACGGAACGGGGGCAACGGGCCGCCCGCAACGCACATCGATCAGCGAGCAGGCCGCGACCGCCGCTGCCGAGCGGAGGGCGATAGAGGTCAGTCTTGGCCTCGTCATTGGAAAGATCGTGAGGGGATGGAAAGCCTTTCCGCACGAACCGTATGATTGTCGTGCCCTCTTCGAACCCATCGACTATCCGGCCTTGGACGGCATGACGCGCGAGGGCAGGGTCAAAGCAATCGCCTTCATCGACGTGAAAACGAGCGACGGCAGACTCAACAAGCACCAGCGAATGATTCGTGACGCCGTTCAGGACGAACGGGTGGACTACAAGGAGGTGTAACGATGGCTGGACTCGTAGATACCTTTCAAGCGCTTGGCGGCATTCCGGTCGTCTGTCCCTGCTGCGGGAACCTTCTTCGCCTGGCAGACCTGAAACTACGGTCTACCGGCAAGTACGAACGCTCCGTTCTCGACGATCTCCCGAAACGACAGCGGATCGTGGACCGAAAGGCAGAGTCCCTGCTACGCCGGCAGGAACGATTCGACGAACGAGAAGCCGAGTTGTGTCGTGAGGCTGCGGCACGCGGGCGGCGCTGAATGCGGCGCGTCATTCACCGCATCGACCCGGCCATTCGTAAACTGCCATATCACCCGCAGGACATCAAGACGCCCTGTTTCCCCGCAGATCGGATCGTGTTCGACGGACTCAACGACGGGAAACGCGTCAAGAACGTGATGTTCATCGCGCGAAGCAAGTCACGAACCACCACATCCCTTCGCCGCAGCATCGACTCGGTACTGAGCAGGGGCAGGTGCGTGTGGGAAACCATCACGGTGGGAACGTATGGTTCGCTGGAGTCTCTCCCCTGAATACCGGGATCGGAACAGGTGTCAGGACGATTCCGGTGGACATGGAGCGGGAGTCAGGGTACTCTGCGGTGTTGGGGCAGCCGCGGCGGACAGCCGACCCGAAGGCGCATCAGCTCTGAGACCGTCGGGGAGCGCGGCTGACCATCTTGGAGAAGAAAAGGAACTGCGCAGCGATCGAGTAGGTGTCGGCCGAGGACTTGGACCGGCCGGATGTCCCGAATCTGCCGGCGAATTGTCTGACGCCGGAGTATTGGCACCTGGCGGTTCAGGCAGGTAGAGCAACGGAGGTACCGACGTGGATGCAGTGGGTGACGGCGACCCATACGCATTGCCGGCATGCCCATTATCACAGCACCGGCGAAGGATCGCTGTACCGGGGGAACGCTTCAAGAGCTGCCTCGTGCAGGAGGAAGGTCCTTCCGCGTGCCGATACGTCGAGGCACGTTCGCTGCGTGTGGTGCTGGTCGATCGGACCGGGGATTGCCGCGGGCAAGCCTGTGGGCTTGACGAGCGGGCAAAGGAAATCTAAACGGTCGGCTCGGGGCTTGGCCGGCGGGTCGGCCGCGGTTCTGGGTGGCGGAGGTCAACCGGCCGATCAATGATGGGGCGTTGAAGTGCGTACGGCAGTCCGCCGTGCGCGGCGAAGTTCCCGGGACCGACCAGCGAAAGCGAAGAATCGTCGCTCGCCTCGGCCGAAGAAGCGCCCCGCTCCGCGCGGGCGACCGCGAAAACAAGCGGATGAGAGCAAGACATCATCCTGCTGCGTTCTGTTGTCCAACGGGCGGCGCGTGCCGCTTCTTCGCAAGCCGACCCCGGCGATTCTGCTGAAGCTCGTACAAGGAATGGCCTCAAAGTCTCAGCACGGGAGATCAATAGAATGTGGCAAAAAAGGAATCTGAATCGAGCGGTCGGGAGCATCCTGGCGGTAGCGCCTTTTTGGGCGGGCGGGTGCAGCTCGATCTATCCCGTCGACGTCCAGTCGGCCTGGGGCCCGGGAGTGAAATTCACGAACCTCGGTTCCACGTTTGATTGGGCGCCGGATGCCCAAGTCGGCCCCGGAAGCCCCCGGGCGGCCAATCCGCAAGTCCACGAACTCGTCCTGAAGACCGTGACACAGGAGTTGACCGCCAAGGGCTACGAGAAGATCTCAGCCGAAAGGCCGGATTTCCGTCTCGACTATCGCGTCGGAATGAGCCTGCTCGGCGATACCACCGGTGACGGTACCCTTCAGCAGTATCCCGAAGGGTCTCTCGTGCTGTACGTGATCGATCCGGCCAGCGGCAAGTGGATCTGGCGGTCGGCGGCGCGTGCCAGGCTGAATGAATCCGGTTCGCCGGAAACCCGAGAAAAGTGGCTCCGTCAGGTGGTCCAACAAATGCTCAAGGATTTTCCCTCACGAGGCGGCAAGCCCCCTGCGGCTCGCTAGCGCAAGACGCACCAGAGAAGGTAGCAGGAACGATCCTAACACAAGACGATACAGGGCCCAGGTAGCTAACGCACACCAAAACTCCAAGCCGTGCGTCTTGCGGGGCTTTCCAGCGGCCCCTGGCCAGTCAAAGCACTTTCCCTATCGCGAGAACCCGTTTGGGGGGTACACGGAGTCTGGGTCATGGCAGTCTGAGCTGATGGCACGACCGCGGACGTGTCCCAGGTAAAGGACCGCCCCCCTTTTTTCTTCGAGACCGGGTATTCACCCGGTTACCAGCGAAAGCCCCTTCGGCGACCATAGGTGCAGAGCGACTTGCGCGTGGCTTGCGGTCGGCACAGCGCGTAGGGGCACGACCCGTGAGGCTTCAGCCGCCGGCATCCGGATACGGCGAAAGGACAG
>CAZMVY010000100.1:0-15092 GCA_964569765.1 uncultured Planctomycetales bacterium
GAGGAGCTCAAGGCGAAGTACGCGGCCAACCTGGGCTTTATGGGCGTGAAGCTTGTGATCGGCGGCGCGGAGCGGTTCGAGACCGCCGCGAAGGCGTTGGAGGCCGTCAGCGCCGATGCCGAGTTCGTCGCGGTGCACGACGCCGTGCGGTGCTGCGTAAGCACGGAGATGATCGACGCGGTCTTTGCGGAGGCGCAGAAGACGGGCGCGGCAATCCTCGCGGCGCCTCTGGTGGGCACGATCAAGCGCGTGAGCGCGGCGAATGTCGTGGACGCGACGGTGCCGCGGGAGGGGCTGTACGAGGCGCAGACGCCGCAGGTCTTCCGGAAATCGCTCATCCTGGAGGCGTACGCGAGGCTCAAGGATTTCGACGGCGAGCCGACGGACGATTCGCAGTTGGTGGAGGCGCTGGGGCATCCGGTGAGCGTGGTTCCGTCGGACGGCACGAATCTGAAGATCACGACGAGAGGCGATCTGACACTGGCGGCGGCGATCATCCGGAGCCGCCCGAAGCCCCGGCCGACGGCGATGGGGCCGTTCCAGGAAGCGCAATGGTGACGGGCAGGATAGGGAAGGATGGACCGCGGGCGGCGGACCCTGCGCACCCGTTCCAGATTCGTGCTTCCGCATTGCGGGCAGGGTGTTACGTCCACTCGGGCGAGGAGATGTACAGCGCCATCAGTTCGATGCTGTTGAAAACGAAGTGCAGGACGATTACCGGAACCAGGCGCTTTCGCCAGACCAAGACGATCCCCATTACCGTGCCCAGCAGGAAGATCATCGCCATCGCCACAGATCCCTCATAGAAATGCGGCAGGGCGAAGGCCGCGGCCCCGAGCAGCACGCTCGGCGGCCATGAACGGACGATAGCGTGGATGCGTGTGAGCAGGAAGCCTCGGAAGAGCGTTTCCTCGAAGACGGCCACCCATGCCGACAGCAGGAGCAACCACGCCGGGCGCATCCGGGGAAACGCAGCCTGAATTGCCTTGGGGGTCTGTTCGAGCCGGGCATAGAGCTGGGGAGCGAGGATCGCCAGGAAAACCGCGACGGCGGTAAACGCGCAAAGCACC
Organism: uncultured Planctomycetales bacterium; assembly: GCA_964569765.1. GTDB lineage: Bacteria > Planctomycetota > Phycisphaerae > UBA1845 > PWPN01 > CAZMVY01. The sequence goes on from CAZMVY010000100.1 coordinate 1,071, forward strand.
AGCAACGTCATCGCCACGCCGAGCGCGGCATCGACAAGCAGAAAGTCGCTTCGAAACCCGATCGTTCGGGGCGGCCGACCGGCGCGCAGGAGGATCAGCCCCACGGCAAGAAGGAGGATCGCGCCCACCACGACCGAGCCGAGGACGTTGACCCACCGCATATCCCGCACGCCGGCCGAGTGCAGGAGCAGAGCGCTGACGGCCTGTGCGGGGAGAAACGCTGCCAGGAGAATCAGCAGTTCGGTCGCCGCCCGCCCCGGTGGGCCGGCATCGCCGAAACGCGGCGGCGGGGGGCCGGCCGGGATGATGACAGGGCGCGCCGTGATGAGCGGCGGCGGCCTTGAATCCGACGGCGATTCGTGCGGCGAGTAGTGCGAGTCCGTCATGTCTCTTCCATCGACTGCCGCGGGTCCGACGGATCGCTCCGTCCGTCGCTCTTGCCGCCGGCGGTACTCCCGTTCCGGCGGGATCGTGCTGCGCAGTTTCGGGGCGTTATCCTTTCCCGGATCGGCATCGGCGCTGTATCCAGCGGGCCATTGCAATATTCCGCCGGGCATCTCGGATCAGGTTACGGTTTCGTCGCGGGCGTCCTTCGGATCGGGACAATCCGCCCCGAGCGCCGGCGGCGCGGCCGCAGCGTCCTTGCCGTATCGAGCCCGCAGAAACTCGATCACGCCGGGCATGATCGAGATGATGATAATTGCCAGAATGACAAGGCTGAACCGGTCGCGAACCACCGGCAGGTTCGCGAAGCCGTACCCTGCGAACACGAAGGCCGCCACCCACGCGACCCCGCCGATGATATTGTAGGCGAGGAAGCGCAGGTAGCTCATGGCCCCGATGCCGGCAACGAAGGGCGCAAAGGTGCGGATGATCGGGACAAACCTCGCCAGAATGATCGTCTTCCCGCCGTACTTTTCGTAGAAACGGTGCGTGCGGTCGAGGTACTCTTTCTTGAAAAACCGCGAGTTGCCGCGAAAGACCTTCGGACCGACGAAGTGTCCGATCTGGTAGTTGATCGTGTCGCCCAGAATGGCCGCGGCGCTCAGGAGCAGGAACAGCAAGAGCGGGCTGAGCGAGCCGCTTCGCGACAGCGTCCCCGCGGCGAAGAGCAGCGAGTCGCCCGGCAGGATCGGCGTGACCACAAGGCCCGTCTCGCAGAATACGATGGCGAACAGCAGCGAGTATGTCCAGACGCCGTATGCCTGGATGACGTCGTTGAGGTGCTTGTCCAGGTGCATGAACAGGTCGAAGAAGTATCGGAGTTGTTCCATGATTCTCCTTCCGGGGCCACACACGGGTTCCTTCGGCCCGGCCTGCGAAATCGAAACCGTCGGGGGTCTCCCGAACCCGAAATGTAACCGGGCTGCGGTTCTTTGCCAAACGACCGACGGCCGGTCACGCTCTTGCCTCGGCGGAACCGGTGAAAAAGGCGGATGACTCCCGCGCATGGCAGGTCGCGCGATCATCGCGCCGCGGGTTGCTCGTCGCCGCGCAGACAGAGACGCGGGCCGGGGCGGCCGGCCGTTCGCCGATAGAAGTCGCCAAGGCCCTCGTCGGGATGCCGATGGGCGGCCCATTCGACGAGCAACGGCCGCAGGATCTCGACGATCGTATCGGTCGGAACGTCAGCGGCGTACAGATCCGCGAGCCGATCGCCGCGGAGACCGCCGCCGACGTATATGTGATACGTGCCGGGGCGGCGCCCGACGAGCGCGACATCGGCCGTATACGGGCGGGAGCAGCCGTTCGGGCAGCCGGTCATGCGGATGGCAAGCGGGGCATCGCGCAGACCCAGTGTCCCCAGTTCGGCCTCGATGCGATCAAGGAGAGCCGGCATGACGCGCTCGGATTCGGCAATGGCCAGCGGGCAGGTGGGCAGGGCGGGGCAGGCCATCGAGAAGCGGCGGGCGGCAGAGAGGTTCTCGGCTGGGCTGACGCCTCCGGCCTGCAGGGTGTCCCTTACCTGCCCGAGTGCAGGCTGCGTCAGGTTGCCCAGCAGCACGTTCTGTTGCCCGGTAAGGACGACGCAGGGCCGATGCATGTTGACGACGCTGCGCAGGGCCGTTCGCAACGCCTCGTGCGGCCGGTCCGCGATGCGGCCGTTGGGGACAAAGACGCCGTAGAACCAGTTGCCGTTCCCCTGCGAATGGGTGCCGAGGTGGTCGTCGAAGGGAGGCGGCGGCACATCCTCCGGCGGGAGCAGCCGGAAAGACACACGGCGATGAAACTCCCATCGGAAACGCTCCATGCCCCACTCGGCGATGAGATACTTGAGGCGGGCGTGCCGGCGGTCGGAGCGGTTTCCATGGTCGCGGAAGATGGCGGCGACCGTGCGGACCGCCTCGAGTGCGTCGTCGGTTCGGACGAAGCCGAGCGGTTCGGCCAGCTTCGCGAACGTGTCGCCTCGGCTGTGCGTGAATCCCATGCCGCCTCCGACCAGCACGTTGAAGCCGCGAACGTGCCCGTCGCGGGTTATCGCAATGAGGCCGCAGTCGTGCGCGTGGACCTCTACGCAATTGTCCGTGTCGAGGGCGATGGCGGTCTTGAACTTTCGCGGGAGGTACTGATTGCCGTAGAAGGGTTCCTCGGGCGCCGGTGAGGCGGCTCTTTCGCCGTTTAGCCAGATTTCGTGGTAGGCCATCGTAGCCGGGCGGAGCTCCCTGGCGATTTCCGCCGCCAACCGGCGCGCCGTCGTATGCGGTTCGCCGGCAACCGGTGCGGGGCAGACCATGACGTTGCGGTTCACGTCGCCGCATGCGCCCAGCGTCGTGACGAGCGAGGCGTTGATTGCTGCGATCGTCGCCTTGAGGTTCGACTTGGATACACCGTGGATCTGGATGTCCTGGCGCGTGGTCACTCGGAGGGTACCGTTGCCGTAGCGGTCGGCCAGGTCGTCCAGAGCGAGGTACTGCTCAGCGGTGAGTGCGCCGCCCGGGATAGCGCAGCGGACCATGAAGATATAGGGCTTCTCCTCGCCGGCGTCGCGTGCTGCCCGGCGGCGGTCGCGATCCTGCTGCTGGTATGAGCCGTGCGCCTTGAGGATCTGCGCGTCGTCCTCGGCAAAGTGGGAGGCGTCGGACGCGAGGGTTTCGGCGAGCGTGCCGCGGAGGCAGCGGCTGTTGCGCTTGGCTACTTCGACCTGGGATTCCGTCTGTTTGGCGGTGTCCGTCATTTTTCACGTTTCCTTTCGTTGCATGGCGCCGATTCGATTGGTCCGCATAGCGGAGCCTACTACTACCGTCTCAGATGCCCGCTCCATGGAGGCCGCACTCGGTCTTGCCCGTGTCGGCCCATCGGCCGGCGCGGGTGTAGTCGCCGATCTGCGAACCCGGCACCGGTCTTGTGCAGTGGGTGCAGCCGATTGTGGGATAGCCCTTATCGTGCAGTGTGTTGTAGGGAACTCCGTGAGTCTGGATATAGTCCCACACCTGGCGGCGGTCCCAGTTGGCGAGCGGGTTGATCTTGAGCACCTGAAACTTCCAGTCCCAATCGACGACGCGAAGATTCGCGCGGGTTGGCGACTGGCTGCGGCGCAGGCCGGCGATCCACACCTCGACGTTCCGCATGACCTCGGCCATCGGTCGGACCTTGCGGAGTTCGCAGCATAAGTCGGGGTTGCTCTTCCAGAGCGCCTCACCATATTGCTCTGCCTGCTGCGCCGGGGTGAGGCGGGTTGCGGCACTGACGAACGTCATGCCGGGGTACCGCTCGATCATGCGGTCGCGCAGCGCATAGGTTTCGGGGAAGAAGAACCCCGTGTCGACGTAGACGACCGTGAGCGGGCGGCCGCAGCGGGCGTACATGTCGACCAGGGCGCAGCCCTCCATGCCGAAGGACGTGGTCATGATCATACGATGGTTGGCGAAACGCTCGAGCGTCCAGGCGACGATTTCCCCGGGTTCGCTCTGCTCGGCGATGGGGGATCGACCTGCGGTTGTTTCGAACTGTGTGCTCACGATTGCCTGCTCCTCCGAAAAAACGAACGTTGCGGACGGAGAAACGAAAAAGGCCCGCGGGAGCGAACCTGCGGGCCTTACCGATTTTGATGGCGTCTTGCCTGTTCGGAATGATGCTCCGGCGTCAGGTCGCTTGGGCCGCGAAACAATCGGTACGACAACAAGCGCATGGAGACACAGCCCGGCGCGTCGGATAGGCGCTCACGACGTGTAGCAACAAAACGGACTGTGCTATCCGGAGCATCACCCATACTATACGGGGCGTCGCGCGGAGAGTCAACGGCGCGCAAGCGAGAACCCTGCTTTCGGGCGAGACCTTGCACCGGTGGCCGTGAAACAAATCACAAAGAAACAGTGAAGGGCCGTGTTGTCGGATGGGCGAAGTGGGCGGCGGCTCGCCCGCTGCGTTACCGGGCAGCGAAGCGCGGTCCGGGCGAACGCACAGCACAGGGCGGCGGCCGCCGGCCGGGCGGTATGCCAAGGCGCCCCTGCGGACGCTATGGCTCGATGGTAAAGGCGGGGCTTGCCGGCGCGCGGAGATTGCGCACACTGATCTGGCCGGCGAGGTTACCGACGATTGCCTTGACGGCTTCCGCGAGGCCCTGCTGGCCGTTGTCGAAGACGTCGGCAGGCGTGCCGCGGTCGCCGCTGATCCGAACGGCAACGTTGATGGGGATTGACCCGAGGAAGGGAACGCCCAGCTCGCGTGCGGCGGCTTCGGCGCCTCCCTTGCCGAAGAGATCGTATTCGCGAAGCGTGTCGGGGGCGATGAAGTAGCTCATGTTCTCGATGATTCCGAGCACCTCCACCTTGAGCATCTGGTACATCCGGGCCGCACGGACGCAATCGAGCAGCGCTACGGCTTGCGGGGTGCACACGACCACAGCGCCCGTGGCGGGAATCGACTGCGAAAGCGTCAACGGAACGTCGCCTGTGCCGGGCGGCAGGTCGACGATGAGGTAATCCAGCTCCCCCCAGTCCACCTGTTCGAGGAACTGTTTAATCGTGCCGTGGATCATCGGCCCCCGCCAGATCACCGGCTGATCACGCGGGATGATGAAGCCGATGCTCATGGTCTTTACACCGTGCGCCTCGACGGGGATGATCCGGTTGGCCTCGCCGCTTACGGCGGGCTGGGCGTCCTCGACGCCCATCATCTTCGGGATCGACGGGCCGTAAACGTCCGCATCGAGCAGCCCGACCGACGCGCCCGCCCGGGCCAGGCCGATCGCCGTCAGCACCGCGACCGTGCTCTTGCCCACGCCGCCCTTGCCGGCACCGACAGCGATGATGTTCTTCACGCCGGGCAGTGCGGTCTGTCGAATCGGGGCCTGTCTGACCTTCGCGGAGAACTCGACGGCGATGCTCTTCACGCCGCTGAGGCCCATGACGGCGGCGGTCACGTCGCGGCGGAGCGTCTCTTTGAGCGGGCAGGCAGGCGTCGTCAGCTCGATGTCAACGCGGACCTGCCCGTCGCACATGGTCACGTTGCGGACCATCCCGAGCGAGACAATATCGCGATGCAACTCGGGGTCATTGACGGTACGCAGGATGTTCAGGATCTCGTCCTTGGTCGGTGCGGTCATCACAACACCTGTCATGCCGCCGGCAATGTAGCGGAACGGCGGCGAGCAAGCCAATATAGCGCCCCGGGGCCGGTGTTTCCAATTCCGCGGTCGTCGGGCGCGTCGGCATAGTGCAGCGTGGCGGGCCGGATCCCCGGGATCCGCCCGGCGCGATCGGTGTTGCGTAACGCCGCGCGGCCTTCTCGTTTTGGGCCGCTGCCGCGTTCGCCCGGGAGGTTCTCAGCCGGCCGCTTTGAGCCGGGCGCCGGCGGCGCGGTCGCGTGCGAGCAGCCGTTGCTGCTCCTCGATGAACTCGGCATGCTCCTTGAGCTTTCGTCGTTCGAGCTCATCCTCGGGTTCGAGATGTGTCTGCCATGGGAACGTCCTGAATTCCCATGTGAGCCGGTCGCCCGTGCAGTGGAAGAGCGTATAGCCGTAGTCCGGCCCGAGCCAGGTTCCGGCCCACCAGCCGGCGCTGACGGCGGCGCTCGTGAGATACCAGACGCCGCGATAGCGGTATTCCTCGGTGACGTGGCTGTGGCCCTGAAGCAGGGCCGCGACTTTGTGCCGTTCGAGGATCAATCGCAGATCCTTCGTGTCGCGCAGGACCATGCCGGGGTTCATGGCCTTCGCATCGGCGTTTCCCGCGGCCTGGTCCAGTCCGTAGAAAGCGGCAATATGGCTGACGACGATCTTCGGACGCTCGCCCGCCGAACCGAGATCCGCCGCGAGCCATTCGAGTTGCGCCGGGCCGATGCGGGGTTCGTAGGTCGGACCGCCGGGCCCTTTGACGGGGTAGATGCAATCGAGAACGGCAAAGTGCCAGCCGCCGTGGTCGAAGCTGTAGTACGGGCTTTTCCAGTCGAGCCGCTCCATGATCATCTTCTTGCCGATGTCCGGATCGTCGAGGGCGACCTTTCTTCGGGCAGACCAGCCGAGGACATCGTGGTTTCCCATGCAGGGATACCAGGGCATGTGAAGCTCGGCGGTGATCTCCTTGAAGAGGCGGATCTGCTCCTCGTAAAAGGACTTGGCGTTGTAGTTGCCGTCGAAGACCATATCGCCGCCCATGAGCGCGAAGGCGGGCCGCTCGGGCAGCCGGCGGATGGACTCGACACAGGCGCGGTAGCCCTTGTCGCCCCAGCGCTTGGGTGTCAGGTGGATGTCGGCCAGATGCACAAAGGAGAACGCGGCCTCCGGCGGCGGGCAGGCGTCGGCACGAGTGAGCGAAACGTTCGCAGGGCGGCACCCGGCGGCGACGGCCGCCGCACCGCTTGCCGTACCGGCAAGAAACTGACGTCTCGTCAACGACATGGCATGTGCTCCTTCGGTCAGAGTTCAGCGTCGGCCCGGTTTGCCGGGAGAATCCGGCGCCCGGGCTTTTGCCGGTGCTCAGGTCCGCGCCCGCCGCCGAGCGGCGGCTATTCCGATCCGTTCGCGAACAGCGCCTGGACGAAGGCTTCCGGATCGAACGGCTCAATGTCGTCCGGGGTTTCGCCGAGGCCGACGAACTTGACCGGAATGTCAAGCTGATCCCGGATTCCGATGACGATGCCTCCCTTGGCGGATCCGTCGAGCTTGGCGAGGAACAGACCGGTGACCTTCACGTGCTGGCTGAACATCTTGGCCTGGTTGATCGCGTTCTGGCCGATGGTGGAGTCCAGCACGAGCAGGACTTCGTGCGGAGCACCGGGGATCTTCTTTTCCACAACGCGCTGGATCTTGTTCAACTCGCGCATCAGGTGTTCCTGCGTGTGCAGGCGACCGGCCGTGTCGATGAGCAGTACGTCGGCGTTGCGGGCGACGGCGGCTTCGCAGGCGTCATAGGCGACGGCGCCGGGGTCGGCGCCCTGCTTGTGCTTGACGATCTGGACGCCCGTGCGCTCGGACCAGATCGTGAGCTGTTCCACGGCGGCGGCGCGGAAGGTGTCGCACGCGCCGAGAATGACCTTCTTTCCCTGGTTGGCGAGGTACTTGGCGAGCTTGGCGACGCTGGTGGTCTTGCCGGAACCGTTGATGCCGGCGACGAGGATGACGGTAGGGCCCGACTCGGCGAAGTGCAACCGCCGCTGCGCCTCAGGCCAGTAGCCGGTGATGTGGTCTTTGAGGAACGGGATGATCTCCTGCGTTTCGCGGATCGTGCCGGCCCTCCACGCCTTGCGGACCTCATCGATGAGCCGGGCGACCGTGGCCGGGCCCATGTCGTCGGCGAGCATGGTCTCCTCGAGCTGGTCGAGAACGGTGTCATCGATCTTCTTGCCGAACGGCAGGATCGCCCGGAACCCCGAGGCGATCTTGTTTCGCGTCTTGGCAAGACCCTTCTTGAGACGGTCGAGGATGCCCATCGGTTATTCCATCCGCCTGTTCATCGATGTTCGCTCCCGGCTTCGAGATTCCGGGCCCGCCTGAGGCGATTCGTCCGGGCCCGTGCTCCCCGCGCCGCAATCGGCCGCCGGATTGCGCTGCGCGGCCCCTGTCTTGCGCCAGATCGCATCCAGTACGCCGGTGACGAAGGCCGGGGATGCTTCCGCACCGAACTCCCTTGCCAGCTCGATGGCCTCGTTCAAGGCGACCTTCACGGGTGTGATTTCGGGCTGGCTCATTTCGCACAGCGCGAGCCGCAGGACGTTGCGGTCGACCAGGCCCATTCGTTTCACGTCCCATCGCTGTGAAACCCCGGCGATCTGTTCGTCGCAGATGGCGCGTTTTTCAAAGGTGGCGCGGGCCAGCTCCCTCGCCCGGTTGCGAACCGGATCGCCGAACGGCTGCTCGCTGAGAAACTGCTCCAGCGCGGGCCACACGTCCGGCCCCTGTACGTCCAGTACGCACAGAAGCTGGAGAGAAAGCCGCCTTGCCTCGTGGAGTTCGCTGGGGGTCACGTTGAACGCACTGCCCGAATGATTCCGTGTTCGTGCCTGTCCCGTTGTGACGGGCGTCGCGACGGCGACGCCGGATGGTGGCCCGGCTGCCGACAAACGTCAACCTTTTTTCCGCGGGCGCAGTTGCGGCAGGAGATTCGACATCTCGATGGCTGTCATGGCCGCATCGGCGCCCTTGTTGCCGGCCTTGGTGCCCGCGCGTTCAATGGCCTGATCGAGCGTGTCGGTCGTCAACATGCCGAAGATGACCGGTACGCCGGTTTCCAGCGAGGTCATCGCGATGCCCTTGGCCGCCTCCCCGGCGACGTACTCGAAGTGCGGCGTATCGCCCCGCATTACGCAGCCGAGGCAGATGACGGCGTCGTACTCGCCGCTGGAGGCCAGTGTTTTGGCTGTAATGGGCAGTTCCCATGCGCCGGGGACCCAGACTTCGGTAATACGTTCGTCGGGGCATCCGTGGCGCGTAAGGGCATCGACGGCGCCGGCGACGAGCCGCGAGGTGATGAACTCGTTGAATCGGCTTGCAACGATCGCGAATCGTTGCCGGGTTACAACCAGTTGTCCGGTAACGCGTTGAGGCATGGGTTCAACCTCCTGAGTCGGGGGTATTCTACGCGATTCAGCTCCGGGATGCCACAGGGAAAGGCAAATCGCGGTTTTGACCGCCGGCGCGGCGCCGGGTAAGATGCGATGGCGCTGATTCGTTGGCGCCGAGAGCAGGTGCGCTGTTGCCGGCCCGGCAGACGCCGAATCGTATTTGCGTGGGAGATCCCGAACACCACTCTTCATGCCGGCGACCTTGTCGAAAGCACGATCCTTTTTCAAAACCCGGGAAGTCGATCCTGACGAAGTCAGGATGACGCTGGGCGAGCACCTGGAGGAGCTGCGGTCCCGTCTGATCCGGCTCTTGGCGGGGCTGTTCGTCGGGGCGTCCGTCTGCTTTGTATTCCGTGACCGGCTGATGCAGGTGCTGCTCGGGCCGACCTTCGCGGTCCTGCGAAGCCGGGGGCTGGCCCCGGAACTCGTGGCCCTGGACCCGCTTGAGCCGTTCATGACGGCACTGAAGGTCTCGATCATCATCGGGTTCATTCTGTCCGCGCCGTACGGGTTATATCAGGTGTGGGCGTTTGTGGCGGCGGGGCTTTATCGGCGGGAGCGGCGCTTCGTTCAGCGTTTCGTCCCGGTTTCGATCGTACTGTTTTTCACGGGGGCGCTGTTCTTCCTGTTTGTCGTGATGCCGGTGATGTTGTATTTCCTCATCGGCTTCATGGACGCCGTACCCACCTTCGATCCGACCCGTGTCTTCGGCGACAGGCTCATCCCCAGGCGGCAGGCGATCCAGGTATCGCCGGCGGCCACGAAGCCGGCCTTCTTGCCGAACGTGCCCGTGCTCGCCCAAGATCCGCCGAACCCGGCCAGCGGAACGATGTGGATCGATAGTCGCACGCACGAAGTCAAGATCCGACTGGGGGACCGGACGTACGTGCTCGCCGCCCGCCCGGCGGAGCAGCAGAACGTCATCCGCCCGAACTGGACGCTCCGGGACACGATCGAGTTGACGCTCGAAATGGCGGCGGCGTTCGGCGTGGGATTTCAGGTGCCGGTGGTCGTGGCCTTTCTGGCGACGGTGGGGATCTTCAGCGCATCGCAGATGGCAAAATCCCGGCGGATGGTCTGGTTCGTCATGTCGATCGGAGCGGCCATTGTGACGCCGTCCCCGGACCCGGGCACGATGATGCTTCTGTTGGTACCGATGTGCCTGCTTTTCGAGAGCGGCCTGTATGCGGCCCGCAAGATCGAGAAGCGCAGAGCCGCCGCTGCGGCGCAGAATTCGGATACTCCCGGGGATTGACGAAAAGAAAGCACCGAGCGCGGTATTGACGCTCGGTGCCTTCCGGAGGGGAAAGAAGCCGAAACCGGGCCCAACCCCCCGTAGAGATCTCGTCGGTCTGCCCGTGACGCCTCCGCGACGCGGAGCCGTCATCGGTCAGCAGGCGGCGTATCCGCAGTGGACGCACATGCGGCAGCCCTCGGCGAGCCGCAGGTTCTGTCCGCACTCCGGACACTTGACCTTGAACACGTTGCCGTGTGTGGAGGCGTCCGCGTCCCCGGACGGCGCGGACGATCCACCCGGGGTCATCACATTGGCTGCCTTGGCGTGGCGCACTTCCAAGCGGCGGCCATTCCCATTGCCGCGACCGTTGCCGTTCCCGCCGCCGTGGCTTTCTCCGGGGACAGCGGGCAATTCGTCGGCGTGCGTACCGCCGGCGTACGGCGAACGATCGAGTTGTGACAGATCCGCCTCACCCAACAAGAGATCGTGCAGGCCGAACATTTCCTTGGCCCGCTGGTATCTCATCAAGGCCCGCGCAAGGCCGTCGCCGAGACTCATGATCCGGCCGTCCTTCGTGGGCGTCTGCAGGCTCGAACCGATGTCCTTGAGCTGCTGAATCACATGGCGGAGGTGCCCGCCCGAGCGCAACCAGAGCGAAATCAGACGGCAGATGGCCTCGAGATCGCTGGCCGCCACGTCGCCGCCCTTGCCGAGCTGGGCAAACACCTCCAGCTCGCGCTGTGTGCGGGGATCCACCGTGATCTTCACGTGCATGTTGCCGAACGGCGTCATCTGGCGGATACGGAACCCGCTGACAATTTCCGGCAGGTCGCGCGGTTCCAACGGGGCGGGTGCGGTCGGCCGGGCCGCCGGCTGTGCGGCGTGCTTCCGATCGGAGTCGGCCAGCGCCATCGGCTGGCCGGAGCGACATCCGTCCCGATAGACGGTGATCCCCTTGCACCGGAGGTCGTGCGCCATCCGGTACATCCGTTCGACGTCCTCGACTGTGGCGTTGTGTGGGAAGTTGATGGTCTTCGAGATCGACGCGTCGCAGTGCTTCTGGAACGCCGCCTGCATCTTCACATGCCATTCCGGAGAGACATCATGGGCGCACACGAACACATGTTTGACATCTTCGGGAACGACATCAAGAGCAGCGAGGGTGCCCTCCCTGGCAATCCTTTCCATGAGCCCCTCGCTGTAGAATCCCCTCGTACGGGCGACATGCTCGAACACGTCGTTGACCTGGATCATGGGCACTTTGCCCTCGTCCTGGCCCTTGAGCACATTGCGGTAGAACGCCAGACTGAAAAGCGGCTCGATTCCGGAAGAGCAATTGGCCAGGATGCTGATGGTCCCGGTGGGCGCGACCGTGGTCGTTGCGGCGTTCCGCATCGGACGATGGAACCGCACATCCCAGATGCTGCCTTTCCAGTTGGGGAAGCAACCGCGCTCGGCGGCGAGCCGTTCGCTGCAGTCGTGGGAGGCGTCGTTGACAAACTCCATGAGGCGACGGCCCCACTCGACGCCTTCGGGGCTGGCGTAGCGGACGCCGAGCTTGAAGAGGGCGTCCGCGAACCCCATCACCCCCAGGCCGATCTTGCGGTTGCCGCGGCAGATTTCGGCGATCTGCGGCAGGGGGTAATTGTTCGCGTCAATCACGTCGTCGAGAAAGCGCACGGCGAGATGAACGACCTCACGCAGGCCGTCCCAGTCGACGTCGGCGGCGGATGTACACGGGTTGGTGATGAAGTGGCCGAAGTTGATGCTGCCGAGGTTGCATGCTTCGTACGGCAGAAGCGGCTGCTCCCCGCAGGGATTCGTAGCCTCGATACGGCCAAGATGCGGAGTCGGGTTGAACTCGTTGATCCGATCGATGAAAACAACGCCCGGCTCGCCGGTCTGCCATGCATGCTCGACGATGATTCGCCAGACGTCCTGCATGCTATAGACAGTGACCGGTGCGCCGGCGACACTGACCCGGACCGCGCCGTTTTCTCGCGTCAGCGGGCCGGAGGCACGGGTCACTGGTATCAGCGAGCGGATGTCGTACGTTCTGATGTCCACGTCGCGCGGGATGTAGAATTCCTGCCCGTTCCGCGGATTACGCACGATGTGCGGGGCGCCCGGGTCGGCGCGGAACTGCTCCATCCACGCATCCGTGATTTTCACGGAGATGTTGTAGTTCGTGAACTGGGTGAGATCCTGTTTGGCGTGGAGGAACTTGAGGATATCGGGATGATGGATGTACATCATGCCCATGTTAGCGCCGCGGCGGAACGCGCCCTGCTGAATGGCGTTTGTCGCCTCGCTGAAGGCGCGCCAGAAGCTGATGGGGCCGCTCGTGGTCCCGCCGCTGCTTTTGATGTAGTCGCCGGTGGGCCGAAGCTCGTCGAAGGCGAATCCCGTACCGCCGCCGGCCTTCTGAATCAGCGCGGTGTGTTTGATCGCATCGAAGATCTCATTGATGCTGTCGCGCACCGGCAGAACGAAGCACGCGCTGAGCATGCCCATCTCGCGCCCGGCGTTCATCAGCGTGGGGCTGTTCGGCAAGAAGGCGCCGCTGACCATTATCTCGTAGAAGCGGTGCTCCCATTCTTGTTGCCGGGCCGCGTCGGCCCCGTAGTGCGCCTCGATCGCCGCGATGGTCCGCGCCACGCGGCGAAAGAGATCTTCAGGCGTTTCCACCGGCCGCCCGGTTTCGTCCTTCTTCAAGTAGCGCGCGCGAAGTACGCGCATCGCGTTTTCGGTCCAGTTCGCTCGGGTATCCGCCGCTCCAGGACGCGTCGCAGCTCGTCGATCCATGACGTTCGCTGACATCGCACACAACTCCATCGCCTATCCTGAAGACGCTGTCCGTTGGGGCACAACCGCGAAGCCCGACAGCAACGTATGTCCGTCGGGCGACCGCAGCCCCCAATGGTGTAGTCCTCATTTTCAAAACCACCCTCAGTCCGCCAACTCGGCGCCGGCACCGTCCTACGGTCGAAGTGGTATCGGACAGGCCCATACAATATCTTGAGGGCACGTGCTCTTATACCCCAACATTTGGGGCCTGTCAACGTCGCATGAGGATTTTTTTTAGATATTCGTAACCTTATTCGGTACAGAGTGTTGTCGCTCGTGTATGGGCTACTTGGGGCGACAAGTACCTTGATCAGCAGTCGCCCCCGCGGGCTTAGCGCTGGCAGGGGCGCGTACGAATTAAGGACCGAATTAAAGAATGGTAGCTTTAGATGCCGCTAGCATCGCAGCGGGCCCGCAGGACTCTCAGAGGCATCCGGGCAAGAGCGCAAGGGAGAGGGGGGTACGGCGAGGCGAGGACAAGAAGGGGGGGCAAACGCTGGAACGTGACGGTGCGGTCACCATACTCTCACGCGGCTGCGCCGGGCGCGCTGGAGACGGTCCGGAAGATGCGCTGGCGGCTTGCGAGAACGGTCGGGGAAACCTAGGATGCCGTAACGCGTAGGGCATGGCGCCTTACGGGGGCTGAGGGTTTGGCCAAAGCGGCGGCGCCGGGAATCAGGGTGCCAGGAGTAGCAGGGATGGCTTGCGATCTGACGATCTGGGATACGGCGGGCAAGTCGAAGAAGACGGTTGTCTGTGACGAAGAGAACGCGGGCAGAATCATCGCTGACGATCATGCGGCCCGGGGGGCAGGGCAGTACGTCGATGTGGCGAAGCAGCCGTTCACCGTCGATTGGACGAAGTGCCGGCTGATCCGTTTTGTGCGGCACGCAGACTGAGACGCGCGGTCGGCGATTCGTCGCGGGCCGGTCAGTGAA
>CAZMVY010000100.1:15102-16785 GCA_964569765.1 uncultured Planctomycetales bacterium
CGATAGATCGTAACGGGGCGTGCCTGGCGCTTCCACGAGGGCGGGCTGCGAAGAAGGCCCGTGTACTTCAGGGCGAGCAGGGCACCGCCGCCGACGAGGAAGCCGCCGATGTGCGCCCACCAGGCGACGCCGCCGGTCTGGCCGGTGGTCAGCGCGGAGCTGCCCTGAAGAAACTGGAAGACGAACCACACGCCGAGAAACACGTATGCCGGCAGGACGAGTATCCACGGGAAGATGAAGACGGGGATAAGCGTCAGCACGTGCGCGTGGGGATAGAGCAGGAAGTAGGCGCCCATGACGCCGGCTATGGCGCCGCTGGCGCCGATGACGGGAACGGTCGAGAACGGATCGACTGCCCAGTAGATGAAACTTGCGCCCGCGCCGCTGAACGCGTAGAAGAACAGATACAGCACGTGCCCGAGGCGGTCCTCCACGTTGTCGCCGAAGATATAGAGAAACCAGCAGTTGCCCAGCAGGTGTACCCAACTGCCGTGCAGAACGATGCAGGTCAGCAGCGTGAGGTAGGCGGGGACGGGAGGCGAGAGGATTGGTTGCTTTGCAACGCGGCGGATGATGCCGAAGGGGGTCCGGTAGTAGTGGACCTCCGGGATGAAGATGGCGGCGTCGGGTCGTGTAATTCGGGCGGGGATCATGGCGTACTGGTCGACGAGATCGGCGGCTTGCGGGCCGGCGGAGAGCTCAAGGAGGAAGACGGCGATGTTGACGGCGATGATGCCGTAGTTGACCACGGGCGCGGAGCGGGACGGAATACTGTCGCGAATGGGAATCACGATGCGAACCTCAGGACCTCGGCGACGAGTTTGCGAATGCCCTCGAACACCTCCGCGGGCCCCTGGGCGAGCATGTAGGCGGGTGTGGTGACGATTCTGTGCTGTTCGTCAGAGACGAAGCCGGTCACCGGGCAGTCGCAGTGGCAGACGCCCATTTCGGCGAGGGCGGCCGCGGTCTGCGGGTCCGTGCCGATGGTCAGTCGGGCGCGGCGGTTCCGGCCGCCCAGGATGCGTGCGAGCATAGCGGGCGCGATGCAGATCGCGCCGATAGGCTTGCCGGCGTCGAGGCATTCGCAGGCCAGGCGCTCGACCTCCGGATGGACAGTGCACTGCGGGCCCCGGTCGGCGAAGTCGCAGAGGTTCTTGGCGACGCCGTAACCGCCGGGAAAGATCAGCGCATCGAGATCGGCGGCCGTAAGCGTCGCGATGTCCCGGATGCTGCCCCGAGCGATCCGCGCGGACTCGATCAGGACGTTGCGCCTCTCACCGGGAACGGGGGTACGGGTCGTATGATCCACGACTGCCGCCTGGGGTATGTCCGGCGCACAGCAGATCGCCTCCGCCCCGGCCTGATCGAGGGCCAGGAGCGTAAGCACGGCTTCGTGGATCTCGCTTCCGTCGAAGACCCCGCATCCGGAGAGGCAGACGGCGACCTTAGGCATGGCTGGTTCTCCCACGCGTCATGGCACTGATTCTACGGCCGGCGGGCAAGGCGTCAAAGGCAGGGGCGGGCGAGGGGGCGAGATTTGCACGGATCGGGAGGGAGGCATGTCCGACGGCCTGGACTTGCCACGCAGGGGTGCGGGCGTGCTATTATGGGGTGGCCATGCAGCGAGATGATCCGACACCGCTGGGATTGCTCGAGGACGCCGGCTACCGCGTCGAGGTTGCC
>CAZMVY010000101.1:0-16751 GCA_964569765.1 uncultured Planctomycetales bacterium
CGCGTCCGGGGCGATCTGTTCATACCATCCTACCTTGGGCAGTTCGCCCACGAGCGGCGCCACGTACTCGCGGAACGAGGCGTGGATGTTGTTGCTGCGGTCGGTGATGTAGTGGTCGGGCAGGACCTTCGTGGTCGGTTCGTGGTCCGGGGCGACGGCGGCGAGCTCAACGAGCTTTGTGCCGACAGCATACGTCGTGCCCGGCAGTCGCGTGAGGGCCACGCTGGCGTCGATTTCCGCGTCCACGGAATAGCTCACGGCCATCTGGCCGACCAGCCGCGCCTCCCAGGCATCGATGGGGCTGTAGAAGCCGGCGATCGACCGCTGGAGGTAGCCGAAGGTGTCGGCCCGCACGCGTTTGATCTTCTTGCAGCGGGCGCGGAGCGTGCCGGCCAGGTAGTCGGCGAGCGACCCCGAGCCGGAGGAGAGCTGGATGTTTCCGAACGCGTCCTTCTCCAGGTTGGCCTGCTTGAGTACGGAGACCTTGGAGACCCACTCCTCGCCGTGCTCGTCGCGGATCCCTTCGCTGACGGCGATCACACACCGGCCGTAGCGGTCGAAGACCTCCTCGACATCGGAGACGAACTGGTCGATCGTGAACGGGCGCTCCGGGACATACACGAGGTGCGGGCCGTCGTCCTCGCGCTGGCGGGCCAGGATGCTGGCGGCGGTGATGAAGCCGGCGTTGCGTCCCATGAGGATGTTGATCTTCACGCCGGGCAGGGCACGGTTGTCCAGATCGTCGCCGATGAAGGCCGTGGCGACGAACTTGGCGGCGCTGCCGTAGCCCGGGCAGTGATCGGTCACGAGCAGGTCGTTGTCGATCGTCTTGGGGATATGGATGACCCGGAGGGAGTACTTCGCGTCGATCGCGAGGCGGTTGACGATGCGGGCGGTATTGGCGGAGTCGTTACCGCCGATGTAGAAAAAGTACCGCACATCGTGCTTGCGAAAGACGTTCAGGATCCGCTCGCAGTATTCGAGGTCCGGCTTGTCGCGGGTGGAGCCCAGCGCTGCGGCCGGCGTCTGCGCGACGAGCTCGAGCATCTCCGTGGGCTGCCGGAGCAGGTCGTAGAACCGTTCGTTGATGATCCCGTGGACGCCGTGCCGGGCGCCGTAGAGGTTCCGGATATGCCGGTACTTCTGCACCTCCTGGATCACGCCGACGAGTGACTGATTGATGACGACGGTGGGCCCGCCGGCCTGTCCGACGACCGCGTTGCCCGTACCCAGTGTTGCCATACGACTACCTCCAGAATGCCTGTGAAGGCCGGTAAAATCCGCAAAAGTCTACCACGTGCGCTCGATAAATCCAGTATCGACCTGTGCCTTCAGGAAATGGGTGTGCGAGAAGATCTCGCGAAAGAGCGGGATGGTGGTCTTGATCGGAGCCACCGTGAACTCTTCCAGGCATCGGCGCATGCAGGCGATTGCTTCCTGGCGGGTCGGCCGATGCACGATGAGCTTGGCGATCATGGAATCATATCGCGGGCTGATCCGCGTGCCGGGCACGACATGGGTGTCGACGCGCACGCCGAAGCCGCCGGGCGGCTCGAAACGTTCGATCGTTCCCGCGCAGGGCCGGAAACCGTCGGCGGGGTCTTCCGCGTTGATGCGGCATTCGATGGCCGCGCCGTTGCGGACGATATCGCGCTGCCGCAGGGAGAGGGTCTCGCCGGCGGCGACGCGCAACTGCCATTTGATGAGATCCTGCTGAGTTACCATTTCCGTAACGGGGTGCTCTACCTGGATGCGGGCGTTGACCTCGGTGAAGTAGAACTTCTCGTTGCGGTCGACGAGGAACTCGACGGTGCCGGCGTTGTAGTAGTTGGCCGCCTTGGCGAGGCGCACGGCGGCGGCGCAGAGCTCCTCGCGTGTGCGGTCGCTGATGCCGGGCGAGGGCGATTCCTCGACGAGTTTCTGGTAGCGGCGCTGGAGGGTGCAGTCGCGTTCGAAGAAGTGGACGGCGTGGCCGGCGCGGTCGGCGAGGATCTGGACCTCGACGTGGCGGGCCATCTCGATCACCTTTTCGAGGTAGAGGCCGTCGTCCCTGAAGGCGTTCTGCGCTTCGAGGCGGGCCTGGCGAAGCGAGGCCCGCAGGGTGGCCTCGTTGTGGGCGATGCGGATGCCGCGGCCGCCGCCGCCGGCCGCCGCCTTGATCATCACGGGGTAGCCGATCTTCGCGGCAAGAGCGACGGCCTCGTCGTCGTCTTCCAGACGCCCGGCACTGCCGGGGACGGTGGGTACCTTGGCGGCCTTGGCCAGCTTCCGGGCGGCCACCTTGTCGCCTACGAGTCGCATGGCCTCGGCGCTCGGCCCGATGAACTCGATCTTCGCCTCGCGGCACTGCTCGGCGAAGCGGGCGTTCTCGGCCAGAAAACCGTCGCCGGGGTGGATGGCGTCCACATTGGCGATCTCCGCCGCCGCGATGACCCGGTCGCTCCGGAGGTAGCTTTCGGAGGGCGGGCCGGCGCCGATGCAGATCGCGCGGTTCGCCTGCGCGAGATAGCGGGCATGGCGGTCCTCTTCGGAGAAGACGCAGACCGTCTCGATGCCCATCTCGCGGCACGCGCGCATGATCCGCACGGCAATCTCGCCGCGGTTGGCTATCAGGATGCGCGAAAACATGGCGAACCTCGGGAAATCAGGGCGAGAGGGCGGAAACGCAAAGACGCAGGAAGAGGCCGGGGGCCTTTCCGTCGCGCACGTTTTCACTCATCCGCTCTCGCACGTTTCATGGCTTGGGGCTCACCCGGAACAGCGGCTGGCCGTATTCCACCGCCTGCTCGTTCCGCACGAGCACCTGCTCGATCGTGCCCGAAACCCCCGCCTTGATCTCATTGAATACCTTCATCGCCTCGATGATGCACACGATCGTCTCAGGCTCGACGGGGCTGCCGATGGTCACATACGGCGACGCATCGGGGTCGGAACTCGCGTAAAAGGTTCCGACCATGGGCGACGTGATCGTCAGGAATTCATCGTTCGCCTTGCCGGTCGCCTCGGGGGCCTCCGGGGAAGCCGGCGTTGGGGCGGCAGGTGCGGCGGGAACCACCGCCTGCGGAACGGCGCCCGGCGTAAGCGCGACGATCGGCGCGCCGTGTGCGGCGGGCCCGCGCCGGATGATCACGGACTGCCCGCCGTCACGGAGCTTCAGCTCCGTGAGTTCGTGCTCCACCATCATCGCGACGAGTTCGCGAATCTTCTCGATCTCAACCACGTATCACCATTTCGTTGAGGTCGGCGCTCAGGCTCGTCAGGATCTTCGCGCCGTCCCGCGTCACCTGCACATCGTCCTCGATCCGTACTCCACCGACGCCGCGAACGTACACGCCGGGTTCGATCGTCACGACCATTCCCGGCTTCAGGGTTACCGGGTTTCGCCGCCCGAGCGAGGGCGCTTCGTGGACGTCCAGCCCGAGCCCGTGGCCGGTGCTGTGGTTGAACGCCTTCCCGAAACCGGCAGACTTCAGATACGATCTCGCCGCTCGATCCACCGCCTGGGTGGTCATCCCGGGGCGGACGGCCGCGATGGCCCGGCGCTGTGCCTGCAGCACCGCTGCGTACATGCGGCGAAACCGAGCGGGGATTCTACGGACGAACACCACGCGGGTCAAGTCGCTGCGGTAGTGGTCGACGAGCGCCCCCCAGTCGAGCAGGATCGCGCTTCCACGGCGGATCCGGCGGTCGCCGGGTCGGGCGTGAGGCAGTGCTGCATTCGCGCCTTCCGCGACAATTGTCGGGAAGGCCGGCCCGCTGGCGCCGCGCCGCTGCATCTCGTATTCGAGGCGCGCCGCGATCTCGCGCTCCGTCATGCCGATGCGGATGGCCCGGCACGTTGCACGGAAGGCATCCTGGGCGACGGCGATCGCCCGTCGGGTAGCGCGGAGTTCGTGCTCGTCCTTGCAGAGCCGCAGGTCGTTGACAATCGGCTTGGCGCGGACGAGCCGCGCGGGCTTCAGTGCTTTCCGGAACGCCGACAACTGGGCTACGGTGAGACAGTCGGCCTGGAAACCGACCCGTCTCCAGCGGAGCCGCCTGCGGAGCTTCGTCAACTCATCACTGATGCCCTTAGATCGAACGATCTTCTTGGCCCACGGGGCCTCGCGGTCGGCCTGCTCGTCGAAGCGGCCGTCGGTGATCAGGTACACCCTGTCGGCCGTCACGACGGCGGCACCGTCCTCGCCGGTGAAGCCCGTCAGGTAGATCTGATCGATCCGGTTGGTAATCAGGTACGCTGAGAGCCCGCCTTTGGCCATTCGCTCGCGGCAGCGGGCCAGCCGGGCCGCCAGGTGGGGGGGGATCCGTGTTTTTGTACGTCGTGCCATGCGGACAGCATACACGCGGTCGGCGCGCCGGCCAAGGCCGGACGGCGCCCGGGGAGTGCCGATGGCGATTCTCCTGCCGGCAAGCCGGTGCGTGTCTCGCCGGCCGGGGAAACGGGAGCCCGGCGTGCGTGCCCTCCGTCATAGCCGGATCCGATGGGCGGCGGCCGCCTCCTTGAGCATCCGGGCCATGATTTCGTATCCCTTGTAGTGCGGGTGGAGCCCGTCGCGGGCGAGGTCCTTGCGAAGATCGCCGTTCGCGTCGCTCATCTGTGATGCGTAATCCACATAGATGCAGCCCTTCTCCTTGCACGCCTCCTTGATCTTCTCGTTGATGTCCGAGCGGAGCTTCTTGCCTTCCGCGTGCATCCTGTAGTCGCTGTTCGTCGGCAGGATCGAGCAGACCAGAACGTTGAGCTTTGCGGCCCTGGCCTGGTCCATCATGGATTCGATGGAGGCGCCGACCTCACGGATGATCTGGTTTTCGCCCCGATTCTCGCGGAGCAGGGACGAGACGTCATTGGTCCCGGCCAGGATGACAACGGTGCGCGGACGGAGCTGGACCACGTCCGCCTGAAAGCGCCTGGCCATCGCCGAGGCCAGGTCGCCGCTGATGCCGCGATTCTGAATAATCCCGTCGTTCGAGGCGAAGTATACGGGCAGATTCCACAGCTCCGTGATCGAATCGCCCATGAAGACGGTGCTGACAGCCACGTTTTCGCGAACGACCTGCTCGTTCCAGAAATCGAAGAACATCCGCCGGACGTCGGCCGCGCCGCCGAGCTTGCCCGGCTGGATGAGCGGCATTTCTTCGGCTGGGGCATGGCCGGCGAGCTTCGGCGGTTCCGGCATCGCGCAGCCGGCCGATGACACAAGTGCGGACAGCCAGAGCATCCGTACGCCAAACCTTTCGACACCGTTGCGCATGACAGGTTCCTCCCGTGGGCAGATGACCGCGTAACGACGCGTGAGTATAGGACGGCCCGCGTTGTCCTGCCAGCCCGGCCAGCGCCGTGATGCAGGGTCTGCGGCGCAGACGGGTTTGCTCGCTTGCGTCGGCAGAGAGAAGCCTGCATACCGGGGACATACGGGACTCTCTGGCCGAAAACGGCGCTACGGCTGCGTCGCGAGGCTGCGGAGGTAGCCGACCGGGTCGTCGTTTCCTGCGGCGTTCAGGAGGATCTGGAGCGTCGCGTCGAAGTCCTGTCCTGTGGCGTCGTAAACGGCCTGAAACGCGGAAAGGTCCATGTTGTACCGGGCGTTCACGAGGATCCACGCGTTGTTCAGCTCGAGATCCTTGACCCACTCGTAGGAGGCGGGGTCGTTCATCTGCGGCAGGATCTCTTCGGCGAAACGGCGTTGGCCGTCCGCAAAGATGCCGGCGCGGCCGGCGATCTTCTGCTCGGAGGGCAGGTCGCTTGCGTAGAAGTCCTGCAGCCGAAGGTATAGATCGTTCAGAAAGCTCTGGTAAATGTCGCCGTCTTCGTAGCCGTGGCGGGCTTCGACGACCACGGGCGCATCGGGGCCGTACTTGCGGCTGAGGTAGCGCAGGCCGCCGACGCGGCCCACAAATGACGCAGCGTTTTCATTGAAGTCCGTGTCGTTGTCGCACCAGATGGTGTTGTGCGTCAGCTCATGAATGATCAGATCGGCCAGAAAGGCCTCGCTGCGGGTCAGCATGGTCGTCGAGATCGGGTCGGGAAACAGGCCCAAAGTGCTGTACGACTCCACGCCGTACAGAACCGTGTCGTACCCCTGCTCCACCAGCCGGTCCTGATAGGCCCTCGCCTCGGCTTCATGGAAAAAGCCGATGTACGGTATCGTGCCGGCGAATGGGAACGTCCAGGTCACCGGGGTAAACGAATCCTTCGCCGAGGCGGACAGGTTGTACGCGATCGGCGCGCCGCCCGTGTCGAGGTAAACCGTGTAGTTATCTCCGACGTTCAGGTGGAGCTCGCTTGCGGCGAAGTCGCGGATCTGGAGTATCACCTCAATCTTGGCCTGTTGCTCTTCCGAGAGGCTCCCGTCGTTCATTACAACCTGAAGGGGTCGTATTCGGGATGCCAGGGCGAGCTGGCCGCTGACGGCGTACAAAGCGTAGCCCGGGTCGCTGCAGCCCATTGCTGCCATGGCCGGCACCGCAAGCCAGAACCCGATACGCCATACTCGCCAACCCTTCGTTCGCCTCGCCTGCGATGGCATCAAATCCTCCGTCAAAGAAGCCTCGCCGTTCGGCTGCCTCGTTCCGGTAGACCGCGGAGGGCATCTGGGGCATTTCATCTGCCCGTGCCCGCTGTCCTTCGCGGACACGCGCATTATAGCGGCTCAGAGGGATTCCGCGACTCGCGGCGAAGAGGCGCGTTCGCGCGGTGCGGCGGGCTGTTGCGCGGCGATGGTCGTGGCGGCCCGCACGAGGCCGACGAACATCGGATGGGGCCGCAGTGGGCGGCTTGAGAGTTCGGGGTGGGCCTGCGTGCCGATGAAGTAAGGGTGCTGCTCCGGGGGCAGTTCGAGAATCTGCATGATCGGGTAGTCCGGCGCCTTGCCGGAGAAGATCAGGCCGTGCGACTCCAGCGTCCCGATGTACTGCGGATCCACCTCATAGCGATGGCGGAAGCGAAGGCGCACCTCCGGGGCGTTGTTGAACAGCCTTGCGGCGATGGTGCCGGGCCGGATCAGCACATCGCGGCCGCCGAGCCGCATGTTGCCCCCGAGCCCTTCGATCTGTTTCTGCTCGGGCAGAATGTCGATGACGGGACTGGCGCAGTCCGGGTCGATCTCGGTGCTGTTGGCGTCCTCGAGGCCGCAGACGTTGCGTGCGAACTCGATGACGGCCATCTGAAAACCGTAGCAGATACCGAGGTAGGGGATCCGGTTCTCGCGGGCATAGCGGATGCAGGTGATCTTGCCTTCGGTACCGCGGACGCCGAAGCCGCCCGGGACGATGATGCCGTGCAGGTGCTTGAGGGCTTCGCCGACGTTCTGCTCGGTGATTTCGGACGTGTCGATCCACTCGATCCGCACCCGCGCGCCGACCGCCGCCCCGCCGTGTTCGAGGGCCTGGATGATGCTCGCGTAACTGTCGCGCAGGGAGGTGTACTTGCCGGTGATGCCGATCGTGACGTTCGTATTGGCCTGCTTGAGCCGTTCGATGTAGGCGTTCCAGGTCTGGCGCGCCTTTGCCTCCGCGTCGAGATCGACGCGGTTGCCGAGCTTGAGGATGTCGATCACGGCCAGATCGATGCCGGCGCCGCGGAGGATCTCCGGAATAAGGTAAACGCTTTCGCTGTCGTGCATGGAGATCACGCGATCCATGGGCACGTTGCCGTACATCGCGAGCTTTTCGCGGACCTTCCGCGTCACGGGGCGATGCGCGCGGCAGGCGATGATGTGCGGCTGGATTCCCTCGGCCAGCAGCCGGCGGATGCCGAGCTGGGCGGCCTTGCTCTTCTGCTCACCGAGGGTGACGGGTTCGAGGATGTACGTGAGCGCGACGAAGCAGCAGGAATCGGGCCCTTCCTCGAAGGCCATTTCCCGGGTGGCCTCGATGTAGTAGGCGTTTTCGACGTCGCCGACGGTGCCGCCGATCTCGACAAAGACGACGTCGGCGGCGCTGGCGACGGCCAGTTCGCGAAGCCGCGTCTTCACCTCGCCGGTCACGTGCGGGATCATCTGCACGTCGCGGCCGAGATACGAGCCCTGCCGCTCCTTCTCGAGGACGCGGGTGAAGATCTGGCCGCTCGTGGCGAAGTTCAGCCGCGAGAGATCCTGGTCGAGCATCCGCTCGTAGGTGCCCAGGTCCATGTCGCATTCCATGCCGTCGTCTAGGACGAACACTTCGCCGTGGCGGTAGGGGTTCAGCGTGCCGGAGTCGATGTTGAGGTAACCTTCCAGCTTGATTGGGGCGACGGTCAGGCCCTTGTCCTGAAGGCATTTGGCCAGGGAGCTGGAGAAGATGCCCTTGCCCAGGCCGCTCATGACCGTGCCGAAGACGAAAACGAATTTCGTGCGGCCGGGCCGGTAGCCGGCGGGCATCGGGGCGTAGAACTCCGTTTCATCTGAAACGCCGCTGACCGACGAAAGCATCTTTTCCGCATCCATGGTTCACCTACCCGGGGAAGAAAAGTGGCAAAGTGACGAAAGGGCGGAGCCATCGAGCAGGGACCTTTCTCACTTTTTCACTTTCTCAGTTTCTCACTTTTCGCCCCTCGCCCACACGCCTTACGAACGCCTCATAGTCTTCCGGCGTGTCAATGCCAATGCCGGCGTGTTCGATCCGGCCTACCACGATCCGATGTCCGTTCTCCAGCGCACGAAGCTGTTCGAGCTTTTCGACCTGCTCCAGGCGCGATGGCGGCAGGTTCACGTACGACAAGAGGAACTCGCGTCGATACGCGTAGATACCCACGTGCAGGAGCCAGTTGCCGGGGGCACCCACCTTTCCGCCTGCGTCCCGCGGGTACGGGATGAGGCTTCGGCTGAAATAGAGCGCCATCCCATTGCGGTCCACAACGACCTTGACCGCGCTCGGGGCGGTCGGGTCGCTGCCCGGGGGAAACGGGCACGCCAGCGTGCCCATCGACGCCTCCGGGCGCGAGCGCATCAGGTCCACGAGCAGCTCGATCGAGGCCGGCTCGATCTCCGGTTCGTCGCCCTGAACGTTGAGTATGAGGTCGCTTCTCAGCCCGGCGGCCACCTCGGCGATCCGGTCCGAGCCCGTCGGATGGTCCGCCCGCGTCATCACCACATCGCCCCGAAAGCTGCGCACCGCCTCTGCGATCCGTGCGTCATCCGTCGCCACAATGACGCGTTCCAGCGTTCGTGCCTGCCGCACGCGTTCGTACACGTGCTGAATCAGGTACTTGCCGGTCCGATTGGCGAGGGGTTTCCCGGGGAATCGCGTGCTGCCGTACCGGGCGGGAATGATCGCGACCGCCGTCAAGGCAGTGACCTCGGTTGGGTTTCGCCGCTGCCGGCGCCTGTCCTCCTGTCCTCAGCAGAGATCGTAACGGAATTCGCGGGCGTGTCAAACGGGGACCGGCGCGCCGGAAAGACGGGCTGTTGATAACCGCGAGCCGGCCTGTTGATAAACTCAGGGCGTCGGGAGCCGGGGACGGCGACGGTCCGGCGGCTGTTGCGGTGGCGAGTGGGTCTGCGGTGCGGACAGACACGCCTTCGCGAATGCGTTTACCCACGCTATGCCGTGTCGAGCCTCGCCCGGATCGTTCGCGAAGGACCTCCGACGGGCGAAGCGGCGCGGGTGCAATACAAGGCGAGCCGAATCGCCTTTCGGGCGGGTAACGATGCCAGATGCGCTGCGACGTCACGCGCGGCCCGCACTGTGAACGGGGCCGGCGGCATTGCGGTTCGTCTTGCGCGTTTCATGGAGTTCCACTGAGCGCGGTCGCCGAAGAGACGCAACCGGCGGTGGAGGCTCAAACCGCAGTCCGGGCGACGGCACGCGAGCAAAGCTTCGCGCACTGGAAACCCGCGGCGTGGACATTTCTCAAGCCGTCTCTCATCGGGCAGAGGATCATAGGATGTTCCGACGGGTACACGAGATTCTGTCCGGCCCTTCGTACGGGCGCGACGGATCCGCCTCACTGCGCGGTCGCGTTGGGCTCGGCTGCGTCAAGACGGAAGAGGCAGACTTCCGCCGGCGCGGGCGGACGCGGTTTTCGGGGCTGCTTCCGCGAAATGGCGCTCAGGGTGGGCGGGGCACTGGTTACCGAGTCCTCGGCGCCGTCGAGCGGATCGCCGGGCTTGATGGGCTTGAGGCGTTTCTCGATCTGTCTGGCGTATTCCCTGGAGAGTTCGAAGCCGATCCATTTCCGGCCGAGCTTCTTGGCGACGGCCAGCGTGGTGCCGCTGCCCCCGAACGGATCGAGGACGAGTTCGCCGGGGTTCGAGCACGCCTTGATGATCCGCCCCAGCAGTTGCTCGGGCATCTGGCAGCCGTGCCAGCCGGCCCGCTCCTTGAACGTGCCGCAGACGCGCGGGAAGACCCAGACATCCGCGGCCGGGTTGAAACCTTCCGGCACGTCCTGCGGCCGGAGGATCCACGTGTCGTCCGGGACGCGTCCCTTCGGATTCGCCCTCCGATCGGCGTAGACGAGTTGCCGAGCCGAGGGCACGCGGACGGCCTCGTCGTTAAACGTGAACTGCCTGGCGTCCTTGACGAAGTAGAACAGGTGGGCGTGGCTCCGCGTGAATTTGCGGTTGCAGTGCACGCCGAACGTGTAGTACCAGATGACCCAGTTGCGGCAGACCAGGCCGAGGTCGTTCTGGGCGATCAGCTTGAGTTCCGCCGCATACCCGTCGCCGATGGCCAGCCAGAACGTGCCGGTCGGCTTGAGGGCGTCGGCGACGCCCCGCATCCATTGCCGCGTCCAGTCGAGGTAGGCGTCATACCCCTTGCGGTCGTCGTATACGTCGTAGGCGTAGCCGATGTTGAACGGTGGGTCGGCGAAGGCGAGATCAACGCTGCCGGGCGCGATCTGCGCCAGACCTTCGACGCAGTCCATCGGGTAAACGTGGTTCGCTTTGATTTCCATAACAGCCTCCGTGCCACAGGGAGGTCGCGGTCATTATCACGGGGCCGGCGGCGTTTTCAAGCAGGCCGCACCGGGGCACGGATGCCCGCCGCGCCCGAACACGCCGACGACGGGGAGGCGGGTTCATCGGACGCCGGGCACGTGCGACGCGGCGGTTGCGGCCCCTCCGCGTGTCGGCGTCAGCCGATCAGCCTTGCTGCCAGGCCGAAATAGGTGAGCAAGGTTGCGATGTCCGCAATGGCCAGTACGATCGGGCCGGCGGCGATCTTCGGGTCGCCTCGGAACCGGCGGACGGCCGTCGGCAGGATCACGCCGAGCTGACACGCGGTGACCATCGACAGGCAGATGCTCGCTCCGATGATTCCCGCGACCGTCGCCTGCCGCCTCCAGAGCCAGGCGACGCCGCCGACGATCAGCCCGCAGGCCAATCCCAGCAGAATCGCGGTGAGAAACTCGCGGGCGAGCAGCCGGTAGAAGCGTATCCACCGGATCTCGCCGTGATGCAGCGCCTGGAGCGTGATCGTCGTGGACTGGATGCTCACGCTTTCGGCCAGAGCAAGGACCACCGGCACAAAAACGGCGAGGACGATCGCGTAGTCCAGCAGGCCTTCGTAGGCGCCGGCGATCAGCGCGCACACGATGCCGGCGGTGACATTGCACAGAAGCCAGGGGAGGCGCCTCCGGAACGCCTGCCAGGGGGAGGGCCTGCGCGCATGGGCGAGGCGCACGCCGATGAGCTGAAAGGTATCCTCGAGCTGCTCGCGCTCCGCCACGTCGAACATTTCCTCGGCGAACATGCCGATGTCCACGACGCCGACGATTCTGCCCTCCGCGTCCACCACGGGAAACGCGAGGAAGCGGTGGCGAAGGAAGAACTCGCAGGCCTGGAGCACGGTCGCGGAAGCGGGGACGGTCACCACGTTGTCGGCCATGATGGAGCGGATGGGCGTCTCGGGGGCGCTCATCAGCAGGCGGCGGGTCGGAACCACGCCGACGAGCCTGTCCCGGGGGTCCACGACGTAGAAGTAGACGATCTTCTCACCCAGCGTCGTTTTCCGCAGCGAGGCGATCGCTTGCGCGACGGTTTGATCGGCGCGCAGAACGGCGAAATCGCGCCGGACATGGGCGGCGATCGGTTCATCCAGGTTCAGGTCGGTGAGCGACCGGGTCATCAGGGTCTTGTCGCGGGCTTCCAGCGGCCTGATCTTTGCTCGCACGCCGGCCGCCGCGCCTCAGTTCCTTGTTCTTGTTCTTCAGTCGTTCGGACGGCCATCGCGATACTGCGTGATCTTAGCCTCATCGACCTCCACGCCCAAGCCGGGGCCGGTCGGGACAGCGAGTTGGTCGCCCGCCGGCTGGAGAGGCCGCGCGAGGATGCTCCGGTCGGCGAGGAACTGCGGGGCGTTCAGCGCGGCCGGGTACTTGTAGTCGTAAGCGCCGAAGAGGACCAGCGAAGCGGCGAGCGAGAGGTCGGGGTCAGTCAGGCCGCTGCCGAGCCACATCAGGCCGTGCCTGCGGCAAAGCTCGATCTGGCAGCGCGCCTCGGTAAGGCCGCCGCAGCGGGCGGGCTTGACGGAGATGCCGTCAAGCAGTTCGAGGCGGATGAACTCTTCGAGCTCCACGGAGCTGACGATGCCCTCGTCCATCAGGATCGGCAGGGCGTGCTGCTTCTTCAGGCGGCGGTAGCCGGTGAGGCGGTTCGCGGGCAGTGGTTGCTCCAGCACGGGCACACCGATGTCGGCAAGCCGCGGGGCGACGGCCAGGGCAGTGGCCTCGTCATAACCGCCGTTGGCGTCGGCCCAGAGGAAGCCGTCCGGGACGAGCCGTTTGACGATGCGGCACAACTCGAGGTCGAACTTCGGGTCGGGGGCGACCTTCACGTTGAAGTTCCGATAGCCGCGCTTGCGCCCCTCGTCGATCATCGCGGGTACATCGTCCAGCGTCCTGGGATTGAGCGTCCAGCTCAGCGTAATCGCGCCGGCGGGCGCCCCGTCGCTTTGGGATGGGGGACTGCTCCGTGCCGAGCGCGATGCTGTCGGTTTCCTGCTCTGGAAGGGCGGGGCACCCTCGCGCATGAGAGCGCCAACGTTCTTGTTCAGTCGTTTGCCGATCAGGTCCCACAGTGCCAGGTCGATGCCGGCCTTGGCGATCGGCTGGCCGGTCGAGAACGATGGCGCGATCATGCGATTCATCGCGGCGTGGATCGCATCGACGTCG
Organism: uncultured Planctomycetales bacterium; assembly: GCA_964569765.1. Taxonomy (GTDB): domain Bacteria; phylum Planctomycetota; class Phycisphaerae; order UBA1845; family PWPN01; genus CAZMVY01. The sequence continues at coordinate 13,097 of CAZMVY010000101.1, forward strand.
AATGCGTTCATGCCGATCAGCACAGGCGTCAGGTAGCGTTCGACGGTCGTCCGGACAGTCTCGAGTGTTTCGTAGCTCCAGCGGTGCGAAGGGACGCACTGGCCCCAGCCGACCGCACCGTCATCGGCCGTGATTTTCACGACGAGCGTCTGGCGGCCGAGCAGTTCCCCGCGGGGGCCTTCGAGGAACTTGAATCGCTCCACGGTTGGGTAGCTGACGGGAAACGTTTCGACCTTGACGATGCGGGCGGCTGGGGGAGCGGTGGAATCCGCTCTGGCGAATCGACTCAGGGACGCGGCGCCGCCCAGGGCGGCGGCCTGAGACAGGAAGCGGCGTCGGGTGTAGCGGGACACGATTGCGTCACCTCACCGGCTGACCTTGTACGCTTCCATGATTGTGTGGTATTTCACGATCATATTGGGGACCTCCCACGCAGGCATCCGGCCAGCGGCCAGGAACCCGAGGAACTTGTCCGTGACCTGGCCGAAGTGCTGCTCGTGATTCGTACGGAGGGCATCCGGGATCACGATCTCCCAGCGGCCCGGGTGTTTGCGGGCCGTCACGCCGGGGAACTTTGTGCGGATTCCGTCGAGGGCCCACTGGAGCGTTCGCCCGAATGCCTCGTCCGGCATGCCCGGCCTGTTCTCTATGTACAGGGTTGGCTTGTAATGCTGTTCCTCGCCTTGTCGGATGATCAGGTTCGCCTTGCTGCCGCGCAGCATCGAGTAGTGCGTGTCCTCTCCGCCGGGCGGGGGTTCGTAGTTCCAGATCACCGAGACCTTCGCGACGTGGCCCCGGAGCGTATAGATCATCTCGCCGTTGCCGAAGACCTGTAACACGCCGTCTCGGACGTCCTTCTTCAGGAAGTCGGGAAACCCGCGGCATCCCGTCACCCGCTCAAACTGCTCGAGCGTCACCGGCGTGCTCCATCGCCGCGCGGAGAGGATCCGGACATCCTCGGGCCGGAGGATCTGCTCCGGGAAGCATTCCCACTGGACGAGATCGACCAGGTGCGTGGCGACATCGACCATCCCCTCGCCCTCCTGGCTGACGTCGAAGAACCACGGCGGGCGTTGCAGAGGCTTGCCCGCCACGAGCTTGCTGAAGTGGTGGACACTTTCCTTGACCGCCGCGGGCTGCTCGACGGTGCCGGTCTCCAGTTCGCCGAAGACATCGGGGACCATGGACAGTTCGCGCTGTATCATGGTCGTGATCTCATATCGTTCCGTCATGATGTCGTAGAGCAGGACGTGCTTCTGCTCTGCGACCTTGAACGCCTCCTTCAGGAGCGTGAATTGCTCCGGCGTAATGGCCATCGGCTTGTCGGCCAGGACGTGGAGGCCCGCCTTGACGCAGCCGAGGATGTACTGCGTCTTGCGGGTGTTGTTCCCGGCGAGGATCGCCAGGTTGCCCGGTTTCTCCCGGAGCATGGTTTCGAAGTAGTCCGGGCCTGTGTATACCTTCTCGACCCATCGTGTGGGGTTGTCGGGGCGGGTGTTGAACCCCTCGATTCGCTTCAGGTGCGCATCCAGATCGGGGCCGGCCGGCGCGTAAACATGCACGACCGGATCCACCTGATCGTACATCCGGATCTGGACGAGCGAGGCGTGGTAGTGCCCCGGGTCGATCGTGATCAGCCGGACTTTGGGAGTGCTGAGTGCCGGGTGCTGAGTGCCGGGTTGGGCCGCGGCCACGCCGTCGACGATGAGCAAAGCGAAAACCGGAATGACGAAATCCGAATGACGAAACCCGAACCGTGGAGCTGACGGCCGCGACATCGCCCGTTCGTCATTTGTGCTTCGGCATTCGTCATTCATTCGACATTCGCGCTTCGACATTCGTCCTTCCCGATTGCGGCGACTACCGACGACCGACAACAGACAACCGACCGCTGACTACTGACTACTGACGCCTCGTTTCTTGAGCACCGCGTCAGTCCCGTACTTCACCCGCTGCGGGCGGCTGAGCGTCGCGTTGGCCTCGGCGTCTCCGAAACGTTCCTTCTCGGGGTCCCATTTGACTTTGCGGCCGAGTTTCATCGCCGTATGCGAGATGAGGCATGCCGAGCACGAACGGTGGCCCACCTCCGCCGGGCAGGCCGGATCCTCGCGGGTGCGGATGCTTGTCAGCCAGTCCAGGTGGTGATCGTTGTTCGGGCTGTGATGCAGACGGACGTCGCGGTCCTTGAACTCGTACTCCAGGATCTTCGGATCGCTGGCGTCGAGGGCCTTGAGGATCGGCTGGCCGGCGGTTGGGTCGCTCTTCGTGGCCCGGGTCGCGCCGCGGGAGACGAAGATCCAGCGGCCGTTCTCCCCGACGAAGCGGACGCCGTTCGGCAGCTTGTCGCTCACGTGCACGACGACGCCGTTGGCGTACCTGGCGGTGACCTCGTACGGGCCGTGCACGTCCCACAGGCCCGATCGGGGGAACTCGGCCTTCGCCTCGACCTCGATCGGACCGGTGTACTCGGTCCCCATGCCCCAGTGAGCGATATCGAAGTGATGCGCCCCCCAGCCGGTGATCATACCGGCGCCGAACTGCTCGCAGCGGAGCCAGCCCGGGCGGCCGTACCGCTTGCGGATGTCGGGGTTCTGCGGGTGGACGCGGTCCTCGGTGTAATACACGAAGGGCGTCGAGCCGAGCCACATGTCGTAGTCCAGGTTCGTCGGCACAGGCATTTCCGCCGGATTGCCGCCCGGCGGATCGACGGGCAGGCCGATGTAGATCTCCTGGATCTTCCCGATGACGCCGTTGCGGACCAGCTCGCAGGCCTTGAGGAACTGAGGACTCGATCGCTGCTGGCTGCCCTGCTGAAAGATCCGCTTGCATCGCTTGACCGTGTCGGCCATCTGACGCCCTTCCTGGATGGTCAGCGACGCGGGTTTTTGCAGATAGATGTCCTTGCCGGCCAGCGCCGCCTCGATGGCCGGGAGGGCGTGCCAGTGGTCCGGCGTGCTGATGCAGACGGCGTCGATGCTCTTGTCCGCAAGCAGCTCGCGGTAGTCGGAGTAGGTCTTGACGGCAACAGGCTTTTCCTTGCCCAGGATCCTGGCGTAGGCCGATTCGACGAGTTGTCTGGCGTCGGCCAGACGGACCGTATCGAGATCGCAGACGGCGACGAAGCGGGCGATCCTGTAATGCTTGATGATTCCCGGGAACTCGGACTCTCGGGCGATGCGGCCGCAGCCGATCTGAGCGACCTGGATGAGGTTGCTCGGGGCGGATTGCCCGAAAACGCTGGACGGAACAATGCTCGGGAACCCGATGCCCGCCGCGCCGGCTGCGAGGGCACCTTTCACGAATTCGCGTCGGGACGGCCTGTGGGTATTCGGTTCGTTGCTGGAGCCCATGGACATCTCCTTGCTGGTTGAGGAGTGACGAATGTCAAAGCTCAAATGACGAATGAATGGCGAATGACGAAGCACGAATGACGGACGGAGCCGCGCCGTTTTTCGGGCTTCCTGATTTGGATTTCGGGCTCCTTTCATCATTCGGATTTCGTCATTCGACATTCGCTGTCCCGCCTCGCACGGGCGGTCAGGGTGAACTACGGTTTCTCGGTTTGTTTCGTTTCGCGGCCCTTGGCGGGTTGGGTGGTCGCATAGGGCTTCTCGCCCATGGCCCAGAGGATACCGCCCAGGATGTGTCTGGTCAG
>CAZMVY010000102.1:0-16647 GCA_964569765.1 uncultured Planctomycetales bacterium
TCGGGCTTCTGCTCCGGGCGCCCAGGCCGAAGGCGGTTGCGCCTACCCTGTCGGTTTGCCCGATGTGTCGGAGCAGTATTGCGACCGGCGCCAGGTTGGCGCGCTGTCCGGCGTGCGGTGCCGCGTTGGCGGTCTGATGCCCGACTCGGCCGCCCGGTACGCACGCCCACGGCGCGAAAACGCCTGCCGGCGACCTGTGCATCGGTCCCTGTTGCGGATCAGCCGGGCGCTCCGGTGTCGCAGACGACCTCGACGGCCCACCGCTCATCGACCCACAGGCCCAGCACGCGGACGGGAAGGCCCCATGACTGAATCACCTGGCTGGCCCGTCGGATCTGGTCTCGATGGGCCTCGCGGGATACGGGGTTTCCCGCGCAATCGTGGTGGCCGACGATAGCCACCGTCCGGCTTCCGTGCGCCCCCACCGAGATGCCGACCCGCTTTCTCACCGATTCCTGCTGCCCGGGGAGGCCGAGAGCCATGACCTTGTCGGGGCCCGGTTCGGTGATGGTGTCCACGTAGTCCACGTGCAGATGGGTCCGCATCCATTCCGATACGGGGAGCTGCACGCGCCCGTCCATACAGTTGATCGCGGTCGCAAATGTTCCCGTGGCCATGGTGACGATTATCTCGCCGTCCCCCCCGCGTCTCAAGACGCCTCGCGTCGGGTCGTTTCGCGGACGGGACGTGAACCGGCGGTCGTACCGTGGCGGTATCCGGTCCGCAGAACGCGCCCTGCGCTGCTTCCGCCCGTCGGTGCCCGGGCGGTCACTTCTGCTTCTCCGTCTGGCCCTTGAGCGAGGCCAGCTCCGCGCGGAGCTCCTCGAGTTTCTGCACTTCCTGCGCCTGCGCGGCCTCGGCTTCCGCCTCGATGAGGCGGTCGATCTCTTCGTCGCTGATCGCCTCGCTCGGCGCCGCGGAGACGTCCTGCGCGGCGATGTCCTCGACGGAATCGAGGAACATGCTCATCCGCTCCTCCATGCTCTGGGACCGGACCATCGCCTTCTCCCAGTCGGCCTGCGTCTTGACGAGATCCGTTTCGCCGAAGAGCTTGCCGATCTCGACGGCCATGGTGCTCATCGCCTTCGTGAAATCGGCGGAGGCCTCCGCTTGGCGCTTGATGAGCAAGGCGTTCTTCACGGCGAGCAGTTGCCGCTCGAGCATCTTGCGGATTGCGGCAGTCTTCTTGAGCGAGTTGCGGATGAACTGGTACTGCGCTGCGTCGCCCATCTGCCTGGCGCGCTGAGCGTTCTTCACGAACTCGTCCTGGAACCGGGCCTGTTCCCGGATGGCCTTCTCGATCCGCCGGATGCCCTGGCGAATCCGGATGTCCCGCTCGATCCGCCGTTCCTCGCTCGATTTGAAGAGCGCCATCGCCTGAACTCCCCGTGGAGTGCGGTCTCTCCGAGACCGCCGCGGCCTCAGAGAGGCCGCACTCCACAAACACGACCGCACTTCTGGAGTGTGGTCTCTCCGAACTTCTGGAGTGCGGTCTCTCCGAGACCGCTTCGGCCTCAGAGAGGCCGCACTCCACAAACACGACCGCACTTCTGGAGTGTGGTCTCTCCGAACTTCTGGAGTGCGGTCTCTCCGAGACCGCTTCGGCCTCAGAGAGGCCGCGCTCCACAAATATGCATTCTATCCGAAACCGAAACACCGATCGAAACCCCCGCTGCAAGCGCAGGCCGACCGTGATACACTGCCGGGCTATGGCGAAGCGGCGGCCCGATGAGGTGGTGCTCTACACGGATGGCGCCTGCAGCGGCAACCCCGGCCCGGGCGGCTGGGCGTACATCCTCCACCACGTGCCGACCGGTAAACGCTCCGAGGGCAGCGGCGGCAGCCGGCGTACAACCAATAATCGCATGGAGCTCCGCGCGGTCATCCACGGGCTCGGGCGGCTGAAGCGCCCCTGCCGCGTTCGGATCGTCAGCGACAGCAAGTATGCTGTGCAGGGAATGACGGAGTGGCTGCCCGGCTGGAAGGCCCGCGGATGGAAGCGGAGAGAGGGCAAACGCCTCCGCCCGGTCCGGAACGCCGACCTGTGGCAGCAGATCGCCGAGTTGCTCGAGCGGCATACCGTTACGTGCGAACACGTGTACGGGCACGCCGGGCATCCGGAGAACGAGCGGTGCGACGAACTGGCCGTAGCGGCGGCCCAGGCCGCCGTGGCGAACGGCGATCCGGAGGACATGGATCCGGGCGCGGACACCCAGGACAGCGAGGGGATGTTCTGATATAAGGCTCGGAGGCGGGGCCTTGGACCTCGCTCGATGGAACGACGGAACCCTGGATCGGCGGATGACGGATCGCATGCTGACGTTTTCCCTGCAAAGCGGATCGAACGGCAACTGCATCTACGTCGAGGCCGGCGATGTGCGTCTCCTTTTCGACGCCGGCATCAGCGGCAGGCAGGCCGAGGCACGCATGGCCCGCCACGGCCGCGACATCCGCGACGTGACGGCGGTGATCCTCTCGCACGATCACATCGACCACGTTCGCTCGGTCGGCATCTTCCAGCGGAAATATGCGCCGCCGATCTATGCCACGCAGCCGACCTGGCGGGTGGCATCACGTTTCGCCGGGCCTGTGCGGGACGTGCGCTACTTTCAGGCGGGCGGGCGGATCGAGTTCGGCGACGTGGTGGTCCACACGATCCGCACGCCGCATGACGCGGTCGACGGATGCGCCTTCATCGTCGAGCATGAGGGCAGACGGCTCGGCATCCTGACCGACCTGGGCCACCCGTTCGCGGCGCTCCAGAAACTCTTCGGCGAACTAGACGCCGCGTACCTGGAGTCCAACTTCGATCCGGAGATGCTTGCCAACGGCCCATATCCGCCCGACTTGCAGAGGCGCATCCGCGGGCCGCGGGGGCACCTCTCGAATCTGGAGGCCGGCGAACTGACGCGGGCGTGTCGCAGCCGCCGGCTGCAGTGGGTGATGCTTTCGCACCTGAGCGAACACAACAACCACCCCGATCTCGCGATGGAGACCTACCGCCGCTTTGTCGGACGCCTCTTTCCCGCAGGTATCGCGAGCCGGTACGACGTGAGCGAAGCCCATGTTCTCTGATTCAGCGCACCGCGCGCACTGCGTGAAGAGTGCATGAGGAACGGCATGAGGCCCAATCCCTCTGGCGACACGGCAAGTTCCGCGGGGGCGAAGGTTTGTAGCCAGCGGCTTGCGCCCCTGGGTCATGCGCGTGCTGCACCGAGTGAGCCTCAGCGGGGCGACAGCTCTCGCGCAATCGAAGCGTCTCTGTTGCCCCCTACGGGGGTTGGGCCTCAGACCGGCATGCCAGACCCGGAGCTTGCGCCCCTGGCTGCAAACCGCCGCCCCATCCGGGGCTGGGCGGATACGGTTGGGGAGCTTTCTGCCGGTTCAGCCGGGAGTACAACGGCTCCGCCTTTCGCCGCGTTGCGCCTCGTCTATCTACGTCGCATCGTCGGTACGGCATTCGGCGCCGCCGGGATCGATCGCGCGACGCATTGGGGTTCGTGGATCGCGCGGAACCTCTTCGATCTGAACCCCCCGGTACGGAAGCGGGTTGAGGCGAGCCTGCTCGCGGCCTATGGCCACACGCTCTCGGCGGCCCGGCAGGAGCAACTCGCCCGGGCCGTCTTCGACAGTATCGCGAGGTTCTGGGTCGAGGCCCGCTTCGCGCGGCGGCTGCTCAGGCCCAAGTCGTGGACGCGATTCGTCCGCGTCGCCGATTGGGAAACGTGGCAGCGTCTCGCCGACGATCGGCGCCCGGCGATTCTCGTCACAGGCTACTTCGGCAACGTGGCCGTCGGTGCGTACGTGCTGGGCCGTATCTTCCGGCCGGTTCACGTGCTGATCGACCGCATCGAACTGCCGGTTCTCGGGCCGTGGCAGGATGCGCTGTACGCCGACCGGAACGTTCGGCTGATCGCTCGCGAAGAGGCTGTCCGCGAGCTTCCCCGCATCCTCGATGCCGGCGGGAAGGTCATGATCCTCGGTGAGCACGCGCGGCGTACGGGCCGCGCCGTCGAGGTGCCTTTTCTCGGCCGCGTGCGGCGATGCTATCCCACGATCGGCATCCTGGCGGCAAGGCATAACGCCCGCGTCGTAATCTTCTCCACGCGTCGTCTGCCTCCACCGGGTCCGGCGTTTCGCTTCGATGTGCGTTGTCACGAAGTGATCGACCCGGGCGGCCCGGTCGGCGCTCTTGCGGAAGAGGTCGCGCCATCCGAAGGGCGGACATCCCGCCCGTCTGGCGCGCGAGAACCCCGCTCCCCGGTTGCCGATCCTGCTCGCGCGGTCGTGGAACGCTGCGTGACTGCACTGGAACGGCTGATCCGCGAATCGCCGGAGCAATACGACTGGAGCCGCGCGCACGGGGCGCCCGGGTACTCCTCATGATGACGCGCCCGGGCGTGCCGGACGGATAGTTTCGCGATTGCGAGCGGCGGCGGAAAACAGACGGCGGACGGCACTTCAGACCCCGCGCACGGCCATCTCCTCCAACCGGCGAATCCGATCCTCAAGTGGCGGGTGGGTCGAAAACAGCCGCATGACCGTCTGCCCGCTGAACGGCGAGACAATGAACATCCCCTCGCGGGCCGGGTTCACGTCCATCGGGATCTGCCGGTTGTAGTGTTCCAGCCGGCGAAGCGCGTTGGCCAGTGCGAGCGGGTCGCCGGCGAGTTGGGCGCCGTACGAATCCGCGTTGTACTCGCGGGTTCGCGAGATCCACATCTGGATCATCAGCGCCGCGATCGGCGCGAGGATAATCAGCAGCAGTGCGGCGAGCGGGTTGCCCTCTTCCCGGTCGCTGCCGCGCCCGAAGCCGCCGAGGATCAGGCCCCACCGGGCCATGCTCGCAAGGGCAGTGATTGCACCGGCGAAGGTTGCGGCGATGGTCGTAATGAGGATGTCGCGGTTGCGGACGTGCGCCAGCTCATGGCCGAGCACTCCGCGAAGCTCCCGCGCGGGCATCGTCGCGAGCAGCCCGTGCGTGACGCAGACCGCCGCATGGGAGGGATTGCGCCCGGTCGCAAAGGCGTTCGGCGCCTCGTGCGGGCTCACGTAGACCCGCGGCATGGGCAGGCCGGCGTTGTTCGCAAGTTCCCGAACGATCCCCACCAGTTCCGGTGCATCCTCTTCGCTCACCTCTTGCGCCCCCATGCTGGCCAGGGCAATCTTGTCGGAGAAGTAGTAGGCGAAGAGGTTCGCGGCACCGCCGAAGAGCAGCCCGTAGAGAATCCCCATCGGGCCGAACCATGCGCGACCGATGACGATCGCCAGCCCCATGATCAGGCCGAGCAGGAGAACGGTTTTGACGTTGTTGGCAAAGCGTTCCATTGGTTTAACCTCTGGGTCGGACGGCCTGCTGCCGGCGAGCCGTCCTCGTGTCGTTATACAGGGCAAAAACCGTGCCGGATCGCCAGCGCCGTAACACCTTTCTCGGAAAGCGGTTACGCACTCACGGCGGAGGGTTCCCCCCTGCCGGCTTGCCACTGTTACTGCCAACTCGGCAGGCGCGCGGCTTAGTCGCCGCCGCGAAGGTCGTGCTGATCGAGCACCTGGAACTTCTGGCTCGTCAGCGTCTGAAGGGCCATGTCCAGATCGTCCACCTGGAGTGCTACAGCCGGCCGGCCGTTCGGGCGCGTCAGCAGCGGGTACGTATACTGGATACTCACCTCGGCACCGACCAAGGCAGCACAGATGGCCATCAGCCCACGCTTACCCGGCGGAAGATTCACGACCAGAATATCGGATTCACTTATCGCAAGGCCGTTTTTTCTAAGGAGTTGCGCGGCTTCGTCCGGCTGATCCACCAGGAGTCTGATGACAGCACAATCCACGGAGTCCACCACCGAGAGTCCCAGGATGCGGATCTCGGTCTGGTCGAAGAGCTTCGCCATCGCCAGGAGTTGTCCGAGGCGATTCTCCAGAAAGACGGACAACTGCCGCGCGAAGGGAAACCCCGACGCCTCCTGCGTTTCGAGCGGTTCTTGGGTCATGGCCATATTACGAGTGTATCCTGCTGGCGGTAAATGCCAATCCGGAATCGCGGTGCTGCCACCTTGACAGACTCACGGGAGGGTAATGCGGGGGATACGTGTTCACGTAAGCGCTTTTCAGTAAGGATATTGCGCGCATAATTGACGACGGCTACGGGACTGGCACCCGTATTGCAAACTACGGGCTGTAGCAGGCTTCGTGCCTTCATCGGGCGAAAGCCTGCGGATCGGAGTACAGCAATGTCGAAGATTATCGGAATCGATCTGGGGACGACGAACTCGGTGGTGGCCGTGATGGAGGGCAATCAGCCCAAGGTGCTGACGAACGCCCAAGGGTCGCGGCTCACACCTTCGGTCGTCGGCTTTACGGATAAAGGCGAGCGCCTGGTGGGGCAGATCGCCAAGCACCAGCAGGTAACCAACCCGCAGAACACGATCTACTCAATCAAGCGCTTCATGGGCCGACGCCACAGCGAGGTGCAGGCGGAAGAGAAGATGGTGCCGTACAAGATCGTCGGCGGCCCCGAGGAGCTGGTGAAGGTCGAGGTTCGCGGCAAGCAATATACGCCGCCCGAGATCTCCGCGATGATCCTGCAGGATCTCAAGAAGACGGCGGAGGATTACCTCGGGGAGAAGGTGGAGCGGGCGGTCATCACGGTGCCGGCGTATTTCAACGACTCGCAGCGACAGGCGACCAAGGATGCCGGCGTCATTGCCGGGCTGAAGGTCGAGCGGATCATCAACGAGCCGACTGCGGCGGCGCTGGCGTACGGGCTGGAGAAGAAGAAGAACGAGCGCGTGGCCATCTTCGACCTGGGCGGCGGGACGTTCGATATCTCGATCCTCGACATCGGGGACAACGTTTTCGAGGTGCTCAGCACGAACGGGGACACGCACCTGGGCGGCGACGACTACGATGAGGTGCTCATCAACTACGTTGCGGAGGAGTTCCGCAAGAAGGAGGGCATCGACCTGCGCAAGGATCCGATGGCCCTGCAGCGGCTCAAGGAGGCGTGCGAAAAGGCCAAGTGCGAGCTCTCGACCGTGCAGGAGACGACGATCAACCTGCCGTTCATCACGGCGGACCAGACGGGGCCCAAGCACCTGCAGCAGACGCTTACGCGGTCGAAGTTCGAGCAGCTTACGCAGCACCTGACGGAGCGCTGCCGCGGGCCGGTCATGAGGGCCCTGGAGGACGCCAAGCTTACGCCGAAGGACATCGACGAGGTGGTGCTGGTCGGCGGTTCGACGCGGACGCCGGCCGTACAGGCCCTTGTGAAGGAGATCTTCGGCAAGGAGCCGAACAAGAGCATTAACCCGGACGAGGTCGTCGCGATCGGCGCGGCGATCCAGGGCGCCGTTCTGGCCGGCGAAAAGGAGGACATTGTTCTTCTCGACGTGACGCCGCTTTCGCTGGGCGTCGAGACGCTCGGCGGCGTGATGACGCGGCTGATCGAGCGGAACACGACGATCCCGACGAGCAAGACGGAGGTTTTCAGCACGGCCGCGGACAACCAGACGGAGGTGACGATCCACGTCCTGCAGGGTGAGCGGGAGATGGCGGCGGACAACCGCACACTGGGCCGGTTCAACCTGACGGGGATTCCGCCGGCCCCGCGGGGCGTGCCACAGATCGAGGTGACGTTCGACATCGACGCGAACGGCATCCTGAACGTCTCGGCCAAGGACAAGGCGACCGGCAAGGAGCAGAAGATCCGCATCGAGGCCTCCAGCGGCCTGACCAAGGAGCAGATCGAGAAGATGCGTCGCGACGCGGAGGCGCACGCCGCCGAGGACAGGAAGAAGCGCGAGACGGTCGAGGCCCGCAATCGCGCGGATCAGCTCGTCTGGCAGACGGAGCAGGCGCTCAAGGAGCATGGCGAGAAGATCCCCGCGGACGAGCGGGGTCGGATCGAGTCGGCCATGAACCAGGTCAAGGAGGCGATGAAGGGCGACGACGCCGGCGCGATCAAGAAGAGCATGGAGGCGCTCATGACCGCCTCGCAGACGATCGGCAAGATTCTGTACGAAGAGGCGGCGAAGAAGGCCGGGCCGAAGGGCGCCCCCGCGGGCGCTGCCGCCGGCGCGGCCGTCGGCGAAAAGAAGAAAGACGAGGATGTGATCGATGCGGAATATGAGGTGAAGGAGTAGGCAGCAGCAAGCGAAGAGCCGCGAAGTGCCGGGGCGGTTTCGGATTCCGATCTGCCCTCCGGCGCCGCGGGTTGCGAATGCTCCGTGGCGGCCGGCTGTGTGCCGGCCGTCTTCATGCGCTCGCAGAGCCGCGTCGCGATGTACGGCTGCGCGCTCGCGCCCCGACGATCAAAGCGAACGGTACGCAGGGCATACGCTCCGGGTGTGCATCGAACCGTGCGCGTTCAGTGCAGAGAGGCATCCGCGCCGCCCAGCTCGATGCCGGCTGCCCGCAAGGCGCTCTGCGCCTGTGCGGAGAGGCGTGCGCTTGTGTACAGGATCACTGCCGCGTCGCGGCGGGCTATGCGATACTGCGCCGCCGTGCGCACCACGTCCTGCGCATCGGTGAGGTAATCCGCGGTGCTGACGATCGCCAGCGCACCGTCCTTCAGGGTCGCCGCCGAAGCCGCGGCCTTGACGAACTGCCGGATCGGCCGGTGACTGTTCAGTTGTGCCCAGATCTTCACCTCGTGGATCCGACCGAGGGCCTCCGCCTCCGTGCGGACGTTCAGCATGGACTCGAGCACGACCGAGAGCCCGGCGATGCCCCGTAACGACTGGAAGTACTGCAGAAAGACGAGGCGCTCCAGTGTCGTATAGTTGCCATCGGTGCAGAACCGCCGACACAGGGCGGGATCGAGCCCCATCTGTTCGAGCCGCTCGCCGATGGTCTGATTCACCGCGTGCGGCGGCGTGGTTGCGAGCATCTGCTCCATGTCCGCCGTTGTCGAGAGCAGCCCCACGCCCGGCACGGGCACCACGAGGCCCAGGGCCGTGCCCGTGGCGAAGTCGCCCACATCCTGTTTGAGCGACATTTCATCGAGCAGCCATTTGAGTACGGGGTTGTTCGTCTCCGGGTCGCAGCGGACCTGAGCTGCCAGCTTCCGGCGGGCCAGGCTTCCGGCCCGGGAGTCGGCCGGATCGAGCTTTTCCGTCACCATCTCCCGCACGCCTTCCGGCGCGCGCAGCAACGTGCCGCCGGGGTCGGTCAGAAGCTGCCCGAGACCCTGCCCTGTCTTCCGCAGTCCTTCGGCAATGCCCGTCTGAAGATGCGCATCGTTTCGGATGCTTTCGGCGAGCCGGATCGAATACATCTCCCGGAGTCGCAGATCGAGCATGTCCATCCCGTGCGCCAGGATGACGCCGTAGCGCGTCCGGATGCGGAACACGAAACGGTCGTCCAGCACCTGCACGGGCCGTTCGATCACATAGTTGTTGCCGTGAATCACGCGGGCGGGCAGCAGGCTGCCCACGTCGAACGTAGGCCCGGGTTTCCCGGGTGGCAGCGACCCGGGCCCGAACAGCGGATTCAGGGGCATCTGACAGCCCGCCGCCAGCAGGCCGACGAGGACGGTGGCCGGCAATCTGTAGGCCTTTCGTGTCATTGCGCCCATGTCCGGGTACGGAGATCACGAGCCGGAAGCACCACCCCACCGGCAGGCGGTTCGATACCGGTCGGTCGCCAGGGAGAAGCCGCCGAGGAGAGAAGATGCCGCCCTCCCCACGAGATACCCGCTCAGCGGGATCGGCCCTACCGCGTCGCCGCCTTGGCCGTGACCGGTTCGGTCTCGAACGGCCAGGGCTGGTTGCTCAGCACCCGCACCCGCATCAGCAGAAGCGCGGCCTCGTACTGCGGGTCGATGTCCGGCCGGTTGTTCTCATCCTTCGGCTCGTCGTCGTCGGCCGCGCGGGTCGTTGTGGGCGACTTGTCGGCCTCGAACTCGTCGTCCGACTCGGTCGTCGGCGGCAGTTCCTTCTGGTCCTTGCCCTTGAGCACTTCCTGCTTGCGGCGGATCTCCAGGACCTTCCGCGTCTCCTTGGGCACCAGTCTGATCCGCACGTTCGGGTCCACGCCCCAGTCCGGCAGGCCCGGTTCCTTCTGGATGCACCGCCCGTTCGGCAGGTAGTACTTGGCCGTGGTCAGTTTGATGTACGCGGTCCCTGTCGGCACGAGGGCCTCAAGGTTCTGCACGAGCCCTTTGCCGAATGTCCGTTCGCCCACGATCAGGCAGCGATGGTGGTCCTGCAACGCCCCGGAGACGATCTCCGACGCGCTGGCGCTGAAGTCGTTCACGAGCACGATCAGCGGCATGTCCGCGAAGTTCTCGCGTCGCGAGGACGAGAGCTCCCACTCCTTCGAGTCGCGGCCCTTCGTGGAGACGATCCGCTTCTCCGGGGGCAGAAACAGGTCGCACATGTCCACGGCGGATTTCAGCAGCCCGCCGGGGTTGAACCGCAGGTCGAGAATCAGCCCGCGCATGTGCTCGCGGCGGAGCCTGCCGAGCGTGTCCGCCAGCTCGTCCACCGTGTTTTCCATGAACCCCGTCACGCGGACGTAGGCGATCTTCCGCTCGGGGTCGGCCCAGCAGTTCCAGCGTCCGTCCGGCTCGCGCGAGACGCCCTTGACCGTGTGAATTACGATCCGCTCCCGGACGACGGGCACGTCGAACTCCTTCTCCTGTCCCACGCGCCGGATCGTCAGCGTTACCTTCGTGCCCGCGGGGCCGGTGATCCGGCGGACGGCCTGGTCGATCGTGATGCCGTCGGTCTTTTCGCCGTTGACCTTCGTGATGACGTCCCCCGGCTGAATCCCGGCGGCGTAGGCGGGCGTGTCCTCCAGCGGGCTGATCACTTTGAGCAGGCCGTTCTCCAGGCTGATCTGGATGCCCACTCCGCTGAACTCGCCCATTGTGTCCTTGCGGAACTGGTCCACCTCCGACGGCCAGATCATGGAGCTGAATTCGTCCAGCGGTTCGAGCGCGCCCTCCATGAACTCCGCGATGATCACTTCCTGCGGGATGCGGAGGGTTTCCTTGTTGATCTCCAGCGCCCGGTCGAACAGGCCCAGCGTTTCCGCGAGCGTGGTCTTCGGCCGCCCCTGGGTCTGGCGAATGCGTTCGTTGATCCGGCGAGAGAAGTTGTCCACGAGATCGCGGTCTTTCATCGAGGGGAACGTCTCGCCCAGTTTCGTCGTCGCCGCGAACCAGGAGAGCCGTTCCAGTCCGCCGAGCGCCACCTTGTTGAAGTCCGGCTCGGTGACGTACCGTTCGCCGACCAGCCGGAGGGCGTTGCGGGCCATGTCGGGTTCGATGCCGCGGACCGTCTCCCTCCATTCGCCGCTCGGCTTGTACGTCTCCTCGAGCAGGATGTGCGTCCGGCACTGCTGCCGCAACCGTCGGTACTCCTGCCCGTCCGGCTCGAAGATCTCCACCAATGCCCCGTAGATGCGGATCGCCTCGAGCCACTGGCCCTTCTCCCGCAGCTCGGCCGCGTGCCGGACCGCCTGGCTCACCACGTCCTGGACCCACGGCTCCTTCCGGAATGCCGCCGGGTCCGAACAGCTCAGGAACGCCCGGAACAGGTCGTCCACCGCCCGGGTCCACTGCTTCTTCGCGCAGCGGTCCTTGACCCAGCCGACGTACTTCTCGTAGTCGGCCTCGGACATCTCCCGCCGCTGTGCCTGAAGCTTCTCGAAACTGCCCAGCCACTCGTGGACCTGCTTGGCGCGTTCGTCGCTGCGGCCCGACTCGATCAGCCGGTCAATCGTCTGATACGCCTCGTCGAACCGGCCGCGGCCGACCAGGGCAAGCCCCTCGGCCCAGAGTTGATCGCTGTTGGTCGCCGGTGCCGCGACCGCCGCGCAGGGTACCAGCAGCAGAACGTAAATCAGCCCGAACCGCGCCATTCCGGCTCGCCGGACGCGATGATCCATGGCGGCTCCTCTATGATCGCTGCAACAGAAAGCTCTTACGGTGGTTACGATTGTTTCACTCGTCCCGGCCCACGGCGCCCGGATCGACAGCTTGTCCGGCCGAGGCGCCGAACGCGTAATTATAACCCCCACTCCGGCTGGAGCCAATCCCGATGCGCGCCGGTCCGCCTCTGCAGCGGCTTCGCACAATGCTCATCGTCTTTCGCCGTGTGACGGTACGGTTTCTTTTCGCTTCCGCAGGGGGCCGCCCCGCGTCTTTGTACACCCCGACACGACCGGCCGCCGCAGCAGTATTTCCATCGGACACTCGGCGACGGGTAGAATAGCTTCAACGCGACAGGAACGATGTGTCATCAGAAACCAGGAGGCTGACCCATGCGGCGCATTATCCCCGTTCTGGCCCTGCTGACGCTTGCCGGGGCCACATGCATACCGACCCTTACAGGCCCGGTGACGCAGCCGCCGCGGGATGCCGCGCTGAAACCGTTCCAGTCCGCCGAGGAGATGCGGACCTTTTTCGCGGACCAGGCGGTTGCCCGCATTGCAACGAGCAACCGGTACGGCGGCGAGGACGGCCTGTTCCCGCCGGTCTTTGCCGATACCACGGCCACCGGAGCGGAGCCCTCCCCGTCGGAGACGTCCGGCTCGACGAGCGATGCCGGCAACGGCGACCGCTTCAGTACGACGAACATACAGGAAGCCGGTGTGGACGAGAGCGACAAGGTCAAGAACGACGGCCAGTACCTGTACCTGCTCAGGGGCAACTCCGTGCGGATCGTGCAGGCTGTTCCGCCGGAGGGTCTGAGACAGGTGGCGAGCGTGCCTCTGCCGGAGACGGCCGACTCGCTGTATCTCCGCGGCGACAAGTTGATCGCCCTTTCGCACTCCTGGGGCTACTGGGGTGACGTCGGGGTCATGTCATCCGTCGGCCGGGCCGTGCCGGTGGGGGCCGCCGAGGCGGATGGCGATGCCGGATCCTCCGATGGGGCTGCGCCCGACGATACGTGGACGTCTCCGCCGTCGGTGATCACGCCCGCGCCCGGTGCGGGCGACATGGCGCCCCTGCCGCCGGGGCCGGTCGTCAACCGCGTCAATCAGACGAGCGTCACGGTGATCGATATCCGCGACCGGTCGGCGCCCGTGACGCTGGTCACGCTGAAGTTCGACGGCGACCTCGCCTCGTCGCGCCTCATCGGCAGTAAGCTTCATCTGGTGTTGACCACGACGCCCCCGCTGCCGCTCGACCCGACGCCCGAGTCGATCCGTGCCCAGCCTGTGGAGGCATGGCTGCCGGACTACGAGATCGTCGCCTCGGACGGCACCACACGGACGGGCAAGACGCTTACCTGGCAGGACGCCTACTATCCCGCCAACCCGGACGGGTACGGGATCACGATGGTGATCACCGTGGATGTGGACAACCCCGACGGCGGGTTCAAGCCGGTCGCCATTACGGCCGACGCGGGGACGATCTATGCCTCGACATCGGCGCTCTACGTCACGGACACGAATTATGACTATTCGGCGATGAGCTCGCGCGAGGACACGGTGGTGCACAAGTTCGACCTGACGGGCGAGGCGGCCCGGTACGTCGCCAGCGGACTGGTACCCGGCCGCCTGCTCAACCAGTACTCCCTCGGCGAGAAGGACGGATATCTGCGGATGGCCAGCACAGTCCAGAGTTTCAGCTTTTCCGGGCCGATCCTCCTGCCGATGCCCGCGGTCGGCGGCTCCGGCGGCAGCGCATCGGGCGGCGCGGGGACCGTCTCCAACGGCGTCGCCACCGGCATCGCGCAGGCGACGTCCGGACCAGCGCAGAATGGTAACGCCGTTTACGTCCTGCACGAAGGCGCGACGGCAGGGCGGCTTGAGATCGTCGGCAGACTCGAAGGCATCGCCCCGGGCGAGCAGCTTTACTCGGCGCGTTTCGTCGGGGACCGCGGCTTCCTCGTCACGTTCAAGAAGATCGATCCGCTCTTTACGATTGATCTGACGGATCCCACGAGCCCGCGGCTGGCGGGTCAGCTCAAGGTGCCGGGCTACTCGGATTACATCCATATCATGGATGACACCCATCTGCTGACGATCGGCAAGGACGCCTCGGCGGACATGGGTGATTTCGCCTGGTATCAGGGCGTGCAGCTCTCGATCTTCGACGTGAGCGATTTCGCGAACCCGGTCCTGCTGCACAAGGAGATCATCGGCACCCGTGGCACCAACTCGGAGGCCAACAGCAACCCGAAGGCGTTCAACTACTTCAAGGCGAAGGACGCTCTCGCGATCCCGATCGAGCTGTACGAGGGCCAGACGACCGGCCCGGAATACGGCCGGCACACGTTCACGGGCCTGTACGTCTACCACGTCACCGTGGCGGAGGGCTTCACGCTCCTGGGGCGTATCAGTACGCGGGACGTCTCCGCCTCGCCGTGGGAGGAAACGATGGCCTGGTGGTGGTACGCCTACGACCAGTACACCCGCGGCGTGTTCATCAACGACAACGTTTACGCGGTTACGGACAGCATTGTGAAGGCGGCGCCCCTGGCGACGCCATCGAGCGTGACCGCCACGCTGACGTTGCCGTAACGCACGCCGCGCCGGTTTTGAACGGCGCTCACGGCATCCTGCGATACGTGATGACGCGGGCGGCCGGCCTCTGCATCATGGAGACGGGCAGGCCCGGGTCCAGAAGTTCCCGGCCGTTCATCTCCTTCGGCTCGCCCGCATCGAGGTTCCTCACGGTGTACCTGGCGTCGGCGTCGAGTCCGCGAAGCCGGAACCGGGCGGCCTCGTAGGGGCTGTCCGGCCGGCGGAACACCTGGACGACGCCCTGTCCGAGATCGGGGCAGTCGAACTGCCACGCCATCCAGACATCGTTCGCGCGGTCGTATCGGGTCAGCGGGTAGAAGTCGCCGTAGTAGTACGCGCTGATCTCGCGCCACTGGTTGTACAGCCGGCGGAGCGCCGCGTAGTCGATCTCCTTGACGCGGATGTCAACGCCGCATCCGAGACTCGGGGCCGCATTGCTCCAGAAGGCGTACGGCTCCACGGGCGTCCGCCCGCCGCCGTAATACGGGGCGCTGGCGCAGGCCACCGTGCCCGTGCCGTGGTACGGGATCCAGAACGAGATGCCGTACGTCATGCACTGGTGGCCCGTGGCCTCATACGCGTAGTCGCTTCGCCAGAGCGGCACGGCCCGCCGCATCGTCTCCAGATCGTTTCGCCGGCCGCCACTGGCGCAGGAGTCGATGAGCATGTCCGGGTGGCGGCGACGAAGCTCGTCCCAGTACGCCAGGTAGCCCGTCACGTGCCGGATCTCCGTGATCCCCTGGCGATCGGGCGCATCGGCGGCGCGCCAGTACGACAGCGGGTCCATGTTGAAGTCCTGACGGTACAGATCGATGCCCTGCGTCGTGATCAGATGGTCGATGTGATCCGTCAGCCACTTGCGGGCGTCGGGGTTACCGAGGTTGAGCAGCTTCTGCTGGCCGGCGGGGCCGAGCAGCCACTCCGGGTGGTTCTCGTAGAGCCACGAGCCCGGCGTGACACGCTCCGGCTCGAACCAGACGATGGTCTTGACCCCGCGCCGGTGGGCATGATCGCTGACCGCGCGCAGGCCGCGAGGGAACCGCTTCGTGTCGACTTCCCAGGTCCCGGTGTTCGGCCAGCCCGTCTTGTTCACATACCAGCCCGCGTCCATCCACCAGTAGTCGAGCTTGAGCCCTTCCTCGAGGTAGCGGTCGATGTGCATGATCTGGTTTTCTTCGTTGGCCTTGATCATCTCCTGGTAGGCCCGCGAGCTGGAGGCGACGAACTGGGGCGGCGGAAGCCTGCCGCCGGGCCGCGGCAGGTTGTGGGCGATCATCCACCGGCGCCAGACGTTCTGCGAACGGATGTAGTCGCCTCTCCAGAACTGCAACACGATCAGCGGGCTACGAACCTCCTCGCCCGGCAGCAGCTTGAAGTGGGTCAGTTGCTGGCCGACGCGGACGCGCACTGCCTTGGCGTCCTCGCGGGCGAAGCGGGCCTCCCACTGGCCCGGCCAGCCCGCGACGATGATCACGCCGCGCCCGGGCCACTGCAGGTTGAAGTAGGCCAGATCAGAGTTCGTCGGGCGGCCGCCGGCCGCGCTGATCCGCTTGTCGACCTTCGGCCCCAGCGGCGTTTCGAGCGGGCCATAGTCGGAGCCGTTCGCCGGCGAGCCGACGGCGTGATGGAGCAGGAACTCGCCGTCGGGGCCTCGCTCGAAGCGGGTGTCGAGGGCCTGAATGTCCGCCAGGATCGGCGTGTCGGCCGTGCCCTCGTTTCGGAAGTAGAGCGTCCACTCGATCGTGGGGAAGTCGGCGTACTCGATCGCGACGCACCGGACGACGAGGGCCGTCTTCGGATCGCGCCAGGTCACGACGTGCTCGGTCCGCGCGGCGTCCAGCTTCCGCGAAGCGCGCTGCGACTCCCACGCCTTGCCCAACTCCGCAAACGATTGGGCTCCCAAGGAGAACGAGAACGGCCTCTCCTCGCTCGCCGGGCGGCTGGTCGCGGGCTCGGCCGGTCCGGCCAGGTGCGCTGACACCCACGCCCGAAGATCGGCCATTTCCTCGGGTTTGACCGCCGTGGCATCGACCGGCGCCGCGAGTGTCGTGGCCCAGACCGCGGCGACGATCGGAGACAGAAGGTCCATCATGAGGCAATTCCTTTCCGGCCCGGCGCTCGGCCCGGGCGGGGCCCGGTCGCCGGGGCCTGGGCGGCGCCCGCGCCTCC
>CAZMVY010000103.1:0-16101 GCA_964569765.1 uncultured Planctomycetales bacterium
CCGTCGGCCAACTCGCCGAAGGTACGGAGCAGGAAACGATCCGCGTACGCCACCACAAATGTGGCAAACGCCGAAGGAACGAGCGGCGCCCCGTATCGCCAGAGCTTCCAGAACAACTCGCGATGGAAATGTACGCCGACCCGGTGAACCAGCCACACCGACTGAATGCTGAACGCCACGAGCGCCCCGGCCAATCCGCCCAGCAGAACCCCCGCGACACCCAGACGGAAGACGGCGACAAACACGATGTTCAACGTCAACCCGACCACAAGCCGCAAAAGGGAGACCGAAGCCAATAGCCCGGAGCGCTCCCGGATCCGCATGTAGGACTGCGCGATGCTGCACGAGCCGTCCAGAAACAGCCCGGCGGCCTGAATGAGCACCAGCCGATAGAGATGGCTGTCGTCCAGCAGGATCGCCGCGATCGGGTGCGCGCACAGGCACAGAAGAAGCGCCCCCGAGCCCATGAACATCATCCCGCCGACAAACGCCGTCGAGATGGCTGTCCGACCGCGCACCGGGTCGTCCGAATCGTAGTAATACCGCATCGCCGCCGTGCCGATCCCCATCCCCGCCAGCATGGAGATCAGCGTCGCGGTCAGGTCGAGCAGTTCGAGGCGCCCGTAATCCGCCGTGCTGAGGTAGTGTGTGTACAGCGGGATCATCAGGAAGCCGACGGCCTTCGACGCCAGCGCGGCAGCCATGTAGACCGTTCCGTGCCGGGCAATGCCCTGGACTTCCTTCCGAACTGAAGCGCCCGCCGTGCTCATTGCGTGAACTGTATCAGTTTCTCCGCGCCGCGTCAGGAGTTCATCCCCACCTGCCCAGACCCCGATAGCCGTCATATCGGCTGAAGGCGGTCGCCTTGGCCGCTCCTACATGCACGCCGGACGACCGCTTCGAGGATGCGGGCCGTTATCGCTCCTTGTCCTGGGCATCGCGGCCGAGGGACGCCCGAGGGCTCATCGAAGGAAGCGTTGCTCCACTACCTGCCTCGCCTGCTCGAACGCGGCGGCCGCCGCCGCGAAATCGACGGCCATCGCCTTGACCTGCCCGGGACCTTTGACGCGAGGGTTCGGAGCGGCCTGCATGTTGAGAGGAATCTGTGCCGACGGGCCCTCCGCCAACCGGTTTTCTACGGCCGCCGAGAGCAGGTAGTTCACCAACTCGGCGGCCTCGGCCGGGTGCGGGGCCCCCTTGATGACCGATAACGTGTTCGGCAGGAACAGCGTACCGATGCCGTCCGGCCCACTGTCGGGGTAGACGATCCGCACCGGCTTTCCGGCCTCCAACTCGGCCATCGCGTCGTCCGTGTCGGTGAGCCCGAAGGCCGCCGTCCCCGCCGCGACGGCTTCGGCGCAGCCCTTGTTGCCGCCGTGGACCTGGACCTCGTTGCGCTTCAACGCATCCAGGTATTGCGTCGCCTTCTCCGGCCCGAGGGCCGCAAAGAGGCACGCAATGTGCGACGCCGTCGTGCCGAACAACGGCTTGGCGATGGCGGTCCTGCCCTTGAACTCAGGGTCGGCGAGGTCTTGGATCGACGAAGGCCGTACGCCGTCCGGTACGAGACGGGTATTCACGAGGATGATTCGCGCACGGGCGGCGAACGCGTACCAGTATCCCTCCGGATCCTTCCACTGCGGGGCGTAGTTCTTGGCCTCGGCCGGCTGACACGGCGAGAGCACCCCCTCCTTCTTAAGCAGGAGCGTGTTGAGGATCTCGTTGTTCCAGAACACATCGCAGCGCGGCCGCGGGGCCTCCGCCCGGATGCGGTTGGCCAGCCCGACCGTCTTGGTGGATTCCACGTCGTACTGCGCGAGCACCCGGATACCCGTGACACGCGAGAACTCGTTGAGGATCGGCTCCGACAGCTCGCGGTCCAGGGCCGCGTACACGACGACCTCTCGCTTGGACGGAGCGGACGTCGGGCCTTCCTGGCGGTCGCAGCCGGCAACGACCATCGCGGACAGGATCAGACTCAGCGACACGACGCGGTAACGGATCATCGACGCAATCCTTCTGAAGGAGAAGCCTCAAACACGACGTTGTCAAGGACGGCCGCTGGGCAGCGGGGCCGTCATCGATCGGTGGCGAAAGTCGCCCCTTATCGTAACAGACGCCTTCGCAGAAGCCAGGTTATGCCCGCCCACGGCACCAACACCGCCGCGACGGACCAGAGACCCAGCACCGCGACATCCGGATAGAGCCCCATGTGAATCAGATCGAAAAACCGCTTTCCCACCGTGTCGTATCCGGGCGGCGTCACCAGCAACGAGCACGGCAACTCGCCGAAGGACAGCGCCGCCACGGCGAACACCACGAGCAGGGCCTGCGGCAGGCACAGCGGCCAGACGATGTGCCACCACGTCGCGACACCGCCGCACCCGTCCACCTTCGCCGAAAGTTCGCATTCGAGCGGGATGGCCCGGACGGCCGGTATCAGGAGGATGACGGCCACGGGCAGGAAGCGAAAGGTGTAGGCCAGCACGAGCATGCCCGGCGAGCCGTAGACGTAACCGAGCGGCCCATCGCGGTTGAATACGGCGATCAGTCCCATCCCGAGCACGGGGGCCGGGATCGCGAGCATGAGAACGACAAACGCCGCGATGACCGGCCGCCAGCGCGGGCGTCGAACGGCATACCAGGCCAGCCCCAAGCCCAACACCGCAACGAGCACGGCCGCCGAGAAGCTTGTCCAGATGGACGTCTGGATCTCCCCTGTAAACAGCCAGGCATACCGGCGAAGGCTCCGGGCGTCGCACAGGCGGGCGAAGAGCGTTGCGACCGGTGTGGCGGCCAGAGCCAGCACGACCGTCGCCGTCACCACGGACAGCAGGCGCCGATGCCGCCGTACGCGAAAGCGGTACGGCTCCTCACTTGCGACCTGGGTTTCCTCACCCTCGCAGCCCGCCAGGAACCCGGATCGCAGATACCACAACAGCCCGCCGAACAGCACGATCTGCGGGACGCACACGAGCGCCGCCTCGTGCGGGCGCACGGCATAAAGCGTGTACACCTCCTCCGCGAACGTCCGCACGACGACCAGGTCCGAGACCGAGTAATCCGTGGTCACCCACAGCATCACCACCACCAGCGACGCCACAATGCCGCCGATGGCCATCGGCAGTGTCACGGAGAAGAGCGTCCGCACCGGCCCGGCCCCTTCGACGAGCGCGGCTTCCTCCGTGTCGGCGCTGACGCTCCGCAGGGCCGCTCCGACGATCAGCGTGACTATCGGCAGGTGAACTACGGCGTGAACCAGGCCGACCACGGGCGCCATGCCGAGCCAGCGATCCTTGCCGATGATCGAGAATACGGCCCCGCTGACGATGAAGAGCGGAATGGCCGCCGTCAGCAGGAGCAGGACGATGCCGGCAAGCCGAAAGCGGAGGTCCGTCCGGAACAGCGCAACCGCCAGAACGATTCCGGCGGGGATGCAGGCGAGCGCGGCGACGCCGGCGACCACGGCCGTGTTCCCGAGCAGCGTGCTCCATCGCGGAAGGTCGGAGAACGCACTCCGCCACGCCGCGAACGTGATGTGGCCGTCCCGGTTGAGTGTGTCTGCCAGAACGAGCACCGGCCCGGCCACGGCCGCGACCACCGCTGCCGCATGGCAAAGGAAGAGCAACGTGCCGAGGAATTTGGCAAACACCGGGTCAACGTAATCCGCATGACGCCATGAGGCAAGCAAGCGAAGGGCGGTCTCGATCCAGCCCGGCTCCGCCCGCCGATCGCGCCGGCAATCGCGCTACAGATCGGGAAAACGCCATTCCCCGTCGAGATGCCGGTAGGGAACGTGCGGGTCGCGCGCGGGATCTTCCGCACCGAGGCCGTTCCAGTACATGTTGTTCGCGCAGACCTGCTTGGGCTTCAACCGCTCGACATTGCCGTCCGCGAAACAGAGGTTCGCCCCGCCCGAGTGCCGGACTGAGACGTACGTGCGGCGATTCTTCCACGCATAAGGCTCGAGCACCCCGTCGCTGTACGTCGTGAGGCTGTACGTGGGGATGAACGTCGGGTCGAGCGTGTAGCCGTGATTGCCCAGCATCTCCGGGTCGTTCACGCCCGGTGTGTATGGTTTCTTCCATCCGGTGCCGTCGCTGTCCCCAAAGGCAATCGTCCGGCCGGGTGAGCGGACCGATTTGACCGGGAAGCTCTCGAACGGCGCCTTGGGGCCGGTCGAGTTGTCCCGCGCGCGGCCGAGGTACTTGTAGTTGTAGCCGTACGAGTTGTTGCGCCCGACGCTCCAGTCGGACACGCCCGGGCAGCCTTGCACGGCATATCCGCTCAGCATCTTTGCCATCGCGTTGAACCATCGGACCCGCACCTCGGGGGGGCCCTTGAAGATCCACTGGTGCCCCGGAAACATCCCGAACTCATGGTGGTACATGGTCATTCCGACACCCAACTGCCGGACATTGGATTTGCAGGCGATCGAGACGGCCTGGCGTCGCGACTCGCCCAGGGCGGGCAGGAGAATCGTCACAATCATCGCCATGATGCTCACGACAACCAGCAACTCGATCAACGTAAACGCAACGCGTCGACCGGTCAGGGGCGGCATGCGTTCCTCCAGCATCGGGAACAGACGTGATTGAAGACGCCGGCAGAGGCGGTATGTTAGCATGCCGTGATGAGACGCAGCATTGCCCATCTGCCGCTGCACGGTGGGAAGGCCCCCGCGTGGCTCTTTCAGCGGATGCACCGGTTGGCCGGGGCGATCACACAGACGATCGTCGGCGAGTACGGCCCGGCCGAGATGCTCGCACGGCTGGCCGACCCGGCGTGGTTTCAGGCCTTCGGCTGCGTACTCGGGTTTGACTGGCACTCCAGCGGCCTGACTACCGTCACGTGCGGAGCGATGAAGGAAGCGTACCGGGCCTGCGGCGGCGACTTCGGCATCCACGTCGCGGGCGGCAAGGGTGCGGTCTCCCGCAAGACCCCCGACGAGATCGCGGCGGTGAGCCATCGGCGCTCGCTGCCGGGCGATCGGCTCATCTACGCATCGAAGATGGCGGCCAAGGTGGACAGCGCCGCCGTCCAGGACGGTTACGATATCTATGCGCACACGTTCTTTTTCGCCGACGATGCGAGCTGGTGCGTCGTCCAGCAGGGGATGAACGACGCGACCGGCTACGCCCGCCGTTACCACTGGCTCAGCCGCGGCGACCTCGACTTCGTCTGCGAGCCGCACCAGGGCATCGACTCCGAGGGCCGGCCCGGCAAGCAATTGTGTTTCCTGAATATGGTCGCGCGGGAGGCCAACGCCTCCCGGCGAGCAAGCGTGCAGGTGGCAAACCTCGACCCCGAGCGTATCCTGCGCGAAGTGCAGACCGGCCCGTCGCTCTTCCTGCCGGCCCATCACCCGGTCAGGACCGTCGATATCGACCCGAAACGCCTCGCGCGGATCCTTCGCGTGCTCCACGAGAACACGCCCGCCGACTTCGAACGGTTGCTCGGTCTGCCGGGCGTCGGCCCGCGAACGGTCCGGAGCCTGGCGCTGATCGCTGAGCTGATCTACGACGCCCCGCAATGCCGGCGCGACCCGGCCACGTTCAGTTATGCGCACGGCGGCAAGGACGGCCACCCGTTCCCGGTCGATCGGGAGACCTACGATCGGAATATCGCGATCCTCGAGACGGCCGTGCGTCGGGCAAAGGTCTCGCCGAACGACAAGGACCAGTCACTGCGGCGACTGGCGGCGATCGTGAGGCGGGCGGGTTCGCGGCCGTCGGGCGCCCCCGTGCCGCCGGTATAATGCATCCGAGTTCGGAACCGGAGCTCACGGAGAGAGTCGATGACGCGAAACCGCTGCGACGGCATCATCCGCATCGCCGGCTGCCTTCTTGCCGTCGCGGTCGCCTGCTGTGGGCCGGCGGCGCAGGCGGCGGAACCGGACGTCACCGGCGAGCAGGTCAAACTGGCCATTCGCGCCGGTCTCGATTTCCTGCGAGCCTCTCAACGGGGCGACGGGAGCTGGCGCGACATGCACTTGCCCGGAGGGACGACCGCGATGGCGGTCCTCGCGATGCGCAACGCGGGCGTTCCGGCCGACGACCCTGCAATCCGCCGCGCCGCCGACGCCCTTCGCCGGATCCCCAACCAGTGGACGTATGTCGTCGGGCTGAAGGCGCAGGCCCTCGCCGCGGTAGACCCGGTGCGATACCGCGCCGACATCCAGGCGGCAGCGAACTGGCTCATCGAGGCCCAGCGCCAGGATGGCGGCTGGGGCTACGAAATCAGTCTCACGCGGACGGATCACTCCAACTCACAATTCGCCCTGCTTGGGCTTCACGAGGCCGCCCGCGCGGGCGTCCGAGTGCCGGACACCGTCTGGCGTCGGGCCGAAAGCGATTGGACGCAAACACAGCGAAACGACGGCGGGTGGGCCTACGAAGGGCGCGGTCCCCTGACCACCGGCAGCATGACGGCGGCCGGCGTCGCCAGCCTGCATATCGTCGGCGACAGACTCAACGTCGGCCACGAACACGGCTACACCGCCGCCGGCCAGGCGCCCAACTGCGGCAGGTATTCGTACAACCGGGCCGCGATGCGGGGCATCGCGTGGCTGGCCGCGCACTTCGACGCCACGGAGAACCCGCCCCGCGGGAACTACTACTATTATTACCTGTACGGCATCGAGCGCGTCGGGATGCTCTCAGGCCTCAAGTACCTGGGACGGCATGACTGGTACCGCGAAGGGGCGGCGGAACTCATCCGGCGTCAGCGGGAGAACGGCAGTTGGCGCGAGATGAACGATGTGGTGGACACGTCTTTCGCGCTTCTGTTTCTGGGCAAGGGGCACCGGGCGCTGCTCATCAACAAGCTCCGATGGTCCGCGGACGATCGCTGGAATCAGGACCGCAACGACATCAGCAACCTCATTGCCGCCATCGGAGACAAGCTCGGCGAGCCGGTAAGCTGGCAGGTAGTTGATCTGGATGCGCCCCTCGGGGAATGGCTCACAGCGCCGATCCTGTACTTTAACGGGCACACGTTCCCGACGTTCTCCCCCGAGCAGACGGAGAAGTTCGCCGAATTCGTCCGCCAGGGCGGTGCCATCCTGGCGGAAGCCTGTTGCAGCCGGGCGGAGTTCCGCACGGGCTTCGAGAAGTTCGCCGCGCAGGCCTTCCCCGACGCCCCTCTGCGGCGGCTCGGGCCGGACCATCCGGTCTTTCACGCCTATTCCGAGATCCCCAGGGATCTCGAGGTGCTCGGCATCGACACCGCCTGCCGCACGAGCGTGATCTTCCTGCCCCGGGACGTCTCCTGCCTGTGGGAGCAGGCGGATGTCCCGACGCTCAGCGCCCGCGCCTTCGCCCTCGGGACGAACATCGCCGCCTATTTTGTCGGGCGGCAGAAGCTCCGGGACAAGCTCGATGTCGTCCACGTCGTCCGTACGGAAGCCGACAATACGCCGTTGCCGCCCTCCGCGCTTTACATGGGCCAGCTCATGCACGACGGCGACTGGCGCCCCGATTCGAAAGCTCTGCCCAATCTCGCGCGGTTCCTCCACGACCAGGCTGACGTGGATATCGTGCCGCAGGCGATACCGCTCCGCGCCACGGACGAGGCCCTTCGACAACACCCGATCATCTTCATGACGGGCCACTTCCCCTTTCGGCTCACGGCGGAGGAGATCCAGGCCCTCCGTCGGCACCTGGAGCGCGGCGGGTTCCTCTTCGCGGATGCCTGCTGCGGGCGCAAGGCGTTCGACGCATCTTTCCGCCGGATGGTCGCGGAGTTGTTCCCCGGCGGCAGGCTCGAACCGCTGCCGGCCACGCATCCCATCCTCTCCGGGGAACTCGGATTCCGGCTCGATCGCGTGCAGTATCGCCCGGCCGTCCTGGCCGAGCAGCCGAACCTCTGCACACCGGTACTGGAGGGCGTCACGGTCGAGGGCCGCACAGCTCTCGTGTACAGCCCATACAGCATCGGCTGCCCACTGGACGGGCACTTCTGCTATGGCTGCCGGGGCCTCGAGCCTTATGATGCCCGCAAACTTGCCGCGAACATCGTCCTGTATGCGCTGTCGTATTAGTCGGGCGAGCCGAGGTCGGCAATCTCCCGGCGCGCGTCGGAGAGATTCAGCCCCAGGTTGATCAAGGCGTTGTAGGCAACGCTCCCCTTTTCCCGCAAGAGGCCCAGAAGAAGATGCTCCGTGCGAACCTCCTTCGAACCGAGGTCGCGGGCCTCCTCGATCGCCCGGGCGACGACGTTTCGGAAGTGCGGCGTGCCCGGCAGCCGGCCGAACACCCACGTGTCCTCCATGCTCTTCTCGATCAGCCGATCGACCTCCGCCTTGACCTTCGGCCCGTCGATCGCGTGCCGCGCCAGCACCTCCACACCTTTGCCTGTGCCTTCCTCGACGATCGCGAGGAGGACGTGCTCCGTGCCCACGTATTCCTGGCCGTACTCGTGCGCAATGCGGTTGGCCAGCTTGATGACCTTCTCCACGCGGGGGCTGAGATGTTCGTACATGACGGTAAGGCTCCCCCTGAATACAACGGAACCTATCGCGAAGCCCCCGCAGGCGCCGCGCCGCGCTCTCCGTGGAGCGGTTGAGCGGCCGGCGCCGGCCCGGCCGGCTTCGCCATCCTCGATCGCAACGCACTATAACCCAAACTCAGGGCCGCGACAAGAATCGACGCGACGAGAGTGATCTTGATGATCTTAAGCCGGTTTGCAATCTCCTGATCGCGCCACTCCGCCAGCCGGTGATCGATCTCGTCGAGCTTGCGATCGATCCGCGCCTCGATCTCATCGAGCTTCTCGCGCACATAGTCGTCCGCGACGCCGCGGATCCGCCGGGCGCTCCCCCCGACGCCGCCCGCCTCCTCGATCTGCTCCCGGAAGCCCGCGCCGCCGGGCTCCTCCGGCAGAAACCGGTACTCGCCCTCCGCCGCGCCCCCCCCGCCGCCGATCATCTTCTCGAGCAGCGATCCGACCAGGGCCCGGCGTTTGCGCCGCAGCTTCTGCAGGAGTGATTCCGCATCCCTCATCCGGCGGATCACCGTCGCGTCGTCGTCCTCGCCGCGCACCGGCACGCCCCGGAGCCTGGCCAGCGCAACAAGGCCCCGGTGCGACAGCCCGTCGAAATGCATCCGCGTGATCCCCGCGATCTCCCGCGCGAGTTCCTCCTTGCTGGCCGACTGCCGCACCGGACGCCGCGCCCAGACGCAGATGTCGAGCAGAGCCTGCCGGTCCAGCTCGATGAGCAGTTCCTGACGCTCGCGGATCAGACGGAGCATCTCGCCGGCCGCCATCTCGGGCCGCAGCTTCAGCCCGAGTTTTCCGCCGTACTCGCGCAGCTCGTCGTTCGGAAGATCCGACAGCGCGGGTGATGGGGTCTTCTCCGCATGGTTCATGCCGTTAACTCACGTAGCCCAGACGGCGATGCAGCCACAGCAGGGCGAACAGGGCCGCCGTCAGGCCCGCAATCTGCACCAGATCCAACGTAAACCGCCGCACGCGGATTCGCAATATCTGCACGAGCGCGTAGCGACGGAGGACTCCCATCCGGGGTGCCGGGGACCAGAAATACACGATCCAACCGTAGGCCGTCTGCGCGAGGCGGACGATCGTGTAGATCGTACACACGATCGCCAGCAACCAACGGTAACAGGCAAAGAGGTCCAGGTCTTTCCACATGATCGGCTCGCGCCCGCTTGTCCGGCCCGCTGCCGCCTTCCATAATACCGGATCGCGGCAGCCGCAGCGACGGCCGCCGAGGGAGACTCTTCATGGCAACGGACAAACAGGTCGTCGTGTCGTTTCGCGTAGACGCCCACCTGGCCGAGATGCTCGCTCGGCTGCCGGATAAGTCGTCCTTCATCCGCGAGGCCGTCCTGAAGCGATTCTACGATGTCTGCCCGCTCTGCCAGGGCCGCGGCGTGCTGCCCGGCCTCGTCGCCGGGTGGTGGACTCGCCGCGTGGCGGAGACGAACCCGCGTAAATGCCGGTGCTGCGGCTATGAATTCCCCGCGGAACTGGCCCCGGTCTCGGGAAAGCGATCCGGCAAGACCCGGTTCCTCTGCCCGCACTGCGCCAAGCACGAGCACGAGCATTGAGCGCTACCGGCCGACCCCGCGCAGCGCCTGTTCGCACTGAGCCTTGAGATCGGCCGACGGCGAATGCCGCAGGGCCTCGCGCAACAGCCCCGTCGCCCGGTCCGCGCGGCCGATCCGGATGTGAATCATCGCGGCCCGGTACAGGCACTCGGCACACAGGGCGTCAGCCGGATAATGCACGGGAACCCGCATGTACGCCAGCGCCGCCCGCAGGCGGTCCTCATCATTCTTCGCGGCAACCTCCAGGCACCGGCCCTGCCAGTAATACCACGGCGCCAGCCTCTCCGCGGGCTCGCTCCGCAGCGCGGCGTCGATGAGCTTCGCCGCGCGGTCGGTCTGACCTGCGTCGATCCATCGGCTCACCTGCGCCAATCGCGGATCGGTCTCCCGGCGACCCTCGCGCCGGTGCGGATCGGGCTTGACAACCGGCTTGAGCACAGCAGGCCGGCTCGCCGATTGTGTAGCCGGCTTCCCGGACAGCCGATCCCGGTACCGACGGAGCAGGTCGCCGGCCGCCGTTCCGCCGGCCTCCGAAACGGCTGCGGCCAGTGCTTCCGTCGCCGCCGCATGAAACGCGGATTCCCTCGGCGGTATGCTTTTCGGTTCCAACCCCTCGGCGCCCGCGCCCCACGCCTTGCACAGCGCAATATACGCCTCCACCGCACGGTCGAAACGCCCTTCGCCGTCACACGCGGCGGCAAACCGCGCCAGTACGAGGTCCCGCCGATGCCGCGGGCGGCCCACGTCCGGCCCGGCCTGCTCCACTTCGCGAAGAATCGCCTCAAACTCTCGCGCCGCCTGCCGGTATTGTCTGGCCGCCAGGGAGGCCTCCGCCCGGTTGAACGCCTCCCAGCCGGTGATCATCAACGTCCGGACATCCGCTATTGCGCGCTCCGCCGTACGCCCCTGGACGTCGCGGAAGATGATCTTGCCATCCTTGACATCCTCGATCCGCACAGCGACGTAACGGGCGTGTGTGACCGTCTGAATCTCGTCCGCCGCAGCGCTCGACGCGCTAAGCAGGCATGCGATCAATGCAATCCGTACCGCCGAACGGGAACAGCACGGCGTGTGACGGACCAGCCCATCGCCCGGAACACGGCGCCACCGATACGAAGCTGCCGCAGCCATCGCATCCTTCGTCGCTTCGTCGCTCCGCCGCTCCGTCGCTGCCCGGATCATTTCTGCCCCTCGGCTTCGTCCGGCGAGACCCAGCGGAAGTTCCCGCCGTGCTCCTGCGCAATCTGACGCAGGATCGGCTCGCCGACGGGCTGTCCGCCAAGCTGAGAACCGGTCAGCTTCACGCCGAAGCCGATCGTCGTGATATGAACGCGCCGGTCGGCGTTCCACTCGCGCAAGCGGGCGAGCAGTTCCTTGCCCGCCAGACCGAAGTCGCCGTCGGTGAGGAAGTAGATCAGTTCGGGGCCGACGGCGAACGCACGCTGCATGGCCGCGACCGGATCGCACTGAAGCTCCGGCACCAGTTCGCGAATAAACCGGCGGGCGGGCTCCTTGTATGCCTCGATCGCCGGCACGAGCTTCCGCGGCGGCAGCTCGATCGGCCTGCTGCCGGCGAAGATGACATGAAAGCTCTGCGTGGGGCGAAGCTGATCGATCGATTCGATGAGCGCCCGCTGCACCGGCTCAAAGATCCAGCCGAGCGAGCCGGACGTATCAATGACGTACACCACCTTGTAGGCGTTGCCCCGCTGTCCGAAGAAGCCCGATGCCGGACCGTCGCCCGTGACGGCCCCGAACGATCCGGACCCACCGCCCGCGCCGAGCAATCCGTCGCCCGTCCCGGCCAGGCTCAGCCCAGGCCCGCCGGTCTCGCCCCTGCCGGAAGCGGCAATGGGCAGCGTCTCCTGCGCGCTCGCGTCAAACGTGCCGATCAGGCGCTTGAGGTCGTCATCCTTGACGCCTGTCGCAGCCGCGGAAACGCTGACGGCGGGCGGCGGTACCAGCCTGGCGGCGTCTTGTTTCTCGCGCACGGGGCGCGGGCTCCCAGCTCCGCCTGCCGCGGCGCCGCCCGGTGGACCGAGCCACGCCTCGGCGATGATCTGTCGCGGCGGCGCCGGCCGATCCTGCCAGACCACCTTCAGCAGCACGGCGAACACAAGCAGGTGAATCGCCACCGAGATCGCCGCCGCCGACAGCGGGCTCTCGCGCAACCTCCGGGCCAGCGCGGCCCGCCCCCGTCGGCCGGGCGCCGGCCCGCCTGGCGCGTCCGTCGCATGATTACGTGGGGGACTCTGCGGGATCATGCCGGACGGATCCGAGATGCGCTACTTCTCTTTGTCCTTGCCGCAGCACTTCTTGTACTTCTTCCCCGATCCGCAGGGGCACGGGTCGTTGCGCCCCGGCGTCTTGTCCACGTGCACGGGCTCGACCGGCGGCGGAAGGGCCGGCTCGTCCTCCGTCGGCAACTGCTTCCTGTGTCGCTCTTCCCGGATCCGCTTGCGGTCGAACCGATCGCGTCCCTTGTCATCGCTCAAAGGCATCGTGAATCACTCCAGCCGACGGAAACCCGAACCTGTTCCGCCGCCGCATGATAGTAGCACGCATCGCACCGCTTGTGAATCGTCGTTGCCAAACCCGCGCACAATCTGTAGCCTGCTGGCGGAATGCACACGTGGAGCCCGCACAATCCTGCCGCTTTCACCATCGGAGTGGCAGCCCTGCTGCTCAGCATCATCGCCTATGCCCTGGGCTACCGCCGATCGGCCCGTCGTTACGCGGCGATTGTCGAGGTCCCGACCGTCGCGACGAAGGACATTCCCGGCCTTGGCGCGGACATGGTGGAAGTCAAGGGCGTGACAAGGGCCGCGAACCCGCTCATCTCCGACCTGGCCCGCGTGCCCTGCGTGATCTTCCGATCCAGTGTCACCGAGCACTGGACGACCACCCGCATCGCACGGGATTCGAAAGGCAACACGCGGGTGGTCACCGAGCATCACAGCGAGACGCGGTACGCCAACGAAGGCCGGATCGACTTTCAGGTCTGCGACGGCAGCGGCGAAGCAACGGTCCGCCCGGACGGCGCCGAGGAGGATCTTCTCGACGGCATGGCCGACCTCGACGGCCCCCTGCCGGACAGCCCTGCGTACCACATCCGGCCGCGCCACCTCGGCGGCCATCTGAGCTACGCGGAGACCGTCCTGCCCGTAGACCGTCAGGTGTACGTCCTTGGGCAGGTCGGGGAGGACAACACCATACGCAGACCCGAGGTCGTGGATCGCCCGTTCATCATCAGTTACCGTACGGAAGAGAACCTCCGCACGCGCGCCGCGTGGGGGATGCGCGTCTGGGGATCGATCGCGGCCCTTCTCTTCGTGGCGGGCGCCGTGCTGCTCGGCGGGGGTCTGGGTCTCGTCGAGGATCTGGGACTGTAAGGCCCGATCGGCAGCGCGCCCTCCGGCCGCCATGCAGCGCCGCGGACGGCGGAAGATCATCCCCGGAAGGCCACATCCACCCGCGCCCGGTAACTCGGCCGGCGCGGCAACCCTCCCCGTCGTCTTCGCCGGCGGTTGCCGTCGCGCGGCCCGCCCGCGATAATGCACCGCTGCCGTAACGAATCGCTGGGGCAAGAAAGGCCTGGTGATATGAGCGTTGCCTGGTGTGTCTGGGTCGCCGTTCTGATTCTCATTGCGTTGGTCTGGGCCAGCCGGAACCTGGAGATCTCCCGCGCTCGGCGCGAGCAGCGCCCGCTTGACGAGCGATCCTACGACGGCCCGCCGGCCGATCCGCCCATGGTCTCCGTGCTGATCGCCGCCAAAGACGAAGAGGAGAACATCGAACGCGCCGTCCGCACGATGCTGGCGCAGGACTATCCGCGTTTCGAGCTGATCGTCATCAACGACCGCAGTACCGACCGCACCCCGGCCATCCTGGAGCGCCTGGCCGCCGAAGCGAGAAACGCTGACGGGGCGGAGCGCCTCAAGGTCATCCACGTGGAGCACCTCCGCGACGGATGGTTCGGAAAGAACAACGCCATGCGCGAAGGCATGCAGCGCGCCGCCGGCGAGTGGCTCTGCTTCTCCGACGCGGATTGCCGGCAGATCTCCACGCGAACCCTGTCGCTCGCCATGCGGCATGCGGTCGAGAACGGCATCGACTTTCTGTCGGTCCTCCCGATCCTCGAAACGCGCAGCTTCTGGGAGCGGATCATCCAGCCGGTCTGCGGCGCGGTGATGGTCTTCTGGTTCCACCCGAAGCGCGTCAACGATCCGAAGCACCCGGCGGCCTATGCCAACGGCGCGTTCATGCTGATGAAACGAAGCACTTACGACGCCATCGGCGGCCACGAGGCGGTGAGAACCCAGGTGAACGAGGACATGCACATGGCCCGCCTCGCGAAGGAGCGCGGGCAGCGCCTTGCCGTCGTTCAGAACGACAACCTGTACTCCGTGCGGATGTATACGGGGCTGGGCCAGATCTGGCGCGGCTGGAGCCGCATCTTCTACGGCTGCTTCGGCTCTTTCCGCCGCCTGCTGATCTCGATGGCGTTCCTGCTCGTGACAAACGTCCTGCCCTACGGCAGCGCGGCGGCGGCATGGACCGTCGTCGCCGCTCGCGGCTGGGCGCAGGCCGGCCCGTGGCGCCCCGTCGCGTCTGCCGCGACGCTCGCCGTCGCCATGCAGCTTATCACGATCGCCCGGTTCTATCGGCTCAGCCGGATAAGCCCGTGGCTGGCGCCGACGTTCATCCTCGGCGCTGTCATCTGCATCGGAATGCTGGTCAACGCCATGTTCAAGCTCGGCGGGCGTACGACCACCGTCTGGCGAGGAACCGCGTACCGCGGCAAGGAGGTCGCGGCGTCGGCGCCTACGGCGGGCACGCCGGGCAATGCCGCCGGACCCGACGCCCAGCGCCCCGCGACAGAGGCCTCGGCCTCGCGGCCGGCAGCCGAAACTGGGTGAGACACCCCTGAGACCGCGTAATGCCGCTGGAAGCCGTCCGGAACCGCCGCCCACTACCATGACAACCCTCTGGAGCATCCCGTTCGTACCCGAGGCGTATCAGCTCTACGCGAAGCTCGCCGTGGCCGCCTTGGCAGCCCTGTTCCTCGCCCGGAAGCTCTGGCGGGGAGTTCGGCGGTTTCAGCGGTCGCGCCGACCCCCCGTGCTGCATCCGAAGCTCCAGAAGTACGGTATAGATCCAGAGGAAGCCGCGCGCGAGCGCCGCGAACTGGCGGCCAGGATCGTTGCGACATCCAGCGGCGAACGGCTGGCCGGCTACGAGATTGTGCAACAGATCGAAGCCGTGTTCGTCGAGGGATTCCGCTCGCCGGCCGAGGCGATTGAGGGCCTCAAGGCCGCCGCGGCGCATGCGGGGGCCAACGCCGTGATCAACGTCCGGCCGGAGCGGAGTCTCGCCGGCCGGTGCGGCGCATCCGGCGATGCGGTGCGGGTCCGGCGTGTCGGCGGAGGCGAAACGGACGTCGGTCCGGTCCCGTGAGCCTCGGCTCACAAAAGGAGAGGCGAATGTCGCGAAACTACCCGCCCAGAACCGCCTTTGTATTGCTATTGAGCGCCGGCTGGCTGAGCTTCGCAGGTTGCCGCGAGACGCCCAGGCCTGCAGCCGAGACGCCCGCCGCCACACCTCGGACGACGCCGGTGGAGCTGCCGGCTCAGACGCAGCCCGCCGCAGCCAAAACCATTGCGCCCGCGTCGATGCCCGCCGCCGGTTGGCTTCACATCGAATCACTCGCCAACCAGGATCGCCCGGCCCGCATTCCGGGCCAGTTCCCTGAGGCGAACAAAATGGATGTGGACACCGACAACGTCTCGGCGCTTACGCTGGACCTCTCGATGCTCCCGATCCGCCCCCGGCATCGAATCATCCTGCGGATCGACAAGCAGGGCATCGACATCTCTCCCCGGCATCGCGGCAGAATCCGCCTGGAGCGCAGCCCGACCGGCCAGTGGACTGTCACAACACCCCCGCCACCGTAACCGCTCGGCACCCGTCCAGATTCGAAAGCCAAGTAGCGGTCCG
Organism: uncultured Planctomycetales bacterium; assembly: GCA_964569765.1. GTDB lineage: Bacteria > Planctomycetota > Phycisphaerae > UBA1845 > PWPN01 > CAZMVY01. The sequence goes on from CAZMVY010000103.1 coordinate 16,068, forward strand.
CGGGAGGCCACCGTGTGTACGGACCCTGCGCCCA
>CAZMVY010000104.1:0-16039 GCA_964569765.1 uncultured Planctomycetales bacterium
GTCAGGCGCGCGACGTTCAGATCGACGAGCTTGAGATTCCAGTGTCTCGGGAGCATCGCCGCTACCGTCAGCAGTCCCAGCGGCGGAAAACACGCCTTCTTCGAGATGAACGACAGGACGTGTTTGTAGCTCCAGAACGTATCCGGCGTGGCGGCCGAGACGAGCAGGATGTTCATCGCCCGTCCCCTCGAAGCTCCGCGGTTGTCATTATCTGCTGCATCGACATCTGCCATTCGTTCTGTTACCTCGTTGCCCGCGAGATCCCCGCCGGCCTTTCACGGAGCGAACGCGCTTCGCGAACGGAGTACGCAGTGTACATGGGTTCGCTGTCGGTGGCAAAGACGCTTTGCCGGCGGCATGTCCGAACCGCGGGTCTCGTGCCACTGTCCGCAGGCCCGTTCCGCGTGCGGCCCGTTCCGGACGATGCCGCCATCGCCCCTCCTGACCCGAACCGGAAGCCGGGCACCGCCGACAGCGCAATCTATTATTGTCTCGATACGCAGCAGCGGCTCGTTTTTCCAAGCGGATTTCCGGCAGGACGCCCCACCGGGGCAGTGCCTGGCGCCCGGCAGGACGGCGGATGCGGCTTCCGGAGCGATAACCGCACCGCCGAAGACAGAATGGCCCCGCCACCGTGTCCGCCGGGGCGGGCATTGCACTATACGACGGCCGGGGTTACATAAGTTCCTGCGGTGAGACACGCGGCCGAGGCGTGCATCCTGTTGGTTGCCCCCGGCGGCCGCTCCCGAGGGAGACGTATCGTGTTGCGAACATGGCCGAACGCGAGTGTGTGTACCTTTCTGCTGCTTGCCGCCCTGGCCGGCTGTGCCTCGACGCCGCCGGGCAGAGCCCGGGCCGCCGACAAACATCCCAGAACCTACGTCGTGTCGCGGCTGACCGGGCCGATGACGATCGACGCCGACTGGGACAAGCCTGCGTGGAAACACGTTCCGCCGCTTGAGCTTACGCATTTCATGGGCGAGCGGCCGGAGCACTTTCCGCGAACGCAGGCGCGGCTCGTCTACGACGATGAGGCCGTCTATGTCATCTTCCGCGTGGAAGACCGCTACGTCCGCGCCGTCGCGCAGAAGCACCACGACGCCGTCTGTCGCGACAGTTGCGTCGAGTTCTTCTTCACGCCCGGCACCGACACGGCGGCGGGCTATTTCAACATGGAGATGAACTGCGGCGGCACGACGTACTTCGACTTCCAGGTCGTCCCGCGGAAGAATCCGGTCCCGATTGCGCCGGCCGACCTGGAGCGCGTGCAAATCGCACATGTGCTGCCGAAGATCGTCGAGCCGGAGATCGCCGGGCCCACGACGTGGACCGTCGAGTATCGCATCCCGTTCGATATCCTGCCGCGCTACTATCCCGGTGCGAAGAAGCCCGCCCCCGGCGTTACCTGGCGCGCGAACTTCTACAAGTGCGGCGACGACACCTCGCACCCGCACTGGCTGACGTGGTCATACGTGGACCGACCAAAGCCCGATTTCCACGTGCCGTCATCCTTCGGGACGCTCCGGTTCGAGTAGGGGGCATCGGGGCGAGACGGCGGGCCGGCTTCGCCGAAGGGCGCGGCGGCGGGCCCGAATCAGCCCCGCGACATCGTCGGGGCCCCGGACACAGGCGAGAAGAGGCCGCGGAGCTCGAGTTCGTGGCGACCGACCGCACGCGGCTTGCGGCTTCTTCGCCGCATTCCGATAGCGCGTGGGCAAACACGCAGCGCGCGACTATCATGACAACAGGTCGGCAGGAGGAACCGAAGATCCATGAGTACCCAGCGCCTGTTTGTTGCCTGCGTCTGGTTTCTGGTCGCCTGTGCCACGCCGTGGCCCGCCCCCGCGGCCGCCCGGCAGGAGGCGGCCGATACCGCCCGGGCCCGCGACGACGGGGCCTGCCCCGGTCATGCCACCGGCGCACCCGCCGCCAGTCAGCCATCGACTACGCAGCCGGAGAAGGGAGGCGAGGCCACGCAGGCCGTCGTGGAGAAGGCCGCAGTCACCGAAGGGCAGGTAACCATCGGCGGCGAGCCGGTGAAGTATCGCGCTACGGCGGCCCGGATGCTCATGAAGGATGAGAACGGCAAGCTCAAGGCCACCGTTTTCTTCGTGGCGTACGACAAGGACCGGCCCACCGATGCCGGTGCGGCCGGTCGGCCGATCACGTTCGTCTTCAACGGGGGCCCCGGTGCGGCGGCGGTATGGCTGCATCTGGGGGCAGCCGGGCCGCGGCGAATCGATCTGAAGGAGGATGGCGAGCCGTTTCCGCCGCCGTACAGACTTGTCGAGAATGAGTACTCGTGGCTCGATGCGACCGACCTCGTCTTCGTGGATCCCGTGGGCACGGGCTTCAGCCGGCCGGCCGAGGGCGAGAAGGCCGAGCAGTTTTACGGCGTGAAGGAGGACATCAGTTGGGTGGCCGACTTCATCCGGCTCTACATCACACAGTATCAGCGATGGTCCTCGCCGCAGTTCCTCGCCGGCGAGAGCTATGGCACGACACGGGCCGCGGGCCTCTCCGAGTACCTGCTGGACCGCTACGGCATCGCCCTGAACGGGATCGTGCTCATCTCTTCCGTGCTCGATTTCCAGACGCTGGACGCGGGCGGGGTGAATGATCTGCCGTACGTGCTGTATCTGCCGTCGTATGCGGCGGTCGCGTGGTACCACAAGAAGCTTGCGGCCGACCTCCAGGACGACCTGGGCAGGACGCTCCGGGAAGTGGAGCAGTGGGCGGCCGACACGTACGCCCCGGCCCTGGCGAAGGGCGGCGCCCTGCCGGCGGTCGAGCGCAAGGCAATCGTTGACCGGCTGGCCCGCTACACCGCACTGCCGGAAGACCTGATCGACCGGAGCAACCTTCGGATACCCCTGGGTGTGTTCCAGAAAAACCTGCTCGGGGAGGAACGAAAGGTGATCGGGCGCTTTGACGGGCGTATCACCGGGTACGACCCCGACCCGATCTCCAGCCGGCCGTCGTATGATCCGAGCCTGTCGCAGTATCTGGCGATCTACAGCTCCACCTTCAACGACTATGTGCGGCGGGTTCTGAAATACGACAGCACGCTTCCGTACGAGGTGCTCTCGAACAAGGTGCGTCCGTGGAAGTTCGGCGAGGCGGGGCAGGGATACCTGAACGTCGCGGACGACCTGGCGGCGGCAATGGTGAAGAACCCGCACCTGAAGGTGCTCTTCGCGAGCGGGTATTACGACCTGGCAACGCCCTACTACTCGGCGAACTACACGATCGATCATCTGGACATCAGCGCGGAGCTGCGCGGAAACATCACGCACACGTTCTACCCGGGCGGACACATGATGTATCACAACCGGCCGGCGCTGGAGAAACTCCACGCGGACGTGACGGCGTTCGTGCGGGCGGCGGCGGCGAACGACGGCCGCTGAGTCGTCCCGATCCGATCTTCTCGACCTTTATACGAACGGAGGCGCGTCCGTTCTTGCAGGCGTTCGCCGACAGATCGCCAGGGCGGAGGCCGCCCACAGAATGGAGATGAGGAGGTCGTCCTCCAGCACGTCGGCGAAGCCGATTGTCTACGTTCCGTCGGGGCGCCGGAGGCGGAGGAGTTCGTCCGCCAGGGCCTCGGCCCAGTCCGCCTCGCCGACCGGCGTCAAGCCGTAGAGCGGCCTTCGCTACGACGGATAGAGGCCCGATCCTCCGGCTTGGTTCCCGGCCGTCAGGTGCGTGTTACAAAGGATGCACGGCTCTCACCCGTTGCCGCGGTGTATCCAGGTGCCGCCTCTGCCAGCGAGGGCGGCGGTGAGGCTTGCCGGATCGGTAATGAGGACGGCCGCACCGAGGCGGCGGCTTCTTTCGAGGAAGTCGATGGCGGCCTGAATCTTCGGGCCCATTGAACCGGCGGGGAACTCTCCCCCCTGCATTCGGTACCGAGCTTCGGCGACGGTCATTTGGAGAAGCGGCGTTTCGTTCGGCGTGCCGTAGGCGGCGCAGACCTGGCGGACGTTCGTGAGGATGACGAGCCAGTCCACGTCGAGTGTGGCGGCGAGGATGGCGGCCGTGCTGTCCTTGTCGATGACGGCCTCGACGCCGTGAAGCGTGCCGTCCGGATGTCGCGCGACGGCGATGCCCCCGCCGCCGCAGCAGATGACCACATCGCCGCCGGTGGCGAGCTTGCGGATCAGATCGATCTCGATGATCTCGATCGGTGCCGGTGAAGGTACGACCCGCCGCCAGCCGCGATCAGCCACCTTGACCATCTTCCAGCCGTCGCGTTCGATGTGCCGGCGTGCGTCGGCTTCCTTATAGAAGATGCCGATCGGCTTGCTGGGCGCGGCGAAGGCCGGGTCGGCCTCGTCGACGAGTACCGTGGTGATGACGGTGGCGCAACCGCGGCGGACGCCGCGACGGTACAGCTCATTCTCCAGACATTGCTCGATCATGTAGCCCATGCCGCCCTGCGTGTCGGCGACGCAGAGCGTCAGTGGGATGGGATAGACATCGTGCTCGGCCGCGATCTCGACGCGCCGCAGTACGTTGCCGACCTGCGGTCCGTTGCCGTGCGTAAGGATGACCTGGTGACCGGCACAGATGAGGTCGGCGATGACGCGCACAGTCTCGCCCGTGTGGGCGAACTGCTGGGCGATGTTCCCCTCCTCACTCGGGACGCTGATGGCGTTTCCGCCGAGGGCGAGAACCATACGTCGCGGGTAAGTCATGTCAGCCATCGTAGGATTCGAAAGTGCGAAAATGAGGAAGTGGAAACGTGCGAACGGATTGGCCCAACGAGACGCCCTTTCACACTTTTTCGTTTTTCCGCTTTCTCACTTTTCCGCAAACGGCCTTTCCCGCATCGTGCTTGCCATGATGCCCTTGGCCGTGTGGAGGCGGTTCTCGGCCTCCTGAAAGACGACGGACTGCGGGCCGTCGATGACGGCGTCGGTCACCTCGGCGCCCCGGTCGGCCGGCAGGCAGTGCATGTAGATCGCGCCGGGTTTGGCGAGCTTCATCCGCTTCTCGTCGCAGATCCACGCCTTATACTTCGCGTTTAGCGCGAGGCACGCCTTCTCGATCTCCTTCATCTTCGCCTCGTTCGGGGCGTCGCGGCGCTGGAGCATCAGGTCGTACGGCCCCCAGCTCTTCGGGTAGACGATGTCCGCGTCGCGGAAGGCGTCGGCCATGTCGTCCACGATCTCGAACTTCGTGCCGGCCCTGGCCGCGTTGGCCTTCGCGTCGGCGATGCACCGGTCCATCAGCCGGTATTCGCGCGGGTGGGCAAGCGTCACATCCATGCCGAACCGCGTCATGAGCGTGATGAGCCCCTGGGGCACGGAGAGCGGCTTGGCATAGGAGGGCGAGTAAGCCCACGAGACGGCAATCTTCCGCCCGCGGAGATCGTTGCCGAACCGCTCCCGGATCGTCATGAGATCAGCGAGCGTCTGCGTGGGGTGATCGATGTCGCACTGCATGTTGATCACGGGGACGTCGGTGGCCGCGGCGACCTCGCGCATGTACTTGTTGCCCTCGCCGAGGATCAGGTCGTGGCGGATCGCGATGCCGTGGCCCATGCTGCCGAGGATCCGACCGGTGTCGTAGGCCGTCTCTCCGTGGGCGATCTGCGTCGAGCGCGAGTCGAGGAAGTGGGCGTGTGCCCCGAGCTGCGTCGCCCCGGCCTCGAAGGCGTTGCGCGTTCGCGTGCTGTTGTCGAAGAAGAGCAGGAACACCGTCTGGTTCGGCAGCAGCAGCGTCGGCTCGCCGGCGTAGAACTTCCGCTTGAGCTCGGCGGAGACGGCCAGCAGGTGCTCGATCTCTTCGGCGGTGAAGTCCCGGGTTTCGATGTAGTCGCGGCCTTTGAGGTTCATGGCGGTCCTTTGTCCTGATGCGTAGTATGCCGTTCCCGGCGGGTATGATACGGGACGGTGCCGCCTGTCTCAATTGGAGCGCGGCGGCTGCAGCTTGCGGTGCGCAACCGGCGCATCAGAATGGTGGAAGAGGCAGTCGATCATGAACAAGGCATTGTTGGCACCGATTGTGTTGCTCCTCGGGCCGGCGGCTGTCGCGGCCGTTGGTGATACCGCGGTACGGCCGGGCCCGGCCCCGGCCGCGACCCGTCCGGGCGCCCGGAAATACCTGTTGCTGGAGTCCGACCGGATCGAGCGCACCGATGGGGTGCGTCTGGTCCCCGGCCGCGTTACCAAGGATCCGCACAACCCGCTGCTCGTCGAAGACAAGCCCTGGGAGGTCCGCTTCGACAACCTCTACGCCACGGTGATGTTCGACGAGGAGCGACGCGTGTATCGCGCCTGGTACAACCCCTTCATCGTTGACGAGGCCGTCTCCTCGACGACGGCGACCGACAGGCAAAGGATTCCCTACCGCCCCACGAAGCGCGAGATGGGCGTGTGTTACGCCGTCTCGCAGGATGGGATTTCGTGGGAGAAGCCCGCCCTCGGCATCGTGGAGTTTCACGGGAGTACCGCGAACAACCTGGTCATGCGGAATACGCACGGCACCGGCGTGCGGAGGGACGGGCATGATCCCGTCGCGTCGCGGCGGTATAAGGCATTTCTCATGGGCGGCGTGGCCACTTCGCCGGATGGGCTGCACTGGTCGGACGTCCTGCCGTGTCCGGAGATCGCGGCGGCCGGAGATACGCACAACAACTGGATCTGGGACGATGCGCGAGGCCGGTATGTGGGCATCACCCGCCTCTGGGCGGACCGGCAGCGGATCGTCGGCCGAACGGAGAGCGCGGACTTCCGGAAATGGTCCCGAGCGGTCGAGGTCCTGCGCGGGGACGTGGAACACCAGACGTATGCCCTGGTGGTCTTTCGCCATGCCAACGTCTACCTCGGACTGGTGATGATCCATCACCAGCGCGCGGACACGGTCGACTGCGAGCTGGCGTGGAGCCGCGACACGATTCGCTGGGAGCGCGTCTGCCCCGATACGCCGCTGATTCCGCGTGGTCGCGAGGGCGAGTTCGACAGCCATTGCCTGTTTGCCGCGGCGGAGCCGATCCCGCACGAAGGGGAAATCCGCCTATACTACGGGGGAAGCAACGGCCCGCATTTCGGCTGGCGGGCCGGCGGGCTCGGGCTCGCGCGGCTTCGCCCGGACGGCTTTGCCGGCATGGAAACGGCAGCGGCCGGCGCGGTGGGCACGATCATCACAAGGCCCATTCCGTGCGCGGGCCGGCGCCTCCAGGTGACCGCAGATGTCGGTGCGGGAGGTTCCGTTCGAGCCTCCGTGCTGGACGCCGACGGCTTCGGACCCGGCGATTGCGAGGCGATCGTTGCGGATGTCACCGACGGCACGATCCGATGGCGCGGCGACCGGGACCTCACCTGCCTGAGAGACCGGCCCGTTCGACTTCGGTTTGAACTGCGCTGCGCCACCCTCTACGCATTTCGATTCACGGACTGACGCAGGTGTGCGGAAACGCCGCGTAGAACGCCGCGCACATCTCCAGTTGCCGGATCGGTACAGAGTCCTTCACGGTGTGGGCGACCTCCTCGGCCCCCGGGCCGAAGCCGACGCAGGGAATACCGAACATGCCGGCGATCGCCACGGCGTTCGTCGAGAACGTCCAGCGGCCGACCTCCGGTCGCTTGCCGAAGAGCTTCCGGTAGGTGTCGACCGCGGCCCGAACCGGCGCCGACGATTCCGGCACGACCCATGTCGGGAAGTATTTCTCTGTCTCGTAGATCCGGCCGGTGTACGCGGGCCTGGCATAGCGCAGGACTCCCACACGGGCCTCCACACCGGCGCGGCGTACGGCGTCCTTCACCTGCCGGAGGGCGAGTTCCTTCGTCTCGCCCGTCGTCAGCCGCCGGTCGAGGTGGATGAACGCCGCATCCGGCACAGCACACATCGACGGCGTCTTGCAGTCCACGTACGTGACGGCCACGGTGCCCGGGCCGAGGAATTCGTCCCTCTTCAACCGCGTGTTGAGCCGCTCGATCTCGTTGATGACCTTCGCGATCTTGTAGACGGCGTTGTCGCCCTTGTGCGGCATGGAGCCGTGGCAGGAGCGGCCCTTCGTGGTGACGCCGATCTCCATCCGGCCGCGCTGGCCACGAAAGACACGGCAATCCGTCGAGTCGGTGATGACGACGCACTCCGGCCGCAGCCCCTCCTCGCGGATCAGGTACTGCCAGCACAGGCCGTCGCAGTCCTCCTCCAGGACCGTGAACGTCATGTAGAGCGAGAAGGCGTCCGTCGGCAGCTTCAGGTCGCGAATGATCCGCGCGGCGTACACCATGCTCGGGATCGCGCCCTCCTGATCGCCCGCGCCGCGCCCCCAGACCGCGCCCCGCGCAATCCGGGCCTTGTACGGGTCATGCTTCCAGGCGGCGCGGTCGCCCACGCCCACCGTGTCCACGTGCGCATCAATCGCCAGCACCCGCGGCCCGCGCCCGATCCGCCCGATCAGACTGCCGAGTCCGTCGACGCGGATCTCGTCGAACGCGCGGAGCCTTCGCATCTCGCGCGCGATCCGCTCGATCAAACACTTCTCCTGCCCGCTTTCACTGGGGATCGCGATCAGGTCGCGGAGAAACCGCACCATCGCCGCCCGATAATGCCGGGCGCGTGCCACGATCATGGAAGCTCGCTGACCCATTGCGTTATCCAACTGCCGGGGATCCTTCGGGGCGCGGTGAGACGCCGCCGCGTGCACCCTGCCAAACGCGCCGCCATGCTACGGGCGCGGCAGATAACCATCAAGACACCGCCCGGAGCGCGATAATCACGCGGCCCATTGCCGCCCGGGGGGGCACCGGAGAAAACTTCGCGTTTTTTTTTGCCTTCGGCCGGCGCGTAATGTACGTTTGAACACGATCGGTGGAACCGAACGGCTCAAACCGGTACGGCTCGCCGATACGAAACCATTCTCGCCCCAAGGAGAGGAGAGAGAAACATGTGTCGCAGACCGCTTTTCATTCTCGCGCTCGCCGGCTGCCTTTCCGCCAACAGGTACGGCTACGCCACGCTGATCGAAAGCTTCGACAGCTACGCCGACCAGGCCGCATTTGAGGCCATGTGGCGGCCGTGGTCCGCCGACGGCAGTTCGATGACGTTCGCTCGCGAGATCGGGCGAAACGGCGGAGGCGGCGTGCACGGGGTCGCCCCGGTCAACTACCGGAACCGCAACGCGCGGAACCTGGACGACCTGAGCGCCTATCGGGGCACCGATGCGAGTCCCGTCCGATTCGAGTTCTGGCTGTACGACGCCGATCCGAACGCCCCGACGCCGCCGAACGGGGCACGGAACTTCAACGAGCTGCGGGCCTATGTGGAAAACGGGATTCCCGCGTATGGCACGGGCGGCCTGCAGGGGCTGATCGCGATGGGACTGTATAACACGCCGGTCTCGGACGACCACTTCCACGCCCGGGTGTACTATGGCGGGGTAAGCGCGTGGTACAGCCTGAACACGCCGCGGACGCCGGGCTGGCACAAGCTGACCTCGCTGATCGGCGACACGACGATCCGGTTCCTGGTCGATGACCAGCTCGACACAACCGTTCCGTTGATCGACAGCACGCGGCTGTTCGCATTCGACGGCGTGGTCCTCGGCTCGGGCCTGACGTCCGGCGGGTATGACGTGACCTTCGACGACCTCGTGGTGCAGAAGACCCCCGAACCCGTAACGATCCTGTTCCTGGCGATCGGTGGGATGCTTCTCCGTCGCCTTCGGCGAACGTAAGCAGCCCTGACGTTTTCCTGTCACAGTACGTGTGTGTTTTTCCTGATCGTGAGTCGGAAGACTGTAACGTGAAGCTTACGGCGAGGGCCCGTGCGGCGGCGGCCGACAAGGAGGACCTTGCCGATCGGAGGGGAAAGAAGCCATGTTGTGCAGAGTGATGATCCTGTTCGGAATCGCGGGTATCCTGACCAGTGCATCGGGCGCTTCGGCGACGCTGATGGAGAACTTCGACACGTATGCCGATCAGCGCGAGTTTCAGGCGGCCTGGCCGTCCTGGATCGCCGACGGCACGTCCATGACGTTGTCGCGCGGCCTCGGCTACAGCGGCAGCCAGTCCGTCTCGGGCGTAGCCCTTGCCAACTACAAGTATCGAAACTACCGGAATCTCGATGACTTCGCGGCCTATGCGGGCACGGACGACAACCCGGTGCGCTTCCAGGTGAGCCTCTATGACGCAAACCCCCTTCAGACCGGCGCCGCCAACGCACGGAACTTCGTTGAGCTTCGTGCCTATGGTCCAGGCCCCGCCGGCGACGGGATGCCTGCGCTCTCGAGCACGACGGGCTACAGCCTGCAATCGGTGATTGCGCTGGGGCTCTATAACTCGCCGAACGGCAACACCTACAACTTCCGGGTGTACGGCGGCGGCTCGAACGCCTGGTACAGCACGCAGGTGAGGCGGACGGCCGGCTGGCACACAATGACGGCGATGATCGGCAGCACGTCGCTGCAGATCTATGTGGACGACGTGCTGACGAACACGATTGCCCTCAGCACTCCGATCCCGGCGTTCGACGGCGTGATCCTCGGCTCAGGCCTTACGTCCAGCGGATACGATGTTGCATTCGACGATCTGATGGTTGCCAAGACCCCGGAGCCCTCGACTCTCCTGGTGCTTGCGGCAGGCACGTGGTTCCTGCGCCGCCGACGAGGGTGAGGTTCGGGACAAAGGAGGGTTGCAGAAGCAAAGACGGGAACGCGGGGCGGGGGGTCGCGGAGGCTGACGCGGCCCTCAGCCCCCTTCTCGCGTTTGAGTCTGCCCGTTGCATTCACGCCCGCTCAGATACTCCCGGTTTACGCAGTTCCGCGGCCGACCCCCTTCCAGCACGCGCCGGACCTCCCGTGCCGCCTTGCTGCGCATCTCCACGAGGCCCTCCTCCGAGTAAAACGCGGTGTGGGGCGTAATGACCAGATTCACCGGCGGGTCCGTTTCCGCCCGCCACAGCCGCAGCAGACGATCCCCCGGCGGCGGGGGCTCGTGCGGCAGCACGTCAATGCCGGCCCCGGCGATCCGGCCGGTCTCCAAGGCCGCCGCCAACGCATCCGTATCCACAACCGCCCCGCGCGATGTGTTGATGAGGAACGCCGTCTTCTTCATCCGGGCGATCTGTTCCCGGCCGATCATTCGCCGGGTCTCTTCGGTCAGGGGCACGTGAAGCGAAACCACGTCGCTTTCGGCCAGCAGGTCATCCAGCCCAGCCATCCGCACGCCGAGGGCCTTGTCGCGGCCGTCGGGGATGTACGGGTCGCAGGCGATCACGTTCATCCGCATGGCCTTGGCTCGCAGCGCTGTGGCGGTGCCGATCCGCCCGAGCCCGACGATCCCCAGTGTCGCGCCCGCCAGCCGGAACACCGGCGCGACCGCCAGGTACCCCCACGGCACTAGTGGGGGGTGGGCGTCTCGCCCGCCACCCGAAGGCGCGCACCATGCCCGCCCCCCGGAACCCGGTCCTGTCGTCGCCCGGAGCCGACGGTCCACATAGACGATCTTGCGGGCGCAGGCGATCATCAAGCCGATCGCGTGGTCCGCAACTTCGTCCACGCCATAGTCGGGCACGTTGCACACAGAGATGCCGAGCCGGCCCGCCGCGGCAAGATCGACGTTGTCGAAGCCGACGCCGCACCGGACAAGAACACGGCATCGCTTCAGTCGCTCCAGCGAGGCGGCGGAGATTGTGATCTCATGGAAGACGATTAAGCCGTCGGCCGCCTCGAACCGATCGTCGAGGTCGGCTTCGGACCGCGCCCCGAGACATTCCACCGCAGCAACGCCGCGAAGGGCTTCCTCTTCAATCTCGGCCGGGGGTGACAGGTAGTTCGTGATGGCTACGCGAAACATGGCCGCATCGTACGGGGCGCCCCACGCGCGGGCAACATTACGCTGCGGCTTCCGCGCCGAGCAAGCGTTCAACGTGATGCGATGGTGCCGGTCACATCCAACACCGGCGCGTGCCGGCGATGTGGCGCTGGGCCACAGCGCGCAAGGCAGGTGAACGGGCACAGGGTGGCGGACCAGCGGTCGCACCCCTCGCGAGTGGCGGCGCCTTTTGCCGATAGAGCAAACACCCGTTTGGCCGGCGCGAGCTGGCGGTGATATAGTGTAACTCCTTTCTCGACAAATGGTTATAGCATTGTGCATTAAGCCGATGCGGTCGCGAAAAAAATCGGAGATTCGTGGGGATTGGGTCTTGAAACCGAGTTTATATAATGATAGACTCATGGGTGTAAGGGTGCGGGAGGCGGAAGGGGAGCAGCGCAATTCGTCACGTGGGTGGCCGGCGCCCGTGCGCAATGCCGGCGACTGGTACAACCTGTCGCTTCCTTTGCATAAGGAAGAGCGAGCCATGACTCGAAGCAACCTGTCGAACGGTACGGCGCATCGGCGCATGTGTTACTCCAGGATCGCCGCCTTCACGCTCATCGAGCTGCTGGTCGTTGTGGCGATCATCGCCCTGCTGGTGGCGATCCTGCTGCCGTCCCTGGCCAGCGCCCGCGAGAGCGCCCGTGCGTCGATCTGCCTGTCGAACCTGAAGCAGTTCGGCAGCGCCGTGCTCATGTACACGACGGACAACAAGCTTTCTCTTCCCGGGCCGGTGCACAACCCGATCTATCACCGCACGGCCGACGTGCTGCAACTCGAGCAGCGAACGGGCGATCCGCCGACGCAGCTCTACTATTCGGTGAACCTGCCGGCGTATGTCGCGCGATACCTCTCCGACACGTCGCGAAGCGCCAAGCTGGTGGACAAGGTGGCGAGCTGTCCGACGGCCGATCGGATCCCGGTGGCCTCGTCGGCCAACGCGCCCGTGCCGATGTACCAGCTGCCGGCTGGGCACTACGTCGCCAACACCGGCGGCGGCAAGAACACCAAGCGAAACCCGGCGGAGCCAAAGGACGTCCATCCCTACTATGGTACGGTCCCGCAGCACTACTTCGGTTGGACAAATGTGCCGGTATCAGCGCAGTACGGGAAGGATCCGGCTGCGTACGGCGTGACGTTGCCGCAACCGATCGAGCGGGTCAGGAACCAGTCCGACGAGTGGATGGTAGCTGACTTGTGGTATTGGGAGGCGATTTTCGGTTCGCTCGGTGGGAACGGGCAGGTCGGAACATGGCCCTTCCCACGGCAGAGTACCTTCACCTCGTCCATTTTCTGGAACGGTGCCCTGAAGGTTCCGTCTTATCCGTACCACAACACCACCAAGTCGTTTGCCTCGAACGTCACAAACAGCAATGATAAGCAGATCGATAGCGTCCGGCTGAGGGGCGGGAAGACGAACACGGTGTATTTCGATGGCCATGCGGCCGGCGTGCGAATCTGGAAGGGTACAGTCAACCCGTTGTTCTAGGATGTGGAGGGTCTTTTTCTGCCCGGATCGGGCATGCAGGCCGCAGTGAAGCTGACGAAAATCCGTACAGGACCTTGACAAGGTGCCTGCGGCCGGGTAGAGTTGATTACGAGTATAGGAGGCGGGAAGGTCTCGCCCGAAGGCAATTCGGTATCCGTTGTTTTTTCGCGATGCGTCGCGAGGAGGAAAAGCTTATGACGCGGAAAGTGCCTGTCATGATCGCGCTGGTGGCGGCAGCCGTCTTCACCAGCGGGGCTTCGGCTGCCTGGTCGGAGAACTTTGATAGTTACGGCAGCCAAGCTGCGTTTCAGGCGGCGTGGCCGTGCTGGAACACGGACAACACAAGCATGACGCTTGTGCAGGGGTTCGACCACACCACCGGCATTACGAACTCTGTTGCCGGCACGGGGATCAACAACACCGGCAAGAGTGTTCGTAACTACCAGAACCTGGACAGCTTCACGGCGTACCAGGGGACGGACGCGAACCCGATCAAGTTCGAGTTCTATCTTTTTGACATGGATGCCAGCATCAACCCGCAGTCCCCGCTGTACCCGGGTGCGCTGCGGAACTTCTGTGAAGTTCGTGCATACGATGGCAACGGCCTCACCCCCGGTGCCGGGAACGGCGCGTTGCAGGGTCTCATCGCCATGGGACTCTACTCGCCGACGAATGCGTACAACTACGTTGCCCGCGTCGGCTTCACATGGATCAACACGGGCATTGCCAGGACCAGCGGCTGGCACAAGATGACTGCGATCCTCAAGAGCACGACGGCGGACATCCTGGTGGATGACGTCCCGGCGCCGAACGCGACGGGCGTCGCGTGGGGTGGCTTCGCGTTGGATGGTGTCATCCTCGGGTCGGGCCTGACGTCCTGGGTGACTGGTAACACGAACCAGGCGTACGATGTGGCGTTTGACGATTTCATCGTCACGCCGGAGCCGACGACCATGCTGCTTCTGGCGGCGGGCGGGTTGCTGCTCCGCCGGCGCCGGGCGGCCTGACGAAAAAAGCTGAACGTTCCTGGCCGGTAAGACGACATGATGCGGCCCTGCCGCGTCTGATGTCGGAGTTATCGGGTGCCAGAAACTTGCCCGGCAAGACGCGGATATCGTAGGGTGAAACATTGACCGTGCGGGCGGGCCGTGATCAGCAGCCCGTCCGCACGATTCTTTTGGGTCGAACCGTGTCGGCGCGGCCGGCGGTCGTGAGCGAATCGAAACGCGAGGCGCGCGGCCGAGCAGGACTCGTGCCGGCGCGGCGCGGCGTGAACTCATCTGTCAAGGGAGGTCGAAAACCATGACGCAGTTCTTCAGGAGTCGTTGCGGACTGGCCTGTATGGCGGTCGCGCTGATTGCGCTGTCCCCACCGGCCTGGGCCGCGACGCGGACGTTCGACTTTAACGGACCGGAATACGGCAATGCCGACGAACTGTGCGGCAACAACCCGGTTCCGCCGTTGTTCAACCACCCCGAATTCGGGGCGTACACCGGTTACTATATCTGGGGCGACGTCCTGCCCCGCGGTGCGACGACCGGGTGCGGTCACGGGATTATCGGCGTGGACTCGGGTAACTGCAGCTTGCTGACCGCGGGTATCGGAGACCCGAACAACCTGCTGCGGTTCAGTTGGGACTACGAGACGATGGACGCCACCTGGTCGTTCCCGGTGGCGGGCGCGAACTGGACCGCCAGCGGTAATCGGCTGACGCTCACGGACGGGTTCACCGACTACACATTTGTCCCCGGCGATATCATCAACATCACCGCCGGGACGGGGGTTACGACGGGTGACGTGCGTGTGGCGTCGAAGGTGAGCAGCAGCGCGATCTCGCTTGCCGAGAGCATCTGTGCCACCGACGTCACGGACGGATCCATCGCCGGCACGATCCGGCGCAATATGGACGTGATCTGGGCGAATATTTCGACCTCTCTGTTCTCCTATACCAATCCGATCTTCGCGAGCCCGACGGTGGACATTACCCCGGGTTCCAGCATCTCGATGCAGATCACGTCGCGGGGCTTCGACGCGACGGAGACGGAGGTGCCGACGGCGGTGCTGGAGTACTCGCTGCTGATTCAGGAGACGGACAAGAACCTTCCGCTGGGCGAGAACGGCGGCACGAACGGTCCGATCGAGCTGGCAGGCGTGGACGACATCCTGCCGGGCGCGCGCACGCCGGTCGGCGGGGTCCCGCTCACGGAACGGAGCGACGCCGTGTATGACACGATCGTCTGGACCTTCGTGGACCGCGACATTGACGGAAACGTCGACGGCGTGGATGTCACGGTAACACCTGGCGGCGGCACGCCGACGACGTACAACAAGGGCATCAAGTCGTTTGTAAACGGGGACGGCATCCTGAGCACGCCCAGCAAACGGGCGACGCTGGCCGGGCTGGCGATCCGCAAGCCCACGACCGACAGCACGACGAAGCGGTGGTACGTCTGGGTCGACAACATCATCATCGACGCCCCCGGCATCACCGACCCTGTGAAGATCAACGTGCCCGTGACCGAGGGCTCGACGAAGGTCACGGTGAGCTTCATCGACAACGACGCAACGACGGTCAAACTCTGGAAGGTCGGCACGGTGGATCCGATCGCAACGCAGAACAAGCCTACGGGCGGCTGGGTCAATCGCACGTTCCAGTTCGAGGGGCTAACGGCCCTGGTCCAGGGCGAGGAACTCTATGCCACCCAGGTGGTGGGAGGCGTCG
>CAZMVY010000105.1:0-1790 GCA_964569765.1 uncultured Planctomycetales bacterium
CGAAGCTGCTGGACGTGGCAGGAGCGCTCGACGCGCTGCCGGCGTTGCCGCTGGACGCTGAGCCGCAAGCTCACCGCATGAGGGCGACGGGCACCGCCGGGGCGTATCAGGAACCTGCGCGAACGCTTGTACTCCCGCTTGTACTCGCTGGCGGCAATCGTGGTGTTTCAGGGGCAACGGCTGACAAGGCGGGCGAATCGGGCATCCTGGCATCGGCTTCCGTAAGTGCCGTACCTGTCGAAAGAAACACGCCGCTGACAACTGGTGTCAACGGCGGGCAAAATCGGGGCGACAAGATTTGAACTTGCGACCTCCTGGACCCAAACCAGGCGCTCTAGCCAGGCTGAGCTACGCCCCGCGCAACGATCCCTGCCCGATCAAGCTCTTCTATTGAAACCATCCACTCCCCCGCCAAACCCGCAGCGCCGGCGAAGGCCCCGATCGGGCCGCCCCATTGGAACAACCCGCCGGCGCGAAGTCAAAGAGAAAGCCGACGGCCCGGTATGGGCGTACCGGGCCATCGGCTCAATACGGAATCTGCCGGAGCATACCGCTGCGGCGCCGACGTCGGCGGTCATGCGCCCGGCGGCCGATCTGCCTGCGGCCCGGGCGTGAATGAGCCGCCCGCCTCGCCGGAACCGCCCGGGGCCGCGGGTGGCGAAGCCGCCGGGGGAGGCGGCGGAGGCGGCGTCTCTGGAGCGGGCTGGCTCTTAACAGGGGCCTCGGCGGCACCGGTCGCCGGCGGGGCGGTTTCTTCCTCCGTCTCCTCGAGGTAGACATCCTCAAGATCGGTCGCATCCACCTCGCGGCGGAGCAGGTAGTACAAAACGGTGCTGCCGCTGTAGTAGAAGGAGATCAGAAACGCGTATACCGTTGCGACGGTCAGGGCGACCCAGATCCAGATCAGCACCCCGCCGACCACATCCCAGTGCTCCCGGCCCAGGAAAGCCCAGGCGGGCATCAGCCCCGTGAAACTCGGGCTGGTCCACATCACGTCGAGCTTGTTCATCTCTTCGCCCGCCGCGGGCCGCGCGGCAAACACCATGCCCACGCCCACGAAGAAGTGGGTCAGCTTCAGCATGATCAGGGCAAATACGCGGATGAACAGGAAGCAGAACGCCCCGTATACGCAGGCCACCAGGAAGTAGAGCAGCGACCGCCACGGCCTGGAATAGATGTAGCTGAAGCTTCGCGAAATCGCATCAAAGCTGTCCGAGCCCTCGACGGCGATCGTCGGCCACATGAGACTGCCGCCCGCCACGCCGCCGATCAGTACGAGCGCCATCACGAACCCGGCGATCAGCGCGAGGAAGAAGAACGCACCCGTCAGGATCTCGCCGATAAACGGAATCGAGCCGATCAGGCCGCCGATGGCAAGGAGGATCCCGATGCAGATGATCAGCCCGAGCGGAATCAGCGGCGCGGCGAAGAAGCCGATGAATTTCCGGCGGGCAAAGGATACCGCCTGTTTGATCGAGATCTTCTCATCACGGGCCATGTGCATGGCCGCGATGCGGCAGATCGCCCCGCCGAAAAACGACCAGATCGCCAGGACCAGCAGCAGGAAGATCACCGCGAAGAGCCAGTGCGTCGCGAAGACCCACCGCAAACCATAGACCATGAGCAGCAACGACGGCACAAGGCCCGGCCCCGTGCCGCTCGGATTCTCCAGCGCTGCGGCGGCCAGCCGGCAGTCGCCCACAACGTCCTCCATCGCGCCGTTGAAGTTCAGCGCCCGCGCCGCCTCGACCGCCTGCCGGAGGGCACCCCGCTCGTAGGTGAGCAGGGAG
>CAZMVY010000105.1:1800-15943 GCA_964569765.1 uncultured Planctomycetales bacterium
GCGCGCCGTGTTTTGGGCGTTGCGGGCCAAGTGCCGCGCGGGGTCCGTCAGCTTGTCCGTTTCCTGCGCGATGGCCGGGGGAACGGCCACCCGGCCCGGGCCGGCCCACTGGAGGCAGAGCTTCTGGAGATCCTCCGGCTTCTTGGCCTTGCGGATCTCCTGGAGCGATTTGTCGTAGTGCTCGCGGATCCGCTCGGGCATCTCCGCCGCGGCCTTCCAGTAGTCCTCCTCCTTCTCGAGTTCCTCACCGGCCTCCTTCTCCCGCTGGACGACCGCGCCCTCCGCGAGGATCCGGCGAAGGATCTCCCGGCCCGCCGCCAGTTGCGCCGCGCGCCACGATTCGCCCGACCGGCCCTGAATGTACGCCTGGATCTCGCCCGGCACAGCGCTCTGCCCGGCAGCGCACCAGATACCGTCCATGACCGTCCCGACAAAAACGGTCAGAACCAGTCCCGCCACCGCGAGCACCATCTTGCTGGGATGTATGGCGAAGCGAAACGTTCGAAAGATATGCGTGAAGCCGAAACACTCAGTCCAGTTGATGCGCCGAAGTTCCTGCGTTTCCTCAGGCATGGCATTCCTCCACGGATTGAACGATGCTCCTGGCGGCAGATCCCCGAAGAGGGCCTGCCAAGCCGCGCCGGTTGCGCGGCTGAGCGGGTCAAGGATCCGGGCCGTTCCCGAATCCGCCGCGCCGACCCGCCTTACGCCAATCCCGCTATCGGTTGTGGTGTATTATAACGAGGCGGTGCAGGCGAGCAATGGGGGTTGCTCACCCTTTTGGCCCTGACAGAAACCACCCGCGCGAATCGAAACGCAATGGCGTGTCCTGCCCCGGGGTCGCCGGCTTACGAACACCTCGACGGCCGGTTCGGCCCGTTGAAACAGCCTTGAAAAGCGCTGAAGTCCGCAAGGTCCACGTCCCCGTCCGCGTCGAAGTCGGCCGTATTGCAGTTCGGCCCCGCCGGCGGGCGATTGGGACCGCCGAAGCAGTATTGGAAGGCCGCGAAATCACCGAGATCCACGTCGCCATCGCGGTCGAAATCGCCTGGCGCCACCAACACGGCCGTCCCCGGATAGTCGTACGTCCCATTCGCAACGCCTTCGCCGTTAAAGCCCTGAACGTGGAGATACCACGTTCCGGCCGACGTCGGCGTCGTCACCAGCGTGCCACTCGACCACTGCGCCTCCGTTCCCGTCCACGCGTGCGTCGCGACCCGGTCCCATGCGTAGCGGTAGTACTCCAGCGTGCCGGCGCCGAAGCCGCCGACCGCCGTCCAGAGCACGTCTTCATTCACGCCCGGCGATGAACTGCTCGGCGTCACGAGGTCTGCCGCCGGCGGAACGGACAACGTCCACCTCGTCTGCCCGGCCGACGGAGGCGACTCCCCGGCGGCGTTGAATGCGCACACCCGGCGGGTGTAGGGCGTGTTCGCAACCAGCCCGCTTTCCTGCCACTGCACGCTATCCGCGGCCAGGTCCCCCGATTTGTTCACGCCGCCGGTGTCCTTCACACGGTAGCCCGACTCCATCGCCACGTCCGTCCACTTCCAAGTGATCCTGTCCGTCGCGTCGGCGACGGGCGTGCCGTCCCTCGGCGCCGCCGGCGGCATCTGCGCGGCGGGAACGAACTTCATCACAAACGCATCACAGAGACCCTGGTTCGGGTTTCCATCCAGACTGCCGTACGTCGTACCGGCGAGAAAGACGGCGCCGTTGGCGGCGACGGCCACGCCGTCGGCCCAGTCGTCACCGGCGGTACCGAGCTGTGTCGTCCACAAGCGAGTTCCCGCGGAATCATACTTCGTCAGGAAGATATCCAGGCCGCCTTGGTACTCATTCCCGTCGAGCGGCCCGCCCGTTTCGCCCGCCACGTAAGCATTCCCGGCTGCATCCGTCGCTACGCCCCACCCCTGATCGTGCCCGGAGGTACCGGTCTGTCTTCCCCACAGTAGGTTCCCCGACGCATCAAACTTGGCGAGAAAGTAGTCGCGATTGCCCAGCGGCGAAGCATAAAGCGGCCCGGTGCTGTAGCCGGACATGTACACGTTCCCCGCCCCGTCGCATGCCAGCGAGTAGCCCGTGTCCTTGTTGTACGTACCCCACTGCTTCAACCACTGCCTCTGCCCGTTGGCGTCGTACTTGACCAGGTAATTGTCGCCGTTCGCCAGATACGGGTTGCCTTCGATGCTCCCATCACACCACCCGGTGACGAACACGTTTCCCGACGTGTCGCACGTTATCCCGAAACTCTCATCGATGTTCTCCGAGCCGAACAACACGGACCACAACCGGCTGCCCGCCGCGTTGTACTTGCTGATGAAGACGTCCGCCGAACCGACGCGAGGGATTCCGTGGAAGTTACCGCGCACGTAGCCGGTGACATAGACGTTGCCCCAGGAATCCGTGGCAACCGCACGGCCCTCGTCATCCTGGCCGGTCCCGTCCTGCCGGGTCCACTGCCAGTTCCCCGCCGAGTCAAACTTCGTCAGGAAGACGTCCCAACCCCCGAAGTAGTAGTTTCCATCAAGGCTGCTGCCCGTGTATCCCGTGACGTAGATGTTCCCGCCGGCGTCCGTCGCGACCCCGTAGGCAAACTCGCGCTCCGCAGACCCTCGTTGGGTCAGCCACAGCCGGTTTCCCGCCGCGTCATACTTCGCAACGAACAGGTCATACCGCCCGGCATTGCCGCCTCCCAGATTGCCCTGCGTCGCCCCCGCGATGATGCAGTTGCCGGAACCGTCCGCCGTCACTGCGTAGCCGAAGTCATAGCTCCCACTGCCCGCCAGCCGGGTCCAGACCCTGACGTCCGCCTGGGCGTAAGCATAACTCGCACCGATACTCAGGAAACCCAAAACCAGCAACCTCTTCATGGCGTCAACGCTCCAGCTCCGACTATCCCATCTCCGTACCAGGCTGCCCGGAACCTGGCAGACCGCGGACACACAATGCATTATACCCCGGTACTGCACCGCTCCCCACCGTGCGGATAGTCCTTCAACGCGCGTAGAACCGCAAACCGTTCACGAGCGTCGCCACAACTCTCCGCGAGCTTTGATCTTGCGCGAAGCTCATCAGGCCCGAGCCGTTCGAGGTTGCACGGTCGGCTGAGTTCACCGTGCTCCGTGCCCTTCGGCCGCTGCTGCCTACCGTGTGCAGACAGCCCCCTTTCGGCTGCGGATACCTCGCCGGACGGAAGTCTCGGAGCTGTCCTTGTGCTTCACCCCCGGGCCGCAGACGGCCCATCTCAGCCCCACGTCGCGGCCTTCGGCGGCGGCCCAACCGGAATGGCGGGCATGTTGCCCGCTCTCGAAGTCGGATCGACTCGGCGCGACGACGGGACAAGTACGCCCCGTCGGGGCTCGGGCGAAGGCTGCTCGGCAATCGATCAGGCTTACTTCTTCGCCCTTGCAGGGGCCGGCCTCGCAACCGCTTGCGCGGGCTGGCTAGGCGCCGAGCCCCCGTCGGTGGCCAGGATACGGCAGATGCCGTCCTGCAGGTGTCGGGCCTCCGTTCCGT
Source organism: uncultured Planctomycetales bacterium (assembly GCA_964569765.1). GTDB lineage: Bacteria > Planctomycetota > Phycisphaerae > UBA1845 > PWPN01 > CAZMVY01. The sequence continues at coordinate 5,320 of CAZMVY010000105.1, forward strand.
TGGCCACGTCGTTCAGCAGGATCGAGAAGCAGTAGGTCTTGCCCCCGCCCGGGCTCGCATAGCCGCTCAGCGCATACACGCCGGAGATGTATCCGGTCTTGGCCTGCACGCGGCCCTTGAGGTCCTTCATCCGCTTTTCGAGCGTGCCGTCCTCGCCCACGCGCGCAAGGCTCGCGCGGAAGTCCCGGCCGCGCGGATGCCGCGCCATATGCCGCAATACGCCCACCAGCATCCGCGGCGAAACGCGGTTGCGCGGGCTGTAACCGGAGCCGTCGTCAATCACAAGCCCCGCCGGCTTCGACATCAGGCTTTTCTCAATGAACCGCTCCACGTACCTGCGACCCGCGGCATACGACCCCTCGCCCACACCTTTCTCCATCGCACTCAGCTCGAAGCCGATTGTCTTGAACAGACATTCCGCAAAGAGGTTCTGGCTGTTCTTGTTGATCCGATCGAGCAGCTCGGTCAGCGGGCGCTCGTACACGGCAATCACCGTGCACGTCGGCGGGAGGTTGCCCCGGTCGTCGCGGATCCGCTCGCGCCGGATGCTCCCGTTGATCCGAACACCCTTGGCCGCCAATGCTGTCCGCATCGCGCCGGCGAAGAACAGCCCCGGATCGGGCACAGAAACCGATTGCAGCGTCCCCGGGCTCTTGCACGTGCCGGACACAACGTACACCGGTCCATCGCCGCGCCGGGCGATGGTCGGCCGCTGCTGCTCGCCCGTCCTGCACTCGTTGCGGATGACCGTGTACGTGTTCGGCGGACTGACCTCGATGACGGCCGGCTCGCCGGGCTTGCCCCCGGGACTGACGGTCACGTCGATGCAGTTGTCGTTGAAGTTCAGCGCGCCCACCGGAGCGGAATACCAGTGATCCCGCTGGTCGGCCGGCCAGTTCGGATTATAACGCTCGGTCTCGAAAGCGGTGTCGTCGATGACAAGATCGCCCTTGACCTCCGTGATGCCCTTTTCCTGGAGGGCAGCCGCCCAAGCATGGAACATCGCCGTAATCGGCTCGCGACGCTCCCTGGCCAGCCGTGGATCACCCAGCGAGGGATCGCCCCGCCCCAGCACGACGAGGTCGTCGCCGCGCCTTGCGAGCGTGGTGCGGTACTTGAAGCCCGGCGGGAGCTGATCCAACGCCGTCGCGACGGTCAGCAACTTCATGTTGCTCGCGGGTTTGAACGGCTCGTCGGCGTTCTTCGCGTATACCTCCCGGTTGGTTTGCAGATCGACAACGCAAACGCCGTATCGCATCGCGCCCGGCTTCACCGTGGAGAACAACCTCTCGATCTGCCGCGCGACTTCCCCATCCTCCGCGACGGCCGCCGCCACGCCCCACACCAGGCTCAGACCGAGCCAAACGACCCACTTTACCGCACGATTCATCGCTATGATTCTCCAGTCAACCGGACCGCCCTATTTCGTTTGACGCATACATGGACGGATGGTAGACTACCATTGAGAGAACGCGACGCAAGTCCGTGGAGCGAGGGACTTCGCGATGCCGGTCCGGACCGACCCGGGCGAACCGAAGGTGATCGTCGTTGCCGGCGACGCCGCCCAGCGAGCCGCGGTGATTTGTCGTGCGCTGGGGGCCGCCGGGATCGAAGTGATCCGGTTGCCCGACGTCTACGCGGCACTGGGCGAGCTGGCGGCAGACGGCGTCGGGACCACCAGAGCGGCTGTCGTTCAGGCGGGCTGCATCGAAAGCACCGAGATCGAGTTCTTCCCGCTGGCGAATCGCCTCGCGCCCGGAGGGACCTATGTCTTCGCGGATGGCGACGGCGAGGAGGCGACCCTCCGAGCCGCACTGGCCGCAGGTGCCAAGAAACTCGATCTGACCGATCTGGCGGAATGGGCCGAGGCACTCGCCGACCTTCCCTCTGGGACGAAGCCCGATAACGTAGCGGAACCGTCCGCGCCGGCCGATCCCGAAGCTCCTGCACCGCCGCCTTCTGAGCCGACGGGGTCGGAACCGCACATCAACCAACCCACGCCGCCAACGCCGCCGGAGCCCACTTCTGCAACGATGGTCGCCGACGGCGAACCCGCCGATCCGCTGCCGCAGGTACCCGTTGAGGATCGCAAACCGGCTGCGGGGGCCCCGGCTGTGGAATCCAAGCCGGTAGCGACGCCTGACATTCGCGTCGCCCGGCCCATTGCCATCCCCGGTGACTGGCGGCGCCCGTCTTCGCCGCAGAACGGGGACGATCGCTCCGAGGATGACGGCCCCGCACCGGCCGTGCCGTGGCGACCGCAGGCGAATCGCCCCACGCGAACGCCGCCCAGCGCCCGCGCGATCTCGCCCGTGACACCCGAGCACCCGGACGGCGGTGTGGAACTGACGCGCGAAGAAATCGACGCCCTGCTCGATCGTCCGACGGACGGACCGGAATCCGGGAGGCGCCACCGGTGATGTTGCCCGGTCTTACTGCCGATAGCGGTCGCCGTCTGCTGGTGATCAACGATCCCGGCCGACTCGCGGAGATCGCCCGCAACCGCTACCCCGACGTGGAGGTTATCACGCGAGCGACATACCTGGCCGGCATTGCCGCCTGCGGAACGGCGTTCGGCGAGGGTACACGAAGCGTCCTGCTGGGCGTGGACCCGGCGTTCCCGCGGCTTGGCGCCGTGGTGAGCGGGTTGCGGCGTGCGATCGGTCCCCGCGGACGAATGGTGCTGTGCTGCCGGCCGAGCGGCGAGACGGCGGCACGACACGCCCTGCCGGCCGGCGCCGACGACTACATCATCTATCCGCCGACCGGCCACGACCTCGACGAAACGCTGAAGCTTCCGCGCCCCGGGCGATGGCTGGACGTATCGCCCGGCCGGCTCAGCCATATTGCCCCGGCCGAGTTGAGCACGCTGGCGCAGATTCTCTCGGAGATGGATCGGGGCCCGCAGCACGTTCTCGAGCGAATGGCCGGGCTGCTGCGCGACTCCCTTCAGTGCGCAAGCCTCACGATCGTGGCGGAGAGCGCCCGGGCGGAGATCGGCCCGTCCGTGGGGCGGCCGGTGCTCGTCGAGACCATCGAGGTCGCGGGGCGGAATGTCGGCCAGATCCTGGTCGGCCCGCGAGAGGCTTTCCCCTACGAGAGCGGCGACCTTGAGAAGCTGCGCCACTACGGCCGGGTCATCGGCCATCTGCTGGACGCCTGTGAGCGGCGCCGCTGCCTCGAACGGCTCGCGCTGACGGACGAACTCACGGGCCTTCCGAACCGGCGTCAGCTCATCCAGACGCTTGATGCCACGCTCCAGCAGGCCGCGCGCGACCACACGAACGTCACCTTGCTGATGTTCGATATCGACGACTTCAAGCATTACAACGACCGGTATGGCCACGCCGCCGGCGACGAGATCCTTCGGGAGGCCGGTCGGCTTTTCCGCCGTTGCTGCCGCCAGCACGACGTGGTTGCCCGCTATGGCGGAGACGAGTTTGCCGTCGTGTTCTGGGAGGCCGAGGAGCCCCGCGTCGCGGGATCAAAGCACCCGACCGACGTGCTCTCCGTGCTCCGGCGATTCCGGAAGGAGCTCGAGACGCATGATTTTCCCCTGCTGGGGCCGGAAGCCAAGGGCGTCCTGACCATCAGCGGCGGGCTCGCCAGCTTCCCTTGGGATGCCCAGCGGGCCGTGGATCTGCTCGAGCAGGCCGACCGGGCGCTGTTGCGTGCGAAGCGAGACGGCAAGAACCGCATCTACCTGGTAGGCCCGCCGGAATCTGCCGCAGAGCCTTCGCAGGGGGCCGACCCCCGACCCTTTTGAGGCAGCCGGGGCATCGGGCCTTATGCCTGAAAACCCGGCCGAGCCAAGGCCGACAGAAAGCGCATCCAGGTATCCGGACGCTGCAGCCCCGTGCCGCATCCGTCTGCGGATCGACCGCGTTCCTCAACCCGGCGTGATCGAAGCTCCGCGGCCGGAGGACATCGACTGGTGCCTTGGCCTCATGTCATCGCCTGCGGTCCTCTGGAGGGCGATGGCAAACCCGCTGACACAGGCCAGTGAATGGTACCGAAAGCACAAGAAGGATCAGCCAGCCGCGATCCTCCGCGTCGTGCGCGCCAGCCCGTACGGGTGTGCCGATTCCACAACAAGCCCCAAGTCCGAGCGAAGATCCGGCGCCGTCCCGTGCGAAAGCGCTCGTGGGATCGAAATCATCGCCCACTCCGTCAGCCCGGCGGACGGTCGGCGACTCGCCCGCGGCATGGCCGAGGCCCTGGTGGAGTACGCCATGGAATGGCAACTGAACGGCACCCCGAGGCCATCCGCCGTCGATACGACGCACGGCAAGCCTGGACCGCTCCGACCCGTCGAGAACCCGCCGGGCTGCCGCCTCCGCGTCATGATCCAGAACCATGCCGCCGCCCCCGTGTCCTGACCCTGCGCGCCGCCGCACAACAGGTGCGCCTGTCGGAAGCCAGGCTTTGCCTGACACGCCCCATACGACTACGCTGCGAGCCGTACACGCCCGGCTCGGACGCCGGTGCGCCGCCGGGCTGGAGCCGATTCGCGACCGACGAGAGGCGCATGAAATGGAACACACACGCCGTACGATCATGGTTGGTCTTGCTGTCGCATTGCTGGCTGCGATCCCGGAGGCCGGCGCAAACGAACGAACCGCCACGTTGCTGCTCTTCATGCAACCGGACGACGTTCGCGACACCGTCGGCCACCTGAGCTACGACGACAATGTCCTGGGGTTCCGCGGGAACATCCAGGGCACGGACCTGCGCACGGGCGGCTTTCAGATGATCTTCAGCGCGCCGGAGGCGAATGAGGGAACCTCGCCGCCCTTCCGCACGCTCCTGGCCACCGCCGAGGCGCGGGGCGGCTATCTGGTCTACGGGACAAAACACGAACAGCAAGGCCGAAACTACCGCTGGGCGGTCTTCCGTGGCCGCACGCCGGACGGCCACACCCTGACCGACTGGACGCAGGTGTACGCATGCCCGCCGGGGGAGTGGCTCATCGAGTCGATGATCACGCACCGCCCGGATGCGGACCGACTCTTCTTCTACACATGGAGCCGATCCGATCGAAAGGACGTCGAAGGACACGCACTCCGGGGCTTCACCAGCGCCGACGGAACACACTGGCAGCCGATCTCCGCCGAACCGATCTACTACGACCACGATGCATTCGGCGTGATGTGGGATGCCCGCACGAACCGCTTCCTCGCGTATCAGGGCACGGACGAGCCGTGGAAAAAAACCTACCCCGACAACATGGGGGGCGAGAGACGCCGCGTGCTCTCGATCCGCGCGAGCCGGGACGGCCTGCATTGGGAAACCCTCAAGGATGTCGGCCGGGACGGACGGATTACGCCGGATGCGCAGGATCCACCCGAGGTCGAGTTTTACCGCATGTTCGCGTTCCCCTTCGCGGATCGCTACGTCGCGATGGTCGATCTGTACGCGCCCTCGCCCCTGACGCCCGGCAAACACGGTCCCCACCTCGGCTGCCAGTGGTGGGTCAGCCACGACGCCGTACACTGGCAGCGCCCGTGGCGTCGCACAGACGCCCAGGGCGACGCGCCATATCCGATCAAGATGGCCCCCATGCACTTCGGCAGGGAAATGCTCTGGTGGATCGCCAACGGCGTGTGGGGCCTGCCGGAAAACCGGATCGCCTCGGTCGGCGCAAAGGCGAACGCGGCGTTCACATCGAAGCCGTTCAGGATGCCCGGCCGGCCGCTACAGCTCAACGCCACAATCCCGTCCGGCAGCGGCCTGTTCCAACAGGCGTACGTCATGGTCGAGTTGCTCGACGCCGCCGGCAAGACCGTCCCCGGCTACGAACGGGAGAAGTGCCTGCTTCGAGGCGTCGATGACACGCGCATCCCGCTGCTGTGGGAGAATCGCGACGGTACCGAACTGGCCGGCCGGGAACTCTCTCTCCGCTTCTACTTCCGCGCCGCCCGGCTCTATGCGGTGTCGCACGAAACGCACGGTACGGAACGCGGCGCGGTCAGCTCGCCGCGATGATTCGTCTCGGTGGACGACGAACCCCGTCGGGGATTCCAACCGGAAGCCTCGCCCCGGCATGACGTCCCTCCGCTATCCGATGGCCGCCGCAGACGATGCGGACACGTCCAGCAAGACGGCGGGCCGTGCGCACGGAGCACACGGCCCGCTCAAATACCCGACTGTCCGAGGCAGAACCCCGGAAGCGCGTCGATGGTGGCTTTCCGTATCCGAGAACCGACTACATCTGCTTCTTCTTGTATTGCCAGTAGAACACAATGAGCACGATCAGGATGATCAGCAATATGCCCTGCCACCAACTGAAGTATTCGCCGATGGCAGCCAACGTGTCGGACAGCAACATACTCATAATGCACATCTCCTCTTGAGAACCAGTTCCTTTCGCCGGCGGACGCCGCCGTCCCCGCTTGCGATGATCGCCAACTCTGTCAACCACACGCCGCTTGCTGCGCTCAGCATTAGGCCCGATCACCGACGGGCTGTCAACCCCCTCTGGAGCCTACTGCTATGAAATCGGCCATCACGCTGTCCGCGATGAGCAAACCTGAACGCGTCAAGCGGATATGTGTCGGGGTGACGGAAAGCCGCCGCCCCGCAACATGCGAGCGGATCACATCGGCGAACAGCGCCATGGCGTCGAATCCGGTCTGACGCTCAAAGCTCCGACGGTCGATACCCTCCGTAAGCCGAAGCTGAAGCATCGCCGTCTCGGCTGCCCGCGCCTTGGCGTCCAGACGCTCAGACTCGACCACCGGGCTCTGACCAAGGGCAATCCGACGGATGTACTGCTCGACATCGGCGATGTTTCGCGTCCGCACCCCCTCGAGGTAACTCGCTGCCGCCGGCCCAACCCCCACATACGACTCGTTGCGCCAATACGCCAGGTTATGCTCGCAGCGGGCACCCGGCCTCGCGAAGTTGCTGATCTCATAATGCTCGAAACCCGCGCTGGTCAGTGTGTCGATGGCGCACTCATACATGCGGGCCTCGGTCTCCTCCCCGCACGGATGGAGGGCCCCTTCCGCCCACTTTCGATAAAGCGGTGTACCCGGCTCGTAGGTCAGCCCGTAGCAGGCTATGTGATCCGGCCCAAGTTCTATCGCCATTCGCAGCGATTCCCCCCAACTCCACTGCGTCTGACCAGGAATGCCAAAAATAAGGTCAAGGTTTATGTACGAAAAACCCCAGCGCCGGGCTGACGCTACGGTCGGTGCGACATCCTCGGCCTGATGGTTTCGGTCGAGGATCCTCAATTCCTCCGCCGCGAAGGACTGCACGCCGATCGACACACGGTTGACGCCAGCCTCCCGCAAGGCCCAGGCCCTGGCGTCATCGAGGCTTGCGGGATTCGTCTCCACGGTAAACTCAAAGACTCCGTCGCGTCGTGCCAGCTCGCCCAGCACACCGAAGAGCCGTGAAAGCTCGGTCGCCGGCAGGGTCGTCGGTGTACCGCCGCCAACGAAGATCGTCCGAAGCCGCACCCGCCTGTCCGGCCCGGCAGGCCCGTCGGCCAGCTCTGTTAAGACGGCATCCACATACCGGCCGGGCTGCCCCGCGGCAGGCACCCGAGAGTAAAAGTCGCAGTACCCGCACTTTGTCCGACAGAAGGGAACGTGTACATACAGACCTGCTTCGACCATGCTTGGCATCCCGCCGGCCAACCAGTATAACATAGCCCCGACGGACGGCTTACGGTGCGCCGGGGCGTTGATCCGCCGCGTCGGCTTGGTTAGACTGGATGTGGGAGCATGGTGCCGGGGGCGTTGCCGCGGGCCGTGGCTCCCGAGGGTGCACGTCCGAGCGAGCCGCCTGAGTGTCAGGGCACAAAGAGGCCGACCCGATGGACGTCAGACTCGTAATGTTCAAAGAAAACGGAGAGCGGAAAGAGTTTCCGCTGGGCGAGGGCATTACGCTCATTGGCCGCCAGGATGATTGCGACCTGCGAATCCCGCTCAGCGAAATCTCCCGCAAGCACGCTCAACTGATCATCCACGAAGGCACCGTGACGCTTCGGGACATGGGCAGCGCCAACGGCACCTACGTGAACAACCGGCGAATCACGGAAAAGGATCTGGCGCCCGGCGACCACATCGTTATCGGCCCCGTCGTCTTCACGGTCCAGATCAACGGCCAGCCCGAAAGCGTTCGGCAGGTGAAGACGCGGCTGGAATCCCGCAAGCGCGAACCTGCGACGAAGACCCCCGTCCACGCCGATTCGTCCGCCGCCACCGAGATCGGACGGATCGACGAGGACGAGCTGTTTCGCGAAGCGACCGAGGGCGTCGATCCCATCAGCGCATTGGAGGCGCTGGCAGCCAGCGGCGAGCAGAACTTCGTCGACGAGATGCTCGACGACGAGGACAAGCCCGACAATCCGAAGTCGTGACTGCCGCCCGACTCTGTCCACGGCCCCTCCGGCGCGGAGGGCGGACGATCTCTCGAAGAATGAAATCGCCGGCCGCGGCGCGGCCGCTCCGACAATACGGGCGCCGCACGGTTCGCCGACGCTGCCGGCGGGCAGCGGCCCGGAGACACTCGGCTGCACACGTGAGTTTCGCCCGGCAGCAAACGGAGGCACGCCATGGATGTCGAGCTTCTGCTTCGCCGTCACGGAATGCCGTTCAGCACGAACGTGCATCCCCCGACCTTCAGTTCCCAGCGCCTCGCCGCAGAGGCACACACACCCGGGCAGAACGTAGCCAAGCCCGTTCTCGTCCGCGCCGGATCCGCTTATATCCTTTGCGTGGTTCCGGCAAGTCGGCGCGTGGATCTCGATGCGCTCGCGCGAGCCATGAATGTCGAGTCGGTCCGGCTCGCCACCGAGCAGGAGCTTGCCCGGGTCTTCGACGACTGCGAACTGGGCGCAGAGCCGCCCTTCGGCAAGCCCTACGGCATCCCGACGGTGATGGATGCCTCACTCCGGCAAGACGAGTACGTTGTATTTCAGGCGGGATCGCACACGCAGGCCGTGAAAATGCTTCGCGCCGACTACGAACGTGTGGCCGAGCCGATCACCGCGAAGATCACCCGTGATTAACGACCGACGGCCCGCGCCACCGCTCACCCCACGCACACGATCGTACCCAGGTCCACCACCGATGTCGCCTGCGGCGCGCGCGCCGCGGTGGCGGACAGCAGGTAACTCACGGTTGCCATCGCCCCCTGGCCGCGGGCGTGCCCTGCGGGCGTGAGCGCGTCGTACACACCGCCCGTCGTCTCGTCCAGCATGCACAGCCCCTTGACGTTGTTGCCCGTGAACCACGCCCGGGCGTAATCCGCATACTCGGCGTACCGGCAAGAACCCGTTACATCGTATGCGTACGAGAGCATCTCGGCCGTAGCCGCGACGTCCGACGGAAGCTGGTCGAACACGCCCTTGCTGCAATGCCGCGACCAGCCGCCCCGCGTGCCCACCGGCACGGGCAGCCCATCCTCGAAAAGCTGCTGGATCAGGAATTCGGTCGTCGCCGCGGCGACGCGGGCGCAGCGCTGCTCGCCGAGCATACCATACGCCGCCCACAGCCCGTGCGGCAGGCACGCGTCGCCCGGAAGCCAGCGCTCGTCAAACCATTCCCAGTCGCTCGTCCGCAGCGCGTGGTGACAATCCTCCACAAGCCAGTTCGCCAGCCGCGCTGCCGCCCCTTCGACCTTTCGCTGCTCCCCCGGCGGCAGTTCACCAATCGCCAGCAGCCAGTGCGCCGCCGCCCGCGGACACCGGATCTTCGCGAAGTCCGGCGTGACGGCGTTCCACAACGTCTGAGCGCGGTCCCGGATGACACCCGGCAGCTCGCTGTTCGAAACCGCCGCCAGCGCCCGGGCGGCCTGACCGAGTTGGGCGAGAGTCAGCATCGTATCCGGCCAATCTCCGAGCGGTTCGCGGCCGGCACAGAAGCCCGCGCCGCGACGAAACGCCTGGAAGAGAAACCGCAGATAGATCGAGGCCCATGCCGCGGCATCGTCCTGCATTCCTTGCGCAAACAGCCGCGTGCACAGCCGCAGGGCCAGCGCATTATCGATCGTATCGTACCCGCCGAAACAATCCGGCTCACCGAACTCCGCGCGGCGTAACAGGCCGACGCGGTCGGTCAGGCGCCGCAGATACCGCACTGAGAATGGAGTCCGTGTCAACATCGAAGGTGACTCCTTGAAAGGGCGTCTTCGTTCGATCCACCAAACATGCGGCGGCCCGGCGGGAAACAACCTGCTGTCATGCCCCTCCGCCGGCGACCCGGGCGGCCGGACAGGCTCGCCAAAGCCCAAAGCCTCAGGTTGTTATCGGCATCTCTCGCCGTGCCGGTATATGGCCGCGCATGGCTTTTTCTTCGGACATATCAGGGTCTGGCTTTACGAATGGATGTTGTTCGCTCTTGCTTCTACGCCGCCGAAATGAGGCCCGCTGCGGCGGTCGGTTCAGACCGCATGGGAAAGCCGACGACCCATCGCCAGCAAGGCCGCCGACGAAACCTTGATCGCAACCAGAAACAGCGCCGCCGTCGCCGTGCCGAGCACCGGAACCAGCAGGACGCCCGTCAACAGGGCCCCGAGACACGCCCCGGCGTGGGGGGCGCCCCCCCCCCAGCCCCCCCCCGCCCCCGCAAAACCCCCGGCCCCCAGCAGCCCCCACGCGCCCCCCCCCCCC
>CAZMVY010000106.1:0-15833 GCA_964569765.1 uncultured Planctomycetales bacterium
GGGGTTGACGCCACCAACCCGTTCGCCGCACCAGCCCGTCACGGACGCCTCTACCCTTACCCTACGTTCTTCCGTCCGTCTCTCTCCCGCCCCTTTATCGGCCCAGCGGCCACTGACTCAAACATAACACGGATTACGGGTATTGTCATGCTTATTCTCAATTTTTTCCACCGCCTCTGCCGCATCCCGCCAGCCCCCCCGTCCGCCGCCGAGCCCCTTGGCGCCGACAAGCCTGCCAGGCCCGCGCGATGGGTGGCCTTCCGCCCAAGCGCGCACGCTGTCCGGGGGGCGCGGAGCGGCTTCGGGGCGCGGAGCGGCTTCCGGCCCCGCTTCCGTCCCCCCCTTCGCGGGGCGGGATATCGCCCAGCTTCCTGGCCTGCCCGGCCGAAAGCCGCGATGCGATTGTTTCTTGTTTGCCAACGCTGAATTGCGTAGGATATCGGCTGTGAACGACGCTTCCGCAGGCGCGGCCCTACGGGTCGGCCCGCCGGACGGGTGGTAACGACTATGGCGATTCAATTTGCCTGCCCCGCGTGCCAACAGCCCATCGAGGTAGACGACGAGTGGGCCGATCAGACCGTCTCGTGCCCCTACTGCCGTCGGGTGGTGCGAGCTCCTGCGCAATCCACGCTGCAACTCAGCGCGATCCCCCCGGCTTCCCAGCCGGCCTCCGGTCCCCCGGACCTGCCGCTGGCCGACGTCGGGCCTGTCCCGCCCCCGCCGCCGCGGGGCTATGGCCACTTCGATCCGCGCGACACGGTGCCCCCCCCGCCGATGCGCCCGCGACCCGGCCCCAACCCGATCGCGACGTGGTCGGTCGTGACCGGCATCCTCGCGTGGGTGTCGATCGTGCTCGGGATTGGAGCGCTCATGCCGATCCTGGCGGATGTCATGCAGCCGATCGCATCGACGCTGCCCAGCCATAAGCTCTCGCCGCAACAGGCACGCGAGGTCAACCGGCAGGCCCAGCTCCGGTTTCAGGAGATGCTCCTGAACGACCCCGCGGCCCGCAAGCGTGCCGGCGGCGCGATGCTGCTGATGCTCGCCGCCGAGGCCTGCGGTCTGACGGGCCTGATCCTGGGCCTGATCGGTGCGACCCGGCGCGACGCCCGCAAGGGCGCGGCCGTGGCCGGCATCGTTCTGAGCGGCGTTTTCCTCTCCGCCCAGTGCGGTGTGCTGACGTTCATGCTCGCGGCGGGCGGCTAGCGTCGGGAATCCATCAACGCGGGGGCGGGCTTCATGGCGAGTGACGTATCCCAGCGCGAAATCCTGGCCGGCTTGCGATGGCCGGACCCGAAGCAGCGACTCCGAGAGGAGGCGCAGGCCGCCCAGTCACTGACACCGGGAGAACGCCTCCATCGGGCGGCGGCGCTGCATCGGGTCTGCCTCGAACTGGCGGCCTCCGCCGGCAACCTCGAAGCGGCACAACGTTACTACGAGTGGCGCGAGATGCAGTGGCGGCAGCGAATTCTCGAGGCGGTGCGGCTGTATGAACGCAGACGCGCAGCACATCGCTGAGCCCATCGAAGAGGCGCTCCGGGTCGTCACCGGCGTGCTGGAAGCCTCCGATATCCGCTACGCCCTGATCGGTGGGCTGGCCGCGGCGGAACACGGGGTGATCCGCGCAACGCAGGACGTCGATCTCCTGCTCACGGTCCCGGCCGTATCGCTGCCGGGCCTGCTGGAGCGGCTTCGCGAGGCGGGATGCCGGATCAATACGGATCGCGTGATCCGTGAGTGGACGCGCGATCACCTGACGCGCTTTTACTTCGGGCCCGTGCCGATCGACTGGCTGGCCCCGGTGATTCCACTGTTTCAGGTCGTGCTCGAGCGAGCAGTCACGCAGATCGTCCTGGGACGCCCGGTACGCGTCGCGGATGTCGAAGGAACGATCCTTATGAAGCTGGTTGCGTTTCGCCCGGAGGACCGGCGCGACGTCGAGGCCATCGCGGCGGCGAACGCATCGGTCGACTGGCCATTCGTCCGGCGGGAACTCGAGGCCGTTTTCGAACGGGACGACGAGCGCCTGACATGGCTGCAAAGCCTTGCCCTGCCCCCTTCGACGTAGCGCGGTCTTCACTACGCGCGTTTCGCCCGGCGCGGGCCCGAGCGCCGCACCGACCAGCGTCAGGTCGTCACCACGACGTGCGGCTTTCGTGGTATGCCTGGCAAGGCGCCGGCGTACGGCGAGCAGCAGCGAGCCGGATGCGCGTCCCCTCATGATCTACCCACGCCATCGTGGGGCTTGGCCGGCAGCGGCGGTTTCTCGCGACGACAGTGAAACAATAAAACGAGCCGGGCCCGTCGCCATCCGCGCGGCGGGCCCGGCGTGTTGTTGATCAGTGCGGCGCATCCGGCCGCATCAATCGTGCGTGATCACGATTGCTTGGTGGCGCCGTCCTTCTTGCAGCCGCCTTTCCGGCAACCGCCGTCCTTCTTGCAGCCGCCATCCTTGTTCTTGCACTTGTCGCAGCACTTGCCGTCGCACTTGCACGTATCGCCGCACTTCTGCTTACAGTTGTCACCGCACGCGAAGGACGACGAACCCTGCGAACCCGCCAGCAGCGGCCTGGCCGCGACGCTCACCGCTACAAACGCACACGCGACGACGAGAATGATCGCAAAACGCTTCATTTTTGAACTCCTTGCAATTCCGATCGCTTTTCCGAAAACCCGTTCGACTCAGCCCGAACCGCGCGGCCGGGCAAACACGGACGAATCGTTACACCATGTTACACTCGGACGGCGCCGTCGCCTCCGCATGCGCGCAGGATGGGCGCCGGGGGCTTTTCAAATGAGCCAGACACAGAGACAGGCTTGGCGAAGGCTACCGGAAGACTCGCCGGGAACCGGGGCCAGATCCAACCACGCTGCCACCAGACCGGTGTGACCGGCCTCCGCAACGGCAACGAGCCCAAGCGGCAGGGCAGGCGACTGCTCACACGCCGACCGAACGGAACTCGGCGGCGGGCTGGCGGGCTCCCGGGGGATGTTCCGACAGAACGGGCACGGAACAACGGGACGCTGCTGCACGCAACAGCCCTTGCCGCAACGTGGCGCTGCCGCGAGAGGCCGCGCGTGACGGCACGTCTTCACGGCCGCCTTGACCGGGCGGTTTGCCGGACAGGAGCGCGCACCGCACATCCGCAACGGGAGCGGTTGGGCCACGAGCATCATGATGGCAACGAGCCGCAGCAGCATTTTGGGCGATTATAACATCGGCTGGAGACCGGGCAAAGACTTTTTGACGAGAAACCAGCCGCTGCGGGAGGCCGCGGTGGCGCCGACTCTGGCGCGGAAGGGCCCCTGGCACCTGTCGCCAGGGGCTCTGACGCCTGTCCTGCGAGGGCCGGGGTTGGTGCCGAGCCCGGTCAACCGCTTACATGCAAGCGGCGCGACGGGGTGGGCAGAATCGATGGCGACCGGCAGCTTGCCGGCCAGGACAGCGGCAATACACCCTCGCTGCATGGTGCCACAACCCTGTTGGCGGGAACACCCCTTGCTTCTTATCCTACTGTCTTAGCGAAGGTTACGTCAGGAAAGCGACCCACGTTCACCGGCGGTCGGTAGCGTGATCGCACGGTCTTTTCGCCCTTGCGGGGCCGGAAACTGTTGACAAGGCCGACGGCTGTCACGAATATACGGTGCTTGGCCGGTTACGGCTGGTATGACGTGGCGGCCGATTCCCGAACAGGACGCCCACACGCGACGTAGGAATGAGGCGTACTTCGGCGCCGCCCCGGCCGGCGCTCCGGCAATCCGTGCCAGGCGTACCCGGATTTCTTTCGATCGAGGACGGAACCCAGGTAAGCTCAGTCCTAACGGCGACGGCTATTCGGAAAGGAACAGATCAGGTCATGATTCAGGTGAAGAATCTCACCAAGTACTACGGCCCGCTATTGGCGGTAGACAACATCTCGTTTCGGGTCGAGGAAGGGGAGATCGTGGGCTTCCTCGGCCCCAACGGGGCGGGCAAGAGCACGACGCTGCGAATCCTGACGTGCTATCAGCCCGCCACCAGCGGGTCGGCCACGATCGCCGGCTATGACGTCTTCACGCAGTCGATGGATGTCCGTCGGCACATCGGCTATCTGCCGGAGTCCGTTCCGCTGTATCCGGAGATGCGGGTCCGCGAGTACCTGAACTTCCGCGGCAAGCTGCGGGGCATGGACCGGTCCGCACGGGAAGCCGCCATCCGGAATGTGTCCGATCGCTGCTGGCTGGGCGAGTTCATCGACCGGCCGATCGGCCAGCTCTCCAAAGGGATGCGGCAGCGGGTCGGCCTGGCCGACGCCCTCCTTCACGACCCGAAGATCCTCGTGCTGGACGAACCGACGATCGGACTCGACCCGACGCAGATCCGCGAGACGCGAAACCTCGTCAAAGAGCTCGCGAAGCGCCACACCGTCATTCTCAGCTCGCACATCCTGCCGGAGGTGGAGGCCACCTGCCAGCGGATCATCATCATCGCCCGGGGCCGGATTGTGGCATCCGGCTCTCCGGTGGAACTGCGGGAGAGGATCGCGGGGGCCTCGCGTCTGATCGCCGAAATCCGCGGGCCGCAACAGGAAGTGGAGTCGGCGGTGCGAGCCATCGAGGGCGTCCGCAAGGTGGACTGCACGCTTCGCGACGGATGGAACCGACTGGCGATCGACACGATGCAGGGTAAGGATCCGCGTGAGCACATCGCCAGGCTGGCCGCCCGGCACGACTGGCCCTTGCGCGAGATCCGCCTCGAATCGGGCAGCCTCGAGGAGTTCTTCGTGCAGATCACGGCGAAACAGCACGCCGGCGAAGATGCATAACCCATAAAGGTCAAACGGCTTGGAATCGCAGGAGAACAGTCGTCATGCGAAATGTTGCACCGTTAACCCAGCGCGAGCTGGCCGCCTCGTTCCTCTCGCCGATCGCATACGTGGTCGGGTGCGTGTTCCTGCTGTTCACGGGTTACTACTTCGTCACGCAGGTCCTCGTGCCGGGGAATGAGGCGTCGATGCGGCCGCTCTTTGCGGCCATGACCGGCATCCTCGTGTTCGCCGTTCCGCTTCTGACGATGCGGGCCGTCGCGGAAGAGTTCAGCACCGGAACGATCGAGACGCTGATGCCCGCCCCGGTGACGGACGCCGAGGTGATTCTCGGCAAGTTCTTCGGCGTGCTGGCGCTCTATGCGGCAATGCTCGCGACGACCATCCCGCATCTGCTCATGATGATGGCCTACAGCCAGCCGCAACTGGGCGTAGTGCTGTTCAGCTACGTGGGCATGCTCCTGATCGGGGCGCTGTACATCTCGGTCGGACTGTTCGCGAGCTGCTGTACGCGGCACCAGCTTCTGGCGGCGGTGATCGGCATGGGCATCCTGTCGATCTTCACCTTCCTCGTGGACTATTTCGCGGACTTCGCGGGGCCGAGACTGCGGGGCGTCCTCATGTACGTCAACGTCCCGGCCCATTTCGACGAGTTCACGAAGGGCATTCTCGACACGAAGTCCCTGGTGTTCTTCGTCAGCACGACGGTGTTCTTTCTGTTCCTGGCCACCAAGGTGTTGGAGTCCAAGCGATGGCGGTAAACAAGCAGTCGCAGGTGTCCCCTTCGGGCGGTGACAAATCAGCGCAGGCGGTGGCGCGCGGCCGCCGGCTCTTCTTCGGCGCGAACGTGGCGCTCATGACGCTGATCGCCGCGCTGCTGGTGATCTTCATCAACTGGATCGCGCACGCGCAGTACAAGCGGATCGACGTGGCGAACTCGGGCATGTACGGACTGTCCGACCGGACGAAGAAGATCCTGAACGACTGCCCGGCGAAGGAGATCACGTTCACGGCCGTCTACACCTCGACGGACAAGGAGAAGGACCGCGAGAAGTACCTGCCGCGCGTCCGCGACCTGTTCGAGGAGATGGAGGCGTACAGCCCGAAGGTCAAGGTCCAGTACGTCAGCGACGACGACCAGAAGCGCGAGCTGATCGCCCGCATCCAGAAGAAGTTCAGCGGCAAGAGCCGGGACTACCAGGAGCTGGTCGATTTGACCAAGGCCAAATGGGCCGACCTTACCGCGTGGATTCAGCAGACCACGCAGCAGTACGACCGGATCACGAACGACAAGCGGTGGCTCTCCGGCTTCCTGACTTTCACGAAGATCTCGAACGAGCTGGCCCGCGACCTTGAGGAGCTCCAGCAGACCCAGCGGGAGGTCGACGAGGCGATCGGCGGCGTCGGCCTGCCCCGCTACGAGCAGGCCAAGCAGAAGATCGAGCAGTTCAACAACAAGATCAAGGGCCATCTGGAAGAGGCCCAGACCTGGTTCGGCGACCTGCAGAAGAGCGAGGAGACGCTCAGCAACCCCCAGTGCGCGTTCGCCACGCAGACGACCGCGAAGCTCGCCGATCTCAAGACGCTGGTGGCCGGCCTCCGCGAGGCCGTCGGAGACCCGAAGGACGAAGCCGTCCCCGACGACCCCAAACCGGCGCTTCAGGCCTTCTCGCGACAGGCGGGGAAGCTCTCGCAATGGCTCAGCCAGGAAGTCACCCGCGTCGACGAATTCGTCAACGCGAACAAGGTCGTCAGCAGCCACTACATGTGGGCGGTCAAGATCAACCCGATCATGCAGATCGAGCTTACGGAAATCCTCGCCCTCACCCAGCGCGACCTCGCCCAGCTCGACCAGCAGATCCGCCGCATCCTGGATACCGACCAGCCCAAGGACGTCCTCCAGAACGCCGTCCGCCAGCTCCGCCGGGCCAGCGTGAACGTGACGCAGAACCTCACCGCCTGGGATCAGAGCATCCGCCAGTTCCTCCAGGACTGGCAGAAGATCGACGAACCGAGCCGGGCGGTCCTCGCCGCCGTCAAGAAGGGCGATGCGTTCAAGAAGCCGCTCGACGACATCAAGGAGATCGACACGAAGCTCAAGGCCCTCCCGGAGCTGAAGATGGCCGACACGGCCAACAAGTTCGAGGGCGACAACCTCGTCGTCGTCGAGACGCCCGACCAGGTGGAGGTCGTGGATTTCGATCAGGTCTGGCCGAAGGCCGACACATTCGGACCGACCGCCGCGAGCGAGGATGAGAGTATCGAGCGCCGCGTCTTCAACGGCGACGCCGCGATCTCCGCGGCGATCCTGGCGCTCGGGCACAAGGAGCCGTTTGCGACCGTGGTGCTGACGTCGTTCGAGGTCTCGCCCCCGCCACAGATGCAGCAGATGAACCAGCCCCGCACCGGCCGCATCCCGAGCAACGATCTGAACAAGCTCAAGGAGCGGCTCGAACAGTCCAACTTCAAGGTCAAGAACTGGAACCTGGCCACGGACGAGAAGGCCCCCGATCCGGAAGCGGACGTGCGGCTGTTCGAGCTCGCCGCAGACCTGGCCGGCAAGCTCGAGAAGGGCAAGCCCGCCGACC
Organism: uncultured Planctomycetales bacterium; assembly: GCA_964569765.1. GTDB lineage: Bacteria > Planctomycetota > Phycisphaerae > UBA1845 > PWPN01 > CAZMVY01. The sequence goes on from CAZMVY010000106.1 coordinate 7,394, forward strand.
CGGTGCGCGAGGCGTTCAAGGCCAAGGGCGTCGCCCTGGGGCCGAATGCCGAGATCGCCGTCGAACAGGCCGGCACGCGATGGCGGATCAATGACCCGCCGAACGCGTACATCGTCAGAAAGGAGGCCGACAAGCTCGATGTCTATCGGCCGGTCCCGAACATCTACGTCTTCCTGCCCCCGGCCGACTCGCCGCAGCAGAACCCGTTCCAGCGGATGCCGCAGGACCAGAAGACCTTCGGCGACGCGGAACTCGCCAAGGTGCGCAAGGTCCTCGGCGAGGAGAACGCCCGCGGCATCTTCCTCGCGTGCTTCCTGCCGCCACGGCGATCGTTCTTCGGTTCGCAGCCGTCGAGCTACGGCTACGACAAGTACCTCCGCGACGACTGGGGCATCGACGTGAAGTTCGGCGAGCGCGTCATTCGCGGCGTGCCGGACAAGCAGGACGTCAACCGCTACGGACTGAGCATCACCCGGTGGAACTGGATGCGTCTCAACTCCTTCGACGAGAAGCAGCCGGTCGGGCGGCCGCTGCGTTCACGGCGCTGCCTCTTCGTGGACGTCTGCCCGGTGCTGCCGGCGTCGAAGGTACCCGAGAACGTGAAGATCGAAAGCATCCTGGGCGTGCCGGGGACGACCGGTCGCTCTGAGTTCTGGGCCGAGGGCGACATCGAACGGCTCATCGCCCAGATCCGCTCCCCGTCCAGCGACGGAACGGTGCTCAAGGGCCCGACGGCCGTCAATCCGCCCTTCACCGTGATCCTCGCCGCGGAGAACACGAAGAACAACAGCCGCATCATCGTCAACGGCGCCGGCCTCGGCGTGGTCGACGATTACATGGGTGAGCGCGTCCCCCGGCTCGGCAGGGAGGAACGGATCTCCTTCGACCCGCCGCCGCGGGAAAACGGCGACCTCTTCGTCAACTGTGCCTACTGGCTGGCGGACCGGCCGGACTTCATCGCCGCCGGGCCCGTCACCGCCCCGCCGATCGAGGCGATCAGCAGCGGCGGGCGCCGGTTCCTGCAGTTTGCCGCGGTCGGGTGGGCCGTACTCGTCCTCCTGGGCGGCGGCGTGATGATGCTGGTGCGGAGGAAGTAGTCGCTATCGACAGGACTCACCACGGAGGCCGCGGAGAACCCGCAGGATCGACCCGGTTCCGCTCTCCGGCGTCCCCGTGCCCTGCGTATGCTCTGTGGTTTGTATAGGAGTCTCGAGCAACCATGAACACGCGGACAACCCTGATTCTGGCCCTGTGTCTGGTCGTCGTCGGTCTGTATTTCGCGTTCGTCGCCAAGCCGTGGAAGGAGGCGCCCAGGCCGCCCGAGGCGCCGAAGCCCCAGGACATCTGGGCGGACAAGCCCAAGCAGGAGGATGTGCTGCGCGTCGAGGTCGTCTCTGCCCGCGATCCCAAGCGCGTTTTCGTGAAGCAGGACGACAAGTGGCTCATCGAGCAACCCGTCAAAGCTACCGCCAACAAGTGGCAGATCGATGACATCGTCCGCGAGAGCGCCGATCTGAAGTACGTCCGGAAGTATGAGAAGAACGCCAAGGGCCGCCCCTCCGACGCCACGACGGAACTCAACAACCCGCTCTACACCGTCACCCTCAAGGCCAGGGACGACAAGAGCTACACCCTGAAAATCGGCCAGCGGACCCCGACCGGCGGCGACACCTACGTTCAGAAGCCCGACAGCGATGAAATCCTCGTCGCCGACAAGAACCTCCACGAGAAGTTCTCGCGGCGTCTCAGCGACCTCCGCGACAAACGCGTGACGGACTTCAAGACGGAGGAGGCCGTCCGGGTGAAGGTCGCCGGCACGGAGAATTTCGAACTCGTCAAGGCGAACAACGAGTGGATGCTGGAAAGCCCCGTGCGCTGCCGTGCCGACAAGACCAAGGCCGACAGCCTTCTCCGCGTCCTGAGCAGCCTCTACGCCCAGGACTTCGTCACGGACAAGCCGGCAAATCTGAATGCGTACGGCCTCGCGGAACCGCGGCTGACCGCCACCGTCACCATCGAGCACAAGAAGGAGCCGGCCAAGAAGCCGGGCGAGCCGACGACGAATCCGGCCGAGACGCAGCCGAGCATCGAGACGCGTACGCTCGTCGTGCAGTTCGGCGGCCCCACCGACTCGAAGGCGGAAAGCTACTTCGCCCGGATCGGCGGCGAGGACCCGGTCTTCACGGTCGCCAAGTCCAGCTTCACGGACGTCGCCCCGAAGTTGATCGACCTGCGCGAGAAGCAAATCGCGAAGCTCGACCCGGCCAAGTGCCGGAAGATCGAGGTGACCCTGCCCACGGAGAGCTTCGTGCTGGAGAAGAAGAACGGCATCTGGAACTACCCGGATGGCACGGTCGCCGAACCGGCCCTCGTCGAGGACCTCCTCAAGGCCGTCAGAGACCTCAAGGCCGTCTCGTTCGAGAACCGGGAATCCCTCATCGGGGTCAACATCGACCGCCCGCGGGCGCAGGTGGTTGTCACGCAGGAAGGCGAGCCCGCCCCGATCTCCGTGGCGGTCCTCGATAAGACGCCGAGCCAGACGAACACCTACCTCAAGGCGGGCGGAACCGACGACATCGCCGTCGTCCCCGAGGACAGCGTGGCCCAGCTCCTCGCCGAGCCGATCAGCTACCGCAAACGGGACATGCTCAGCTTCGACCGCAATCTGGCCAACCGCATCGAGATCGTCCGCGGCGATCAGACCGCCCTGCTCTCCAAGGCCAACAACAAGTGGTCGATGGTGGCGCCGGTCCACGCCGACGCCGACGCCGACGCCGTCCGTGACGCCCTCAGCGACCTCAGCTCCCTGCGGGCGAAGAAGGTCGTCGCCAAAGGCAAGGCCGCCGCCTACGGCCTCGACAAGCCCGACCTCGCTGTGACCGTCTCCGTCGAGGCACCTCCGCCGCCCGCTTCGCGGCCCGCCACCACCGCGCCGCACAAGGGCGCCACGCCCGAATCGCAACCCTCCGGCGCGCCGACCGTCGCGGAGCTTCGCCGTCTCTGGCGCGAAAACCATCCCGGCGAGCCGCTGCCCAGCGACCTGGCCGAGGGGGACACGGACGACGAGGACCATGCCGCCACGGCTCCCGCCACCGCCCCCGCGCCGACCACCGCGGCCGCCTCGCAGCCCGCCCCGCCGCCGAAGCTTTACCGCGTCCGTCTGGCCCGCAAAGGCACCGACGCCTACGCCATGATCGACGAGTCGGACCTGGTGTACCAGATCGACCCGAAGATCTACGAACACCTCGACGCGGAGATGCGCGACCGCAGCGTGGCGAAGTTCGAGGTGCCGCAGGTGATCTCGCTTGCCCTCATCCGTCCGGACGGCGAGATGGAGTTCACGCAGGTTGACGGAAAGTGGTCCTACCGGCAGGACAACACCGTCACCCTCGACGACCAGAAGATCAAGGACCTGCTCAACGCCATCCGCGATGCCAAAGTCCACCGCTACGTCCGCTACAAGGCGGCAGCCGCGGACCTGGCCGCGTATAAGCTCGATGCCCCCGCCAACCGGATCGTCGTGACGGCCTCCGGCGGCAGGAAGACCGAGCTGCTGATCTCGGCGGACGGCCCGGCGAACGACCGCGACAAGAGCCGCTATGCCACCGTCGTCGGCTCCGACGCGATCTTCCTGCTCAAAGGCGCCGACGTGGACAAGCTCGCGAAGAAGAAGCTCAGCGACTTCACGAAGTCGAACAAACCCGCGGCGGCCGCGCCATCGGGCAGTACGCCCCCGGCCGAGCCCGCAGACGAGTGACGGGCACGCATCGCATACGCATAGACACCCCGCGGGCTGCCGGTCATGAACGTCCGGCGGCCCGCATCCTTATCTGCAAACGCGCTGGTCGGACGGTCTCATTCGACTATTTCCACAACTCCTGCAAACCGTCTGTTTTCGGACGCCATGTCGCCCGGGCCGCGCGCAAAAAAAACGCGGCACCCGACGCAGAAACGCGCCGGTTCAGGTATAATCGCCGTTGGCTGGAGTCTGGTGCCGCTTGCGGTCGGACGGTTGTCCGGGCGGGTGCATAATCGCGACGCGGTTCTGCGGCCCGTTCGGAGCCCGGGACGGGTGAAACTCTTTGACCAGAAACGGCGCCGACCGGCCCGGGGGGTCGCTTCGGGGAACCTGTCAGGGGGCCCGCCCCGTTACAGGGCGTCCGCCGTGCCGATGCGCCCGGCGGTGCAACCGCGCCGATCGAGGACAGACATGGAACGGAAAGTTGCGTCGCGCATCGCGCGTCATGCCGGCTGGGCGCTTGTGGTCGTCTCCCTGTGGGCGGTGCCTACCGCCCGGGCCGTCAAGATCGCCACGTACAATCTGCTGAACTACGGTGGCGGAACGGACCGCGCGAGCCATTACAAGATCGTCACGAACGGCCTGCAGGCCGACTTGCTCGTCACACAGGAGATCACCGCCTCCTCCGCCCCCGCCGCGTTTCTCGCCAACGTCCTCAATGCCGCCGACGGACCCGGCGGCTATGCGAAAGCCACGTTCAACGACGGCTACGACACCGACAACGCCCTCTTCTACCGGACGGCCAAGTTCTCGTTCAACGCGAACGATCCCGACAGCTTCAAGGTCCTGTCCACCGACCTGCGCGACATCAACCGCTGGAAGCTGCGCCTCAACGGATACACGTCCCCCGCCGCCGACATCTACATCTATTCGATGCACCTGAAGGCCAGCCCGGGATACGAGACGCAACGCGCCGCCGAGGCCGCAGTCGCCCGCGCCGATGCGAACACCCTGCCGGCCGGCTCGCACTTCATTTACTGCGGCGATCTGAACGTCTACACCAGCAGTGAGCCTGCTTACAGCGTCCAGCTCACCGGCTCGATGGCGAACAACAACGGCCGCGCCTACGATCCCATCAACATGCCCGGCGACTGGCACGACGGGAGCGCCTTCGCCCTCATCCACACCCAATCGCCCTGCAACGGCTCCGGCTGCGCCAGCGGCGGGGCGACCGGCGGCCTCGACGACCGCTTCGACCACCTGCTCATCTCCGCCGCCCTTCAGGACTCCGTCGGCTTCGATTATGTGCCGGGAACCTTCGTCGCGTACGGCAACGACGGCCAGCACTTCAACGATGCGATCGACGGCGGCGGATTCAACAATGCCGTCGGCCTGACCATTGCCGCCGCATTGCGCCAGGCCTCCGACCACATCCCCGTCCGGGCGGACTTCCAGGTCCCGCCCAAGGGCACCGCCTCGCCCGGCTCGCTCGAGTTCGGCACGGCCATCGTCGGCGCCACCGTCCAGCGAACGCTCACCGTCACGAACACCGGCAACGTCGTTCTGTTCGAATACGTCGCGCCGCTGCACTACACGCTGCCGGCGGTCCCGGCCGGTTTCACGGGGCCGACAGGGCCTTTCGCCGCCGCCGCCGGCGGCGCCGGCAACGCCCACGTCTACACCTTGGACACCGCCGCCGCCGGCACGCGATCCGGGAACCTCTCGATCCCCACCGACGCCGACGACAATCCCCTCCTGAGCGTCTCCCTGAGCGGCCTCGTCCTCGCCCACGCCCGCCCCAGCATCACCGCGACGGGCGTTATCACCGCCGGAACCCTCGACTTCGGCTCGCATCCGAGGGGCGGCTTCTCCACCCTCACCGCCTCCGCGTACAACTACGGCTACAGCGCCTTGCAGGCATCGCTCGATGTGTACGCCGCCCAGATCGCCGGGCCCGACGCGGCCCGGTTCAGCATCGTCGGCGGCTTCTCGCCCGCCACGGTCGGCGACTCGCCCGCCGAGTACGCCGTCGCCTTTGACGACGCCGGCGTGCCGAACAATACGACCTGCACGGCCACGCTCACGCTCCAGACCCGCGACGCCGGCGGGCTGCCCGGCGCGACCGGCCTGGCAAGCCTGACATTCGCCCTCACGGCACGCGTCGCCGCCGGCAACTGCAACGAGCCGCCGGTGGACCTCGACGGGGACGGCGACGTGGACCTCAACGACTTCGCGTCGCTCCAGGCGTGTTTCAACGGGCCGAACCGCCCCGTGAGCGCCGGCTGCTTGTGTGCGGATGGGGACGGCGACGCCGACGTGGACCTCACGGACTTCGCCCGGTTCCAGGCGTGTTTCAACGGGCCGAACCACCCGCCCAAGCCGACGTGCGGATCGTAATGCGCTGAATTGCATTCTCCGGCGGCGTTGGATACCGTAGCCGCGCGCCGGCCGCGGGGTGCTGAGCCGTGCGGTGCAACCTCCGCGCCCGGCCCGAACGGAGCCTGAGATGCGCATTGTCCGCCAACCGACCGTGTACCTTGTCGGCCGACAGCAGACCAACGCCGCCGAGATCGACCGTTTCCTGGCCGACCACGACGTCGAGACCTGGCAGACCGACACGGATATCGCGGGTCAGAAGCTTTGCGAGATCGCCGGGCGCCTCTGCTACATGAGCTTCGCCCGGCCGCGCCCCGGCGGCCACGCCGCCTACCTGAAGCACATCCTCGAGGTCGGCCACGGCTCCGTCCTCGAACACGCCGTCTGGAACTTCATCATCACGGGCGTCTCGCGAAGCTTCACCCACGAGCTGATCCGCCACCGCGCCGGCTTCGGATACTCGCAACTCTCGCAACGATACGTGGACGAATCGACGGCCGACTTCGTCGAACCCGACTGCATCGCCGAGGACCCGCGGCTACACGCCGTCTGGCTCGAAGCCGTGGGCAAGTCGCATCAGGCCTACTGCGCCCTCGTCGAGGGCCTGATGAGCAAGTTCGCCGATGTCGAGGACAAGACGCAGCGGCGCAAAATGGCCCGCCAGGCCGCCCGATCCGTCCTGCCCAACGCCACCGAGACCAAGATCTTCGTCACGGCCAACGCCCGGGCGCTGCGGCACTTCATCGAGCTTCGCGCGAACGAGTTCGCCGAAGTCGAGATCCGCAAGGTCGCCGGCGAAATCCTGCGAATCCTCCGGGCCGACGCCCCCGCTCTCTTCGGCGACTACGCGCTCGAACCGCTGCCCGATGGCACGCACGCCGCACGAACCGAACACCGCAAGGTGTGAAAGTCGGGGGCGGGGTTGGGGATCAGCCGGCGGGTGCGCGAGCGCGCACCCTACGCTTGCTCCGAACCACGAAAGAAGTCGCAGGGGGCGCCGGTGCGCACCGTTCTTCTCCGTCTCCGCGTCCCCGGATCGTCTTCGGTTGCACCCCCCGATGCCGCGGGGGCGCGAGGCGTAGGATGCGCCGGCCGGTGCGCGAGCGCGCACCCTACGCTTACCCTGCCACTCACGCCGCCGGCGCCGGCGCCTCGGTCGTCTTCGGCCGAAAGCCGATCAGGAACACCACACAGCACACCGCGCACAACGCCGCCGGCGCGAGGAAGACCTCATGCCAGTCCTTCTCAAGGTAATCCGCCAGCGGCCCGCCGACCAGCGAGCCCGTCAGCATGCCCAGGCCGATCGTAACGGACGAGAGGAAGCTCTGCGCGCTGCTCTTGATGTCCTTGGGTGCGACCAGATCCGCGAACATGAAGATCGTCGTGAAGAAGAACGCGAAGCCGATGCCGTGGAGCGTCACCGATGCGAGGACCAGGCCGGTCGGCTGGCCGATCGCGAAAACGAAATCGCGCAACGCCCACGCCGCAATCCCCAGCGCCATTGTGACCCGGTACCCGAATCGCCGCAGGGCCAGCGGCAGCACGACCATCATGACCATTTCGCATATCTGGCCGAACGTCGCCACCGGGCCGACCCAGGACTCCTTCAGGCGCAGGCCCTGGCTGAAGAACACCGGCTGCTGGATGAAATAGTATTGCATTTCCAGGGCGGTGAAGAAGGCGATGACGGCCATGACGGCGAAGGCGGGATTCCGCATGAGGGCGAAGGCATCGATAAAGGCCCAGGGGTTCCCGGCCTTCTTCGAAGGCGGCGTGTGCGGCAGGACGAGCGCGAAGGCGCCCATCACCAGCGAAAGCACCGCGGCGATGTAGAACCAGTCGCCGACGCTGGGCGCGCGGCCCAGCAGCCCGCCGGCGCGCTCGAGCCACAGCCCGAAGACCCAGCCGATCACGATCCAGCCGATCGAGCCCCACACGCGGATGCGGGAGAACCGCTCGTTCGGCCAGTGGTGGAAGACGATCGAGTTGGTGAGCGCGATCGTCGGGGCGTAGAGGATGTTGTACACAAGCATGCCGACGAAGACCTCGACGAAGCCGGTCAGCCGGGCGATGGCCAGAAGGATCACGCCGCCGAGCACCTGGCTGACGGCGAGGAACCGCTGGGCGGCGAAGTAGCGGTCGGCGATCTGGCCGGCGATGAACGGGGCGATGATCGAAGCGATGGGCATCGTCATGTAGATCAGACCGATCCTCGTCTGGTTGAAGCCCTCGAGCTTGCTGAGATACAGCCCGAGATTGGGCACCCAGATGCCCCAGATCGCGTACTCAAGGAACATCATCAGGCACAGGCCGATACGAAGCGAC
>CAZMVY010000107.1:0-3504 GCA_964569765.1 uncultured Planctomycetales bacterium
GCAAAGGCTGCTCACCGCCCACGGCCGCATCGAGGAGCGTCTGGCGCTGCTGCGGGTCAATGACACGATGGATCAGGCGACGGCCGCCTGGAACCAACTCGTCGAATTCATCCGGGAGATGCGTGAGGAGCTGCACTCCGTGCAACTGCGGACCGCCGTCGATGCCACGCTCAACGCGTACCGTTCGGAGCGGCTGGCGACCGTGCTGCGGCAGATTCCGCAGGGGGTGCTCGTGGTTGAGGAGAACGGGCAGATCTCCTTCGCGAACAAGGCGGCAAGCCGGATGCTCGGACAGGACGGGGATCTCACCGGCAAGGACGTCAAGGATGCGCTGCCTGAGCCGATTCGCGCGAGCGTGCTGGGCGGCGGCCGCGGCGCCGGCGGCTGGGTGGATTATGCGGTCGACGGCACGGAAGGCTCGACCACGGTGCGTTTCACCGCCATGCCGTTCGAAAAGGACGCGCAGACGGTCGGCAGCATCGTCATCATGCAGGATGTGAGTCAGTTCAAGGAAGTGGAGCGGGCCCGCGACGCGTTCCTCTACCACGTCACCCACGAACTCCGGACGCCGCTCACGAACATCCGTGCGTATGCGGAGACGCTCGCGGGCGGCGTGCTGGACGACGAGGCCAGCCTCCGCGAGTGCTACAACGTGATCTCGGGCGAAACGGAGCGGCTCGGACGCCTCGTGGAGGATATTCTCAACGTCTCGCAGTTGGAGGTGGGCACCGCCCGCATGAGCTTCGGCGAGGTGCACGTGGACCGCCTGCTCCGCGACGCAGTCCAGGACATCCAGGCGCAGGCCGACGCCAAGGGCGTCGATCTCCGACTGAAGCTGCCGCCGAAGCTGCCGACGATCCGCGGCGACAAGGAGCGCCTCTCCGTCGTCGTTGCGAACCTGCTCGGCAACGCGATCAAGTACACGCCGTCTGGAGGGCACGTGGAGCTCGTGTGCGAAGTGGATGCGCCCATCCGGCCCGACGGAACGCCCGGCGCGCTGCGAATCGCCGTGTCGGACACGGGGATCGGCATCGACCCCGCGCATCACGAGAAAATCTTCGAGAAGTTCTACCGCGTCGACGACGAGCGCGTCGGCGCCCAGCCGGGGACCGGGCTCGGGCTGGCGATCGTGAAGGAGACCGTCCGGATGCACGGCGGAACCGTAACGGTCGAAAGTACGCCCGGACGTGGATCGACGTTTCGGGTAACGCTCCCCGTCACAACCGCGTGACGGGGCACAGGCCGGCTGATTCCGTGAACGGGCGATCGGCAATGCCGGGCGTCCGGCGGATCCGGCCGGAAGGAGCGTGGGACAACATGGCCACGATTCTGGTGGCGGAAGACGACCTGCACATCCTGCGGGTGATCTCGCTGTGGCTCAAGCGCAACGGCCACGAGGTCGCGGAGGCCCGAACGGGCCCGGAGGCACTGGCGCGGCTGCGGGCCGGCGGCGTGGACCTGATGGTGACGGACGTGAACATGCCGGGAATGACCGGCCTCGATCTGCTTACCACGGCGACGGCCGAAGGGTTGTTGCCGCGCGGTGCGATCGTGCTCACCTCCCGATGCGATCAGCAGGAAATCGCCGAGGCCGTGCGGGCGCAGGGCGGACTCGTACATCCGAAGCCGTTCAGCCCCTCGCGGCTGCTGGCGACGATCGAACACAAGCTCGGCGCCTCCGTCGCACCGGCCGCGACATGAAGGTTGCGCCGGCCGCGGAGGAGCTCCGTGCCGTACTGCGAAGGCGGAAATGGACGAGAGACTCATGACACCGCTGGAGGAAAAGATGACAACCGGACGGGAATGCGGCGCCGTGGCGACGGCGTGCGGCGGCCTCGGCCCCGCCGCAATTCCCGAAGTGCCTCCGGTCTCTGAGCGGACCTATGAAAGACTCGTGCTGGAGAACGAGGGTCTCGCCGAAGAAGTCCTGCGCACGTACGAACAACTGAATGTGATCTTCGATGTAACCGCGCAGGTGGCGGCCCTGACCGATGCGCAGGAAGTCAAGCGCCTCCTGTGCGATCGGCTCTGCGCGATGCTCCGGGCCCAGGGCGTGTGGTGCGTCGGGGGCACGGAGCGCGACGAAGACTTCCTGCTGGGCGATTCCCTGATATGCGGCGACTGCCCGATCGAAGCCGGGGCGCATGCGGGGGTCGCCGAACTGGCGCGCGCGGTGCGAGCCGCGCCGGCCGGTCGCCGCGTGCAGGTACGGACGATTCCGCTGGCCCGCACGATCTGCGGCGCGGCGGAAACGCAGCTAATGGCCGGGCCTCTCGCGGACGGGGAGGGAACCGAGCCTCTCGTGGTGTGTGCGGTTCGCTGCAAGGAGCCGTTTACGGCGGGGGACATGATGCTACTGGATTCGGTGTTGACGTACGGGGGGCACGTGCTGCGGAACCTCAACCTGGTCGAGCGTCTGAAGCGCACGTCGTTCGAGGCGGTGCGGGCCCTGGTCAACGCGATCGACAAGAAGGACCGCTACACCTGCGGCCATTCCGAGCGCGTGGGAATCCTGGCGAGGCTGACGGGCCGCGAGCTGAAGCTGCCCGCCGAAGAGCTTCAGGACCTCGAATGGGCCGGACTGCTCCACGACATCGGCAAGATCGGGATCCCCGAGGAAATCCTCAACAAGCCGGGGCGACTCACGGAGGCCGAGTACGCGATCGTCAAGGAGCATCCCCAGATGAGCTATGACGTGCTCCAGCCCGTTGCGTCGCTGTCCCGCGTGCTCGATGCGGTGGTCCAGCACCACGAAAACTACGATGGCACGGGTTATCCGAAACAGCTCCGCGGCGACGAGATCTCGCTGGCCGGCCGCGTGCTCCACGTTGTGGACGTCTTCGACGCCCTTACGTCGCACCGCGCCTACCGCGCGGCATACGACGTGGACCGCGCGATGAAGATCATCCGGCAGGACGCCGGAACGAAACTCGACCCCCGCGTGGTCGCCTGCTTTGCGACCGTGGTGGAGCGACTCCAGCGCTCGCGGCCGCCCGAACTCGAGGAGCTTTTCGGGACGCCCGTACAGGAGTCTCACTGATGCCACGCTTGAACGGCAACCCGGACACCGCGGCGCGCCCCTCCGAGGGTGCCGCTCCCGCCACGCCCGTCTCAGCCGGCCACTGGGTGACCTGTCTGGCCGAGGTCGCGGCGTCATTCTCCCGCTGGCTGGAGGAGCGAACCGAGGACGAACACGTATGGCCGTCCTTCGACCGGTTCGTGCGCGAAACCCTCCTTGACCTCATCGGTGCGACGCGCGTCCGCCTGTTCCGGGTCGTCGACGGCGGACGGGCACTCCGCCCGCTGGCCGAGCCGCCAGGCTCTGCGTCCGGCGGCGTGATCCCCACCGCGCTGATCGAACATGTGCTGGCCACGGGCCGGCGCTACATCCGCGGAGACTGGACCCACGGCGAACTGGTCGACCAGCTCGCCGCCGAATCCGCGTCGGGCACATTGTGCGACCCGGTGCCGGCTGATTCGGCCGGCCCGCCGCCGAAGGGCCGC
>CAZMVY010000107.1:3514-15758 GCA_964569765.1 uncultured Planctomycetales bacterium
GCGGCCCCTGGGGGCGCCCGGGGCCCGCCCGACCGGGCGGCCCCGCCGCCGAAGGGCCGCACCGTCGGCGCCTTCGCACGCGACAATTCCGTGGGCGGCGCACCGGCCTGGCTGTTCGCAATCCGCGGCCGCAGCGGGGCGGCCGACCGAAGCGGCGGCCCGCGGGCCGGCCGCGCGATCGGCCTTGTCGCCGTCGGCGAAGTCCTCGAACAAAACCTTGCCGCGAGGGAAGCCCTCGACGCGCTGGCAAACCTCATCAATGGATTCTGGCTCCACGTACGCGACTACGAGTCGCTTCAACGCGCGCGGCGCACGGACCGGGGCAGCGGCGTGCTGAACCGCACCGACTTCCTCGACGCCGCCGAGACGGCCATCCTCGAGGCGCAGCAGGAAGGCGAACCGGTGCTCGTCATGGCCGTCGCCCTGGAGGGGCTCCGCCGCCTGGACGACGAGGGGCACTGGGCGGTGCGCGACCGGCTGATCCGGGAGACAGGCAACGCGCTGCGCAAGAAACTCCGGAACGACGACCTCGTGGGCCGATTCAGCGACGACCGCTTCGTGATGCTGCTGCGATGGCTCGATCTTTCGCTCGGCCGGCTCATCAGTACCAAGGTGGTCCAGTCGATCCGGGAGGCGACCAGAGGCGTCCTGAACGAGGTGTTTCCCGCCGGTGGCGCGGAGTATGTGAAGGTCCGGTGCGGCCTGGCGTCCAGCCACAACCTCGATGGAGCACGGCCGCCGTCGCTCCATGAGCTGCTCGTCGGGGCGTTGTCGGCCTCGGCGGAGGCCCGGCGCAGCGGCCGGGATCTCTGCATCGCGGACACCGAGGCGACGCGGCGGACTGAGGCCCCGGCCGGTAAACCGGCGCCGGCCCCCGTGGAGGCGCCCGCATGAGGATCGAACGGTCACGCGTGGGAAGCGTGGGCGTGGTAGCGCCCCAGGGATCCGTCGCACAGACGGAAGTCGACGAACTCGTGGCCGCTATCCGCCTCACGCGACAATCGTCGGGCGGGCGCGTCGTCCTGGACCTGAGCCGCGTTCCGTACCTGGATTCCCGGGCGCTCGAGGCGTTGCTCGACTTCTCGGAAGAGCAGCGATCGGCCGGCCAGACCGCCAAGCTCGCCGGCCTCACCGACACGTGCCGGGAGATCTTGGACCTGACCGATCTGCTCGGCGAGTTCGAGCAGTTTGATACGGTGGAGAACGCCGTGAGGAGCTTTTTGTAGTCGTGCTTCGCCAATCGACCCAGCTCGGCCAGTCGCTTATCGAGGCGGGCGCCTTGAACGAGGAGCAGTTGCGCGAGGCCCTCGCGGAGCACCAGCGCAGCGGCCGCAAGCTCGGCGAGATCCTCGTCCGGCAGAACGTGGTCTCCGCAACCACGCTGGTGCAGACCCTGGCGAAGAAGCTCGGCGTGAAGGGCTGCCACCTGCGGCACGGTCTGGTGGATCCGCTCGCCGCAAAGCTGATCGATCGCGAGGAATGCAAGCGACTCAAGGTCCTGCCGATGTTCAAGGTCCGCAACCGGCTGATCGTGGCCATGGCCGAACCGCAGAACCTTCCGGCGATCGACCGGCTCACGCAGCTCTCCGGATGCGAGGTGCGGCCGGTCCTCGCGCTCGAGCACGACGTCGAAGAGTTCTCGCAGAAGTACCTCACGGAGGACGTTTCCGTCGACGAGTTCCTCGTATCCCTCAAGGAAAGCGACGTGGAGGTCGTCGAGCGGGAGAGCGTGGACGACCGGCCTGTAACGGACCTCGATCAGATGGTCGAGGGCAGCCCGATCGTCAACCTGGTGAATCTGGTCATCCTCTCGGCCATCCGCGACGGCGCCAGCGACATCCACATCGAGCCCGACCGGAAACGTACGCGGATCCGCTACCGGATCGACGGCGTGCTGCGCGAGCTGATGAGCCCGCCGGCCACCATGCACGCGGCGATCATCTCGCGGGTGAAGGTGATCGGGAAGATGGACATCGCGGAGAAGCGGCTGCCCCAGGAGGGCCGCGTGCACATTGTGGCGGAGGGCCGCGAAATCGACCTGCGCGTATCGAGCATGCCGACGATCCTGGGCGAGAAGGTCGTGCTGCGTATCCTCGACAAGTCCAACCTGCATATCGAGCTGGAGCAACTGGGCTTCCGGCCCGATTCGCTTGCCGCCTTCCGGCGGATGCTGATGAAGCCGCACGGCCTCGTGCTTGTCACCGGCCCCACCGGCAGCGGCAAGACCACCACGCTCTACTCGGCCCTCGATCTGCTTTCCAGCTCGGAACGGAACATCGTCACCGTGGAGGACCCCGTCGAGTATCAGTTGGACATGATCAACCAGATCCAGGTCGCCGAGCACGTGGGCCTGACATTCGCCCGCGCGCTCCGTTCCATCCTTCGGCAGGATCCCGACGTCATCATGGTCGGCGAGATCCGCGATCAGGACACCGCCAGGGTCGCCATCCAGGCGGCCCTGACCGGGCACCTGGTGTTCAGCACGCTCCACACGAACGACAGCCCCGGCGCGATTACGCGTCTGACCGACATGGGGGTCGAGCCGTACCTGATCGCCTCCGCGCTGAACGGCGTCGTGGCGCAGCGGCTCGCCCGGACGATTTGCCCGCACTGCCGCACGTCGTACTTTCCGTCCCCGTCGGCCCTCGCGGAGGCCGGATGGGAAAAGGCCGGGCCGCGCGCCTTCCAGAAGGGCGAGGGCTGTAGCCGCTGCCACGACTCGGGCTTCCGGGGGCGGTTGGGCATCTACGAGGTGCTGGAGGTAGACGACGGAACGCGCGAGCTGATTCACCACGAGAAGGACGAACAGCAGATTCGGCGGCATCTCCGCGAGCGGGGCTGGCGATCCCTCCGCGAGGAGGGCCTGCACCTCGTTCAGGCCGGACTGAGCACCCTGGAAGAGGTGCTCCGCGTGACGCACACGGAAACGCAGGAGGAAATCCGCGCCGAGCGGCCGGGCGTTCCTCTCGACGCGCCCATGCCGGCGAAGGCTGCGGCGGAAGCCGCCAGGACGTAAAGAACACAGGTGAAGCGTGTCCTACTCCTACCAGGCTATTGACGCGGCCGGCCGCGCGGTGAGCGCCACGATCGATGCCGCCTCCGTGGATGAGGCCATACGCGCGCTGCGAGCCAAGGGGCTGCTCGTCACGCGGATGGAAGAGGCCACAGGAACGGCGGCGGAGCCCTCCGGGCGGGCACACCGCCTCCCATGGGAATCCGGCCGCAAATCAATCCGCTGGAAGGAGATCGTCTACTTCACGCAGCAGATGGCCATGCTGCTGGGCAGCGGCGCCCGGATCGTCCCGACGCTCCGGGCCGTCGAGGCCCAGTCGCGAAGCGAAGCGCTGAAGGCCGTCCTCCGCCACCTCCGCGAGCGCGTCGAGGACGGTGTGCCGCTGAACGTCGCCATGGGCGACCATCCGCAGGTCTTCAACGCCGTCTTCCGGAGCCTGATCGCCGCGGGCGAATCCACCGGCCGGCTTCCGCAGGCCTTCGAGCAACTCGCCGCGTATACCCGGCAGCAGCAGGAGGTCCGCCAGCGAGTCCTCGGCGCCATGGCCTACCCGGTGGTCCTGGTGTGCATGTGCGCGGTCATCCTCACGGGTCTCTTCACGTTTGTTCTGCCGCGATTCCGCGAGCTGTTCTCGACGCTCGGCGTCGAGCTTCCCCCCTCCACGCGCTTCCTGATGAATCTGTCGGGGTGGATCGGCACCCACGCGATCCTCATCGCCACGGGGCTTATCGCCGGTGTCGTCGCGCTGGTGGCCGGTTATCGCAGCCCGGCCGGACAACGCTGGTGGGCCGGCGCCTACACACAGATTCCCCTGGCGGGCCGGCTGATCCGCCGCCTGATCCTCGCCCGGATGTTCCGCATCTGGGGCGTTCTGGTCACGAACAATCTCGGCCTCATCGAGGCGATCCGCATGGCCAAGGCCACCACGCGGAGCACGCTGTTCCATACGCTGATGGACTCGGTCGAGCAGGCCGTCACGGACGGTCGCCTCGTGGGCGCCGCTCTGCACGAGTCGCCGCTCATCCCGCCGACCATGGCGGCCGCCGTCGCCACGGGCGAGGAAAGCGGACGCCTCGGCGCCTCCCTGCTTTTCATCGCCGAGGCGCTCGAATCCGAAAATGTGCAGATGCTCGCCTCGCTGTCGCGAATCATCGAACCCATCATCCTCGTCGTGTTGGGCGGCATCGTTGGCCTGGTCGCCGTGTCGCTGTTCATGCCCATGTTCGATATCGCCACCATCGCGGGAGGAGGCTGACCGATGCGCTGGCGCCGCCAACACAAATCCGGGGTGGCCGTCGACCGGGGCGCGTGCTCCTTCCGGGCGGCGCAGCTCGTCTTTTCGCCGGCCGGCCCCGCCATCGCGCACTGGATCAACGCCGAGAACCTCCCGAAGCCGCCCGCCCAGGATGCCCCGGCAGCGGCGGCCTCGCCGGCACCGATGGAGACCCTCGCGATGGAATCGGGCCTCGAACAGTTCGGCACGACGCGGGCCGGACTCGTGGCCGCCGACGTCGACTACTGCCTGCTCCAGGTTCCTCCGGCCATCCTCTCGCAGAAACCCGCCACCGTGGCACAGGCGATCCGATGGGAGGTCGGCCGCCAGCTCACCTGGCCGGTCGAAGAGGCTGAACTCGCCGTCTGGGCGCTGCCGGCGCCGATGAGCAGCGGATCCAACGCGATGGCCGTGGCCGCGCGACGATCCGGCATCGTCTCCGCCGTGGAAACGATCGACGCCCAACACATGGAATGCGAGTGTGTGGAACCCGCGGCACCGGCCCTGATCCGCGCCTGCCGCGCCACGGCCCAATGCGAACAGGGCGAGATCTGGGGTGTTCTGGACCTGGGCCACCGGACGAACCGGCTCTACCTGGCAATGGAGAACGACGTGGTGTACGCACGGAACGTGCGGGGCGGCGGCCAGGCGTGGACGCAGGCGATCGCCGCCGAGCTCCGGATCGACCCGGCGATCGCCGAGCAATACAAGCGCAAGTACGGCATCGGCACGGAACCGCGTGGCTGCCGGGTGCTCATGGACACGATGGAGCCGTGCAACGAAGCGGCCCTGCCCGGAGTGCTCCTGGCGGTGCTGAAGGGCACGCTGACCGATCTGGTCACCGACGTGGAACGGGCCTTCCGCTTCGTGATGGAGCAGTACCCGCGGCGCCAGCCCGGTGCGCTGGTACTGACCGGGGGCGGTGCCCGTATGCCGGGCCTCCCCGCCTGGATGGCGCGCGAGCTGGGTGTCCGCGTTGCGCCAGCCAGCCCGCAGGGTGTGCGGGCGCTGGACGCGTCGCATCCGCTCGCGCGGCCCGCGAACTTCTCGGTCATGGCCGGCTGCATCGGCCTGGCCATGGCGGAGATGGAGCCATGCGCGTGCGAGCCAATCGGGTGCCCGCGGCATTCGCACGGCGGCGCCGGGAACGAGGGCGACGCCGGGCGTGGGTCACCGTCTGCGCCGCGCTCGTGGCGGCGCAGGGCGCCGCCTCGTTCTTCATTGATCGAAAGGCCAGCGAGGTCCGCCGATGGCGGGATCAGGCAGTGAAACTCCAGACCGCGTTGCGGCAGGAAAAGACAGAGCGGGACGCACTGCGCGCAAAGGTCCACACCCTCACCCGCGACACGGAACTGGCCGAGCGGCTTCGCGAAAAGCACTGCTGGAGTCGATGGCTCGGCAGTCTGGGCCTGATGGTGCCGCCGCATATCGTCCTGACGGCCGTGGAGACGGAGCCGCCCCTGTTCGACGCGGCCCAGTCGGGCAACGCCGCCGGGCTGCGCGGCGCCAAAGACCGGCGGGCCGAGACAGGCCCGCGCGCGGTCCGGATTCGTGGCTCCGCCGCGCAGCATGGAGACCTGATGACCCTGTACAAGACAATGAACGGCCTCACGTGGTTTCGCTCGGTTCAACTGGAAGAGGCGAGACGGCAGAAGGTGGCAGACCAGGATGCCATCGGATTCGCCCTCGCCTGCAACTGGTAGGAGACAACCGTGAAGCTCGGGGCACCCAAGATCAGTCTGACGGACACGATCGGAGCCGCCGCGGTGCTGCTGATCGGCGCGGGCGGATACCTCCTGCTGCTTCAGCGCCCCCTTGAGGAATGCAGCCGTCTGCCGATCGTTCGCGAGGCTGCCGCCGAGGCCGCTCGCGATCTTACCGCCGTGCAGTCGGAGAGGGAGCGTCTCCGCCGCGAGGTCGAGCAGGCCGACCGAAGACTTGCCTCCATCGGCGGTGGGCTGCCCGAAAGCCGCGAGATCGATCGTTACCTCGCCCGCGTGATGGCCGCCGCCGCCGACAACGGCATCTCGGTCGACACGCTCGCCCCCGGACCGACAATTGAGGAAACCGACCATCGGGAGATCCATTTGCAGTTCGCCGGACGTGGTTCCTTCGTCGGATTTCAGCGTATGCTGCGAGCCCTCGAGCACGAGCTGGAATACGCGGACGTGACCCACTTCTCCGTTGCATCGGGTCCCGAGGGCGCCGAATCGCTTTGTCGGCTGAACTGGTCTCTGCGAATCTGCACAGGCCGCGACGGGCCTACGGCCAGGATGGTGGCGAATGCAAAAACGCCGTAAGACGTATGTTTATGGCGGCGTTCTGGCGCTGGCCTTGCTTGTCCTGATCATCGACCGCGCGACCCGAACCGCGCCGAAGGACGTCTCTGCCGCAGAAGTACCGCCGCCCGACAAGGCATCCGCATCCGTCGCGCCGCAACCCACCGCGCCCCGCGTTCCGGAGAAAGACACCCCGTCCGCGCCTCCGCTTCTCGCGGCCCGCTGGCTCCGCGACCTGCCGGATGTGCCCGAGGTCCGCGACCTGTTCGCGCCCTCCAATCTGCTGCCCCCTCAGACGCAGCCGGCGGAAGATGCGCCGCACGCCCCCCGCAAGGATACCGCCGCTGCGTTCGCCAGGAACCACCGCCTCAGCGCAACGTTTCGCGATGGTCGAAGCGCCTGCGCCGTCGTGGACGGCCGTGTCCTGCGACCCGGCCACGAACTGGACGGTTTTCGCCTCATCAGCGTGGACTCGTTTCGCGCCACGTTTGTCCAGGGAAACCTTGAGGCGGTGCTTCGGCTGGCCTTACCTGAGCAGACATCTGACGGCAGCGGTACGCAGGACCAATAAGCTGCGACGGGAGCATTATAGAATACCGCAAAAACCCCAGGGCCTTTCCATGAAGCCTCCTGCACAATCCGCCGATGCTTAGTACGGCAGCAATCGCGTATTTACGCGTTTTCTTCGTCGGAGCCCAGAAGGATCCGCATGGATTGCTTGGGAAACAGAAACCGGAGCCAGGCCGGCTTCAGCCTCGTCGAACTGGTCATCGTGGTCGTGATCATCGGCATCATTGCCGCCATCGCGATCCCACGCGTGACCCGCGGCGCACGCGCCGCCGGCGAAGCCGCCCTGCGCGCCAATCTATCGGTCCTGCGAGGGGCCATTGAACTGTACGCATCGGAACACGGCGGCAATCATCCCGCCGCACTGCCCGACGGACAGGGCAACCCCGCAGGCTCGGCCAAGGCTTTTGAGAACCAGTTGCTCAAGTACAGCGACGCGATGGGCCGCGTGGCGGACACGAAAGACGCCACACATGTATACGGACCGTACCTGCGCGACGGTATCCCGCCATTGCCGGTTGGCAAGAACAAAGGCGCCAAGACAGTGAATGTGGCCAACAACGGGCCGGTTTGTGCCGTCGAAGACGGGACCGGCTGGGTGTACAACTCCGACAGCGGTGAGATCATCGCCAACGCCGACGACCTGGACGAATCAGGCACGAAGACCTACGACGAGTATTGACGGCCTGCCCGCCCGTTACCCTGAGACTCTCACCTGCGAAACCTACCCGGCCCACCTTGTGCCATCGCTGTGCAGGCAATGCGGACGCAAATTCGCCGCCGCAACGCCGGGCATAGCCGCAACCGGCCGGACCGTAGCGCGACGGCGGGAGCCGCCCGTTTATCGGGCCGCGTGGCGGAACAAGACGTCGGCATTATCTGGTGAAGCCCCCGGGCTTGCGCGCCGATACCAGGGTAGTCGCTCATGTGTACTCAGGGGTAAGTCTCTTGACGAAGGCAGGGATCAGCATGAACGCTCTCAGAATGATGGGTCGAAGCAAGCGGGGTTTCAGCCTTGTGGAACTCGTGATCGTGATCGTGATCATCGGCATCCTCGGAACCATCGCGATCCCTCGTGTGAGCCGTGGAGCGCGGGGCGCCGCCGAGTCCGCCCTGCGGTCCGACCTGGCCACGCTCCGCAATGCAATTGAACTCTACGCTTCGGAACACAATGGCGCGTACCCGGGCACCACGGCCGTCGGGGGAGTCGGCGATGCGACGCTCTTCACGAACCATCTGCTCAAGTACAGCGACGTGAACGGGAACACCTCCGACACCAAGGACGCTGACCACCCGTTCGGACCGTATCTCCGCAAACAGATCCCGCCGTTGCCGGTCGGCTCCGGCACGAGCCGCGGCAGCAACACCGTGAAGGTCGCGGACCCGTTGCCCGCGGCGGACGGCGCCACGGATGGATGGCTCTACAATCCGAAGACCGGCGAGATCATCGCCAACGCGACGGATAACGACGAATCCGGCGCCAAGGCGTACAGTCAATACTGACGCCGGAGCGAATTCGACAGCTTCCAGGGATTCGAACGCGGACACGCCGGCGTAGAACCGTAGGCGTGTCTGCGTCCGGCGTTTGTATGAACACGATGCGCTTCGCGGGACAATCGCATCCCGTGGATGAAGACGGCGAACGGCAAACCGTGAAACCGATGGCCACTGAAGTCGGACGCATCGCAGCCTCGGGAGCCCCGTCGCGGGCCCCCGCCGGGCCGCCGGCACGCGGACGGACGAGCGCCGGTAGCCCGCACCAGGCATTCACCTTCATCGAAGTGTGCGTGGTGGCGGTCATTCTAGCGATCGTCGGCCTGATCGCCCTGCCCCGCTACGCCTCGGCCGAAAACCGCCGGCGAAGCTCGGTGGTCGCTCAGAGGATTGCCGCGGATCTCGGCATGGCCCGCGCCCGCGCGCGTTCGCTGAGCAGCAGCCAGACCGTCTCCTTCTCGCCCGCCTCCGGCCAGTATCAGATCGTGGGGATGGCCGATCCCGACAGGCCGGCGAGATCCTATGTGGTAAACCTGGGCGCCGCGCCCTACGCCGCCTCGCTCGTATCCGTGGATCTGGGCGGCGATGCAACGATCATCTTTGACGGCTACGGCTCGCCCGATAGCGGCGGCACGATCGTCGTCCGAGTGGGCAGCTCATCGAAGACCATCGTCGTCGATCCGATCACGGGGGTAGCGGCTGTCCAATGAACCGAACCGATCCAAGGCGTCGCCGGAACAGGGACGGGGGCCGCCGAAAGCCCTCTTCGTATCGCCACGCGGCCGGCGCCCCCGCTGCCCGGTCGCGGCGGCGCGGCCTGACCCTGATCGAACTGGTAACCGGGCTATCCATCACGACGATCCTCCTGCTGGGAACCCTGTCGGCCATCACGCTGGCCACACGGGCGATGCCCAATCCGGACGATGCCGTGGCGACGGCACTGAACACCGCGGCCGCGCTCGACATGCTCGCGGCCGACCTGCCCTACGCCACGGTCTGGACGGAAGCCGGCGAGAAAGCCGTAACGTTTGAGGTCGCGGACCGCAACGGAGATCACGTGCCGGAGACGATCCGGTACGCCTGGTCGGGGACGCCGGGCGATCCGCTGATCCGCACGTACAACGGCCAGCCCGTCAGCATCGTCGATCGGGTGCAGGAATTCACCCTTCGTTTTGAAAACGATCTCGTACGATGCACGCTCCAAGCGGTCGGCGATTCGTCCCCCCGACTCGCGACGGCGTTCCGCATGCTGAATGAACCGCAGCAGGCAGGCCCATGAACCGACTTCGCGCCCTGCGAAACCCGTCGCGCCGACGCCCAGGCGTAAGCCTCATCGAGGCGACCATATCGATGGTCATTGTCGCGGCGATGCTCGTCGCAGCCGTCCACGCCATCGGCGGCTCGGCCGCGGTGCGATCCCGCGTAACCCGCCGGGCCGTCGCGCCGTACCTTGCCGACGGACTCATGGCCGAGATCCTGGCTCAGAGTTACCAGGACCCCGTCAGCCCCGTGTTCGGCCCGGAGACCGCCGGCGGCGAGTCCGCGATCTCGCGCGCCGCATGGGACGACGTGGACGATTACAACGGATGGGTCGAGTCCCCCCCGCGTGACAAAGACGGCACCACGATCGCCGGCATGACCGGGTGGGAGCGATCCGTCGCGGTTGTGTGGGTCAATCCCGCCGACGTCACACAGGTATCTGCGACGGAATCCGGCGCCAAGCGGATCACGGTTACGGTCCGATACAACGGCGTCACCCAGGCCACGCGCGTGGCGGTGCGAACGAATGTCTCGCCGTAAGGCCGCTTTCGGTGCGGGGCCTGGCACGCATCGGCAGGCCGCCGGCCGGGGATGTCAGCGATGGAGAAATGCGGCATGCTGCTTCCGGTTACGCCTCAACGGCACCGCGGCACCGTCTATGTGACCGTCTTGGGGCTGTCTCTGCTGTTGACCACCGTGGGGCTTGGCGCGTTGGCCGTTGCTCGCCTCCGGTCGCGAGCCGCTGGCGGTACCGGCGATGCAGCCGAGGCGCGCCTCTACGCACTCTCAGCGATCGAGCTCGGCCGGCTGTGGGCACAGAACGACGCGAACTGGCGCACAAATCGCCCGGCGGGCGCCTGGGCCGCAAACCAGCCGATCGGCAGCGGAACCTTCACGCTCGAAGTGGTGAACGCCCTCAATCCATTGTATCCGCTTAACCATGCCTCGAGCGACCCGGTAATCATGACCGGCACCGGCGTCAAGGGCACGGCGCGACAGAAAACGTCCGTGATGCTCGTGCCCCTTGCTACACCCCTCGACTGCCTGGGGGTCTCCCTGATGGCCGGGCACGACCTGGCGCTGAACTCCGCCTTCGTGACATCCGACCAGACAATCGCGGCCAATCACAACCTCACCGGTTCCGGGTCGGATATCCGGGCGCGCGCGGAGGTGGTCGGCACCTATAGCATCCAGAGGTACCAACTGGGGCTGCCGGTCAAGGGCGTGGCGGCGCGCAGCATGCCTGCCGCCACCGTGTTTGACTCGTACGTTGCGGAAGGCTCGGCCATATCGCTGGCGGCCATACCGAGCGTAGGTGGCAAGAAGACGATTCAGAATGTGGTCATCAGCTCGAAGGTGAACCCCTACGGCGCGACGAATGAAAAGGGCGTTTACATCCTCGATGCGGCAGGAAAAGAGGTCCGCATCGGGAACGCCCGCGTCGTCGGCACGCTGGTCGTCTTAAACGCATCCCTTTTCGTGGTCCAGAACTCGATTGCGTGGGAAGCCGAGGTGAGCAATTACCCCGCCCTGCTCGTCAACGGCAAACTCCAGCTCTCCTATACCACCACAGCCCTTTCGGAAACGACCCTGGGCGTGAACTTCAATCCGCCGGAAGCGCCGTACAAGGGCGTATCCGATGTCGACAAGGCCGACACATACCCGTCGGCGATCAACGGCCTGATCTACGCCGCCAACGACATCACCACGAGCGGCGGCGTCGTGGTCAACGGCGTCGTGATCACCGACACCGACCTTCTTACCAGCGGCGGCCTGACGCTCTCCTACCGAAGCACCTGGTATGACAACCCGCCCCCCGGCTTCGGCGGGAGTTCAGCCCGATTGCGGCCTGCGGCCGGCTCCTGGCGGGTCGTGGTCGATTAGCGAGACGAAATGAAACGGGTCCCGGCGACGACCGGGACCCGAATCCAGAAACACGCTTCTATCGCGCCCGCACTTACTGCGGCGACCCCGTGGCATGGGCATCGAATTCCTGCGTCCCCGGCGTACCGGCAAAGCCGATCTGCATCACCGTGCTGTCGCTGACGTTAACCGGTACCGTCCAGTGAGCGTGCCCGTCGCCGTTCTCGTCCGTCTGCAGAACGCCCGGCACGATCATCCAGCCCCATGCGCCGCCGTCGAGCACGATATCGTATGTCGTGTTCGGGGTGAAGCCGGTTACCGTAACCTGGACGACGGTCTTGGCATTCGGCCCACCGGTGTAGTTCATCATCGCCATGGCAGCCGCCCCCGCAGGCTCGTTGACGATCGTGAACTCCTTGATCTTCACCGCCGCTGCGAAGGCCGAACCCACGCAGGCCAGCACCAACAACGTACAGATCGCTCGCTTCATGATCG
>CAZMVY010000108.1:0-1644 GCA_964569765.1 uncultured Planctomycetales bacterium
CATCAAGCCTAGAAGAACGTGAAATTGTCCTTGCGTTTTTGAAGGCGGGGGGGTAGACTACCGGCAGATCAGACCGATGGGGTCTGAACGGTTACCATTTCTGTAAAGGAGCGGAAGAATGACTCGAGTACCCAGGCCGTTCGGGGCGCTTCTGGCGGTCGCGCTGGGCACGGCGACGGCGCCGGTTTGGGCCACGGATTATGCGTGGAAGAACCCGGTCGACGGCAACAGCTCGGTGCCGGCAAACTGGAATCCCTCCGGAACGCCCGACAGCACGTCGCTGGTCACGATGCCGGCATTTTCGTACCAGTCGTATACGGTCAACCACGACGCGGACGGCTGGACGATCAACGATCTGAAGGTGTACGGGTATGCGACGGCGCACCTCAATGGGCACGGGCTGACCGTCAACTCCGGCGGGGACTTCTACAACTACAGCACGCTCAAGATCACCAACGCCACCTACAACCCGACGGGCACGGTTTCCCTTCACGACTCCGCCGTCCTTCGGCTGGTCAACGGCACGGTAGCGGGGTACGTGAACACTTCATCCGGCACCTCCATTCTGGGCTACGGCACAATTACCAACAATCTGAGCAATAACGACGGCCTGATCCGGGCAGAAAACGGCCAGCTCAACATTACGCTGGCCAGCGCATCGCACAACAGCGGAACGCTTTCGGCGCTCAGCGGGGCGACGCTGTATATCGGCAACACGGCAGACATCAAGAACGGGGATACCATCAGCCCCGCAGGCGGGACCATCAAGGGCTATCAGTACGCGTTGTACACGCTTGTAAACGGTACATCCTCGGCCGGTCATCTGATCAGCGGTTACGGCACGATCGACCGTTACTACGTCCGCAATACGGGCAGCGGCGGCGACGCCGGGACGATCCGTCCGACGGGCGGCACGCTTACGCTGAACTACGGGTTTCTCAACGGGGAACAATGGGGCATCCTCGAACTGCCGTCCGGCGGTACCCTGTCGGTTCCCAACCACACCTGGACGAACTACGCGACGATCACAATGACCGGCGGATCGATCACCGGGCAGATGATGTCACAAAACAGCGGCTCAGGGCTGACCGTCACCTCCGGCAGCGGAAACGCCATCCAGAATGTCACGTTCAACTCGGGCGCAACGATCAGCGGCGGGGCGACGCTTACGATTACGGGAACCGGCACGCTCAACGGCGTAACCCTCGCCGAGTCCGGGACAGGCGGATACTTCAACGTGGGCAGCGGCGCGCTGGTTCAGGGACGGGGCGTCATCTACCCAGACGTGACCGTCAACGGCACCCTGGCGGCCAATTCGAACGGCAACACGCTGGCCGTCAACGGCACCCTCAACGTGGCGTCCGGCAAGTCCGCCTATGCCACCGGCGGCGGCACGCTGGATCTCAACGGAGCTGTGACGAACGGCGGGCAGCTTTACGGCAACGGCGGCACGGTCACGATAGACGCAGCCGTCACGAACAGCGGCAGTCTGTATGCGACCGGCGGGAGCACGGTCACAGTCAACGCCGCGCTGACCGTAAACGCGGGCAGCAACGCGTATGCCACCGGCGGCGGTACGCTGAATCTCGCGAACGCCGTCTACAACCGAGGCAGTGTCTACGCCAACTCCGGCACGGTGAATCT
>CAZMVY010000108.1:1654-15707 GCA_964569765.1 uncultured Planctomycetales bacterium
GGCACGAGCAAGGCCGGGACGGCCGAGACAGGCGACTTTGCCGCCACGTCCGGCGGGCGCAACCTCGGTGCGGCCACAGTCGAGAGCAATGTGCGCAACACGTTCACGGCCAACAGCAACGGTACCGTTACGTTGTGGGGCAATCCGAACACGGGGACGTTGTATCAGACGGAGGCCCTGCGGCCCCGCGGGGGCACGATCACCATTGGATCCGGCCAGACGCTTACCAACAGCTCCGGCAAGTCGGTCGCAGGGTACGGCACGCTGCTGGAAGAGGGGCTTGCGCTGATAAACCAGGGCGTGATCGAGGCAAACGGCGGTACGCTCGACGTTCACGGCAACATTACGAATACCGGCACCATGCGGGCCGGCAGCGGCTTCACGCTGAACCTCGGCAGCGCCCTGACGAACGGCGGTCAGATCTATGCAAATGCCAACTCAACCGTGAACCTGAACAGCGCGGATCTGACCAACAACGGCAGCATCTACACCAACGGCTCGAACGCCGTGATCACGGTTGTCGATCCGACGCCCCAGGGGAGCGGCTCGTTCACAGCCGGTTCAGGCGGAACGCTGCAATTCGCGGACGGGTTTACCAACGCAAATCTCAGCCAGTCGAGTCCGCTCCTGTTGGTCGGCGGCAGCCTTACAGTCAGCTCGGGCAGCATGACGAACGCGTCGAGCAAGTCCATCTCGGGCAACGGCGTGCTGCTCGGTGCCGGTACGACGCTGATCAACGAAGGCGTCGTGGCCGCCTCCGGCGGTGGGCTGAGGATCTACGGCAACATCACCAACAGCGGAACCCTGCGGGCGGCGGGTTCGAATTCCGTCACCGTCAATGGAAGCCTTACGAACAACATCACGGGCATCGTCCGCTCGGAGGACGGTGCCGCAGTGACCTTGGCCGGCGTCTCGAACGCCGGAACCATTGCGATCGTCAACGGCGGCGGAATCGGCAAGGTGAGCTTCGCGGGGAACGCGGACGGCGCGGGTCTGTACTCCCTTCAGAACGGGCGGATGGTCTTCCAACAGGACCTGACGCTGCCAGATGGCGGACGGATTTCCGATTCCGGTCTGCCCTCGACGATCGACGTCCAGGGCAATCTGAGCAAGCAGGGCAGCGCGGTCGGATTCGCATCCGAACATGTTGATATGCGGCTGTACAGCGTCGGCGGAGCGATCCCCTTCGTAAAGACCGTCGATTGGCAGGCTCGGGATATGGGGCCGATCCTGCTCGGGCTGGACAACAACCTGGCGCTGGGCCATCTGACCTTCGGCGACGGGGAAGGGCCGCCCCACTCCGACCGCTTTGCGCTGTCCGGACTGACGACCATTTACTGTTACGGGCTAACCATCAACACCGACGCGGAGATCGATCTCGGCGGACGGACGATCTACTATCTGTGCGAGGGGATCGTTCACAACGGCATTGCGGGGACAGGCTTTCAGGATAACGGAGGCCACTACTTCAACGGCAGCATCGTTCCGCTCGAACCGTCCAAGGGGGATTTCGACGCCGACGGCGACGTCGATCTGATGGACTTCGCCCGTTTCCAGGCGTGTTTCAATGGCCCGAACCGGCCGCCCCAGCAGTTCGGCTGTGGGCGTGCTGATTTCGAGCCTGACGGCGATGTGGATCTCGCCGATTTCGCGTTGTTCCAGGCCTGTTTCAACGGGCCAAACCGGCCGCCGAAGGCCACATGCCCGTAGCGCGGAGACCGCCCGCGCTGCCGGATCGATGAGTCAGGATCCGGGCCGAAACCGGCATCGGGCAATTCGGGAGGTGCATAACAGGAAGAACCCGCAACGGTATGACGCGATTGGACGGAGTCAGTGCCTGAAGGGCCGACCGGATGCGGCTGGAAGGCAAAGCGGATCGGTGGACGCGCGGGCGAATGTGCGGACTCCCGCCCGGCTTCGTCGGTCGGGCGTACAAGATCGCCTTTGGGCCGAAGGAGGACAGAAATGCACGTAAATCGCGTGGCGATGATCGCGGGTGCGGCGATCATTTGGGGTGTAGGCGGGCGGTCTGAAGCTCAGTGGCAGGTTATCAGTTTACACCCCAACGGTGCAGATGGATCGTGGGCCTACGCCGTGCGTGGCGGGCGGCAGGTCGGGCACATGATGCTCGCCAACGGATTCCGTCACGCGATGCTATGGAACGGTAGCGCAACGGAGTGGGTGGACCTTCATCCGGGGGGGACGGCCCTCGAGTCCTTCGCACGGGGGATTGCCGGCAACCAACAGGCGGGGACTGTGCGTGGTCTCGATTACTACGGTCAGCCGTACGAGCATGCGGGGGTCTGGAGCGGGACGCCGGAAAGCTGGCTGGACCTCAACCCGCCCCTGTCGCCGCCGCGCGATTCCGTTGCTTACTGCACGGATGGCGCGCAACAGGGTGGCTACGTTCAGGTGGAGTGGGACCATGCCAGCGTCTGGAGCGGCACTGCGGAAAGCTGGGTGGATCTGCATCCGCCGGAAGCCAGTCGGTCGGCTGTCTTCGGCGTCTCCGACGGGCGCCAAATCGGTTATGCGACGACCGACAGAATCAGAGCAAGCCTGTGGAGCGGCACGGCGGGGAGCTGGGTTGACCTGAACCCGCCTTGGGCGATCCGGTCATGGGGGTATGCGATCTCGGGCGCCGAGCAGGTCGGCACGGTAACGGTGACCTTGGGCGGCGTATGGGACGTGATTCACGCCTGCCTGTGGCTGGGAACCGCGGAAAGCGCGATAGACCTTCATCCTGCTGCGGTGCCCCTCGATGCGGAGTCCTACGCCTTCGGGGTTTCGAGCGGGTGGCAGGTTGGAGCGATTACGCAAACCGTCGCTATGCCGCGGGCGAGCCTGTGGCACGGCACGGCGGAGAGCTGGGTCGATCTGCACGCACTGTTGCCGCCGCAATACTGTAGGTCCCAAGCGTGGGGCGTTGATGTCTTCCGCAACAGGCTCTGGATCGTCGGGTGGGCTTTCAATCTCGACACCGGGCGCGACGAAGCCATTCTATGGTTGCGCAAGATCAGCGTCGCCGGCGACCTGGATGAAGACGGTGACGTGGACCTCGCGGACTTCGCCGGTTTTCAGGCCTGTTTCAACGGGCCGAACCGGTCGCCCAAGAAGCTCGGCTGCGAGAATGCTGATTTCGAGCCGGACGGAGATGTAGATCTCGCCGATTTCGCGTTGTTCCAGGCCTGTTTCAACGGGCCAAACCGGCCGCCGAAGGCCACATGCCTGTGAGTCGGCAGGGGTGCGGAGACTGTGGCGGCCGCGCGGGCCGCCGGGATGTACGATGCTGCGTCCAGATTACAGCCAGCGTTTCTTATGACGATAGTACGCCGGTTCGCGATCCGGATACCGCTGCTTGTATCGGCGGTATCGTTCGAGATACCGGCGATACAACGTCTCGGGGGTGGCGATGCGGCGGTGGCGGATGTGTATCAGATAGCGTTCGACCGCCCAGACGTTCCGCTTTGAGAATCGCCAGTCCACTCTGCTGACGTTTCGCAGGTCCGCCACGGCATACGCCACGAGGCGCCCCGTGAAGTCCACGAACGGTTCCACGTAGTCCTTCACCAGAGCTTCGACGGAGGAGAACACCGGCTTGCGTCCGTGCAGGCCCGGAAAACGCGAGCGGCCGACCGTGCCGAACCGCCCCTTGTGTTCGAACAGGAAGAGCACGTGGTCGAGCCGGTCGGAGGACGCCAGATCGAGCAGCAGCGGCGGGTAGCCGTGCTGTTCGAGGATCGTTGCCGCGGTCAGTGCCGCCTCGAGGCAGTGGGCCGTTCGGTGCCGGAGCACGCCGCGGAATGTTCGCAACGTGTCACCTCGGGTCTCCCGGTTGTACGGGAGAGTCTTCAGGAAACGCTGGACCTGTTGCGGCGTGCGGAGGCGCTGGACGAGGCGCCATTCTCGGGGCCGAAACTCGGATCGGTCGGGGATCATCTCCGCGGACGGGTTCACGTGGGCTTTTCGATGTTGAACTTCTTGATGCGATACCGGAGGTTGTCGCGGGAGATTCCCAGGGCGCGGGCGGCCTTCGACTGGTTCCAGTTGTTTTCCTTGAGGGCTTTGACGATGAGCGCCTTCTCGTAGCCCCAGAGGCCGGACTCGCTCCGGGCTTTGCTCGTTTCGTCGGCTCCGCCGGTAACCTCGCGGGGAAGATGCGCCGGCAGGAGCCGCAGCCCGTCGGAAAGAAGCACCGCCCGCTCGATCACGTTCTGCAATTCGCGGATGTTACCGGGCCAGTCATACCCGGCCAGGAGCGCCATCGCATCCCCGTCGATCTCCGGCGCCGAGAGGCCAAGCTCCGTGGCCGCCCGCCGGACGAAGTGCTCGACGAGGGCAGGGATATCCTCGCGGCGGTCCCGCAGCGGCGGCAAGTGGATCGGGAAGACGTTCAGCCGGTAGTAGAGATCCTCCCGGAACTGACCCTTTTCCATCGCGTCGCGGAGGTTGCGGTTCGTAGCAGCGATGATTCGCACGTCGCAGGAGACCGTCCGCGTCCCGCCGACCCGCACGAACTCGCGTTCCTGAAGCACCCGCAGCAGCTTGATCTGCGTGGACGGGCTGATGTCGCCGATCTCATCGAGGAAGAGCGTACCGTTGTCAGCCAGCTCAAAGCGTCCGATTTTCTGCGCGATGGCACCTGTAAACGCGCCCTTCTCGTGGCCGAAGAGCTCGCTTTCGAGCAGCGTCTCCGGCAGGGCCGCGCAGTTGATGGCGATGAAGGGCTTGTCGCGCCGCGGCGAGTTCGCGTGAATGTGGCGCGCCATGAGTTCCTTGCCGGTTCCCGTGTCTCCGAGCAGCAGGACGGTAGCATTGCTGCCGGCCACGCGCCCGCAGAGTTCGAGACACTGCCGCAGGGCCTGACTCTGCCCGATGATTACGTCGGTCAGCCGCACCGTCTCGCGCAGGCCGCGATACTCCATCCGCAGCCGTTCGTGCGTCTGGGCGTTTACGGCACCGTTGGCCGCGAGGTTCGCGAAGATCTGGAGCAGCTCGAGGTCTTCCTCCGTGAAGTTCTCCTGCGCGATCTTGTTGAGCACCTCCACCACGCCGATAATCTCGTTATTGTGCACGAGCGGCGCCGCGATCAGGCCGCGCGTGGTGAAGCTGCTCTTGTCGTCGATGCCCTTGAAGAAGGCCTTATCGCGCTGCACGTCGGTCACCAGGGCCGGTCGGCCGGTCGCCGCGACCTTTCCGGCGATGCCGAGGTTGGCGTCGAACTCCTCGCCGAGCAGGGCGTCGCCACGGTCGCCGATGGCGGCCTTGAATACGAGCTTGTTTCGCCGGCGGTCCAGCAGCAGCACGCTGCTGGCTTCCGCCTGCATGACCATTGCGGCGCTGCGGGCAATCGCCTCGAGCGTGCGTTGCAGATCGAGCGAGGCGTTGATCGCGGCAGACGCCTCAATCAGCGCCGACATGGTTCGTTGCGGCAGTTGTCGGTGTTCAGGCTGCATGGCTCACACGCGATGCGGGCCGCTTTCCGCCGCGGCCTGGCTTCAATGTCCTCCAGCCTACCGCGAGCAAGGGCACGGAGCAAAGCGGCCTCCGGTGCCCCCCGGATATGATAATCCGGCCTCCCGCCGGCACCGCGGACGCATAACCTTCGGTGTAAGCCGTAGTTCAGGTCCGGTATTCTGTCAAGGCCGGATTGACCGGCTCCGCGGCGCCGCTATCATGGCTGCTGTGAGTACGATCTCTGCGAACTCTCTGTTGTCACTGTCGTAAGGAATCCCGGAGCGGTGAACGCGCCAAGCGACGAGCGGTTGTTGGCCGAGTACCTGGCCGGCAAGACGGACCGATTCGAATTGCTGGTCAGGCGGCACAGCGAGGAGCTCTTCCAGTTTCTGGCGCGGTTCATCGGTAACGCAGCCAGTGCGGAGGACATCGTTCAGGAGACGTTCCTCCAGGTACACCTGTCGGCGGCCCAGTTTGATCGGCAGCGCCGGTTCAAGCCGTGGCTGTTCACGATCGCCGCCAACAAGGCCCGCGACTTCCTGCGAGGCCGTTCCCGCCGGCCGGAGGTGCCGCTGGATGCGTTTGTCGGCTCGGCTGACGACGAGCAGGGGCAGAGGTTCCTGGACTTCCTCGCGGATGTGTCCACTGCCCCCGAGACCGCCCTTGTAGAGGACGAGCGGCGGCGGCTGGTCGAGCAGATCATCGACGGGATGCCCGAGCACCTGCGGGAAGTTCTGGTGCTCGGTTACTATCACCGGTTTCCCTACAGGGACATGGCCGAGATCCTCGGCATTCCCCTGGGAACGGTGAAGAGCCGCCTGCATGCGGCCGTCGCATGTTTCGCGCGGGAGTATCGGGCGGCGATGAAGGAGAGAGTGTGACGTTCGCTCGAGGACAGGACGTGCCATGAGTGAATCTGCGGATCGTTTCGGTTCCCTGATTGATCTCCATCTGGACAAGCTGTCGGCGGAAGATGCGGCGGTGCAGCGGGCGGCCATCGCGGCATCGCCCGAGTTGCTGGCCCAGAGCTAGGGGTGTCGCCGGCTGCTCACCGCGCTGGAGGCGTAGCCGGCCCCAGTAGCGCCGGGCGACCTGGTGGGACGGGTTCTGAACCGGATCGCCGAATCCGAAGCGCTCATTCCCTTCCCCGGAGCGGATGCCGGCACGGAATCGCTGCCGAACGGTACGGAGCGGGCGCTGACGGGAAGCCCGATCCTGAGTCTGCGGGAACTCATCACGATCGCGGCGTGCATCGTGTTGTTCGTGGGCATTTTCGTTCCCGGGTACTACAAGGCGCAATCGATCAGCAAGCGGAATCACTGCGCGGCGAACATGCAGCAGATCTACGCAGGCCTCGGCGCCTACGCACAGGCCAACAGCGGCTACCTGCCGTCTGCCGGGGCGATTCCCGGCGGCTCGTGGCTGCCGGTACGGATTCCCGGCGTCCCCCGGGCCAGCAATACGCGGCATATCTACCTGCTGCTGAAGGACGGCTACGTGCAGAACCCGCGGATCTTCCTCTGCCCGGGTCGGGGCAATGGCGTGCCGATGATCATGGACAACTACCGGAGAGCGACGGACTTCGCCGAGCCGGCAAACTGCAATTACAGCATCCAGAACGGCAATGTCGAGGATCCCTCGCCGGTCGAAGAGCTCAATCCCCGCATGGCGTACGTGGCGGACGCGAACCCGTACTTCAGCGGTTATGTCAACCGGAACCTCAACCCGTTTGAGCCGGACAACTCGAACGCACACGATGTGAACGGCGGGCAAAACGTGCTGCACGTCAACGGCCGGGTGGGCTGGGTTACGCAGCCGACGGTAGGGGTCGACGGCGACCACATCTATCGCGCCGGCACGCTGACGCGGTACGTCGGCACGGAGCTTCCGAAGTCGAAGACGGATTCGTTTCTCGTGCCGTAACGGTTCGGTCGCCGCCTGCTTGTCCCACGCGACCGGCAGGCACCGGATGCAGGCTGCCGTTGCGTGCGCGGTGCCTTTCGTGCGCATTGCCTGCCCGTCCGCACTGCCAGGACAGGAACACACCGCCGGGATCGCACATAAGGGCAATTGTTCCGAAGCTCTTCCCGCCTGTGCTCGCGCGCTACTCGTGCCGCAGGGATTCGACCGGATTCATCCGCGCGGCACGGCGGGCGGGGAGCAGGCCGAAGATCATTCCGATCAGGACGGCGAATACCGGCGGGGCAATCAGCAGAAGCGGAGAGATGATGGCCGGCCACGCCGTCAGGCGTGTGACAATTTCGGTGCCGATCAGCCCGAAGACGATGCCGAACAACCCGCCGATGCCCGCCAAGGTGGCCGCCTCCATCATGAACTGCTGCAGGATCATCTGCCGCGTCGCGCCGACGGCCATACGGATGCCGATCTCGCGCGTCCGTTCCATTACCGTCACAAGCATGATGTTCATGATGCCGACGCCGCCGACGAGCAGGCTGATGCTGGCGATGCTCACCAGCAGCGTCGTCATTACGTTCGCACTGCTCTCGGCGGTCCGGGCCGCCTCCGCAAGGGACTTGGCGGTGAAGTCGTCCACATCGCCCTCGCGAAGCTGATGCCGCTGCCGCAGGAGGTTCGCGATCTGGCGGAGAGCGAGGTCGATCTCCTGTTCGCTCGCGGCCGAGGCGATGATGGCGTTGGGCCGGTCGCCGCCGCTGAGGTAGCGGAAGTACGTCGTGATCGGCACGACGATCGTGTCATCCTGGTCCTCGCCGAGCGGGCTCTGGCCCTTTTCGGCAAGCAGGCCGACGACTTCCATCGGCGTGCCCTTCACGCGGATGCGGCGTCGGATGGGATCGTCCCGGCCAAAGAGCTGCTCGGCGGTCGTCCGGCCGATGAGGCAGACCTTCGCGGCGGCGTCCACGTCGCGCGGCTCGATTGCCCGGCCCCGGTCGATCTTCCAGGAACGGACCTCCGTGTAGTTCGGGTCTGCGCCGGTGACCTGGACGGACCAGTTGGCGAGTTCGCTGACTGCCTGACAGCCCATGCGCGTGACGGCGGAGGCCAGGGCAACGGCCGAACACTCCTTGCCGATCGCCTCGACATCCGCCATCGTCAGGCTGGAGCCGGAGCCGGTGCCGCCGCGCACGCCGCCCTGGGTCGTCGATTCCGGGAGGATCACGATCATGTTGGTCCCGAGATTGGCGATCTGGCCCTGGATCTGGCGTTTGGCGCCCTGGCTGACGGAAACGACCATAATAATCGCGGCGACGCCCATGATGACCCCGAGCATTGTCAGCACGCTCCGGGTGCGGTGCCGGCGCATCTCGCGGAAGGCGATGCGGACGCTCTCGATGAAAAGCGTGGTTTCCATCGTCAGCGGTTTCCCGGCAATGAGGTCCGCCCGCCTGCCGCGGAAACGGATTTGATACGCGGAATGGGGGGGCCGCCCTGCGCAGGCGACGGCTGATCGTACACGACCAGCCCGTCGTGCAGGATCACGACCCGCTGCGCGTATTCGGCGATGTCGGGGTCATGCGTCACAAGCGTCATGGTGAGCTGCTCCTCGCGGTGAAGGTTGACAAGCAGTTCGAGCATTTCTTCACTCGTTCGCGAGTCCAGGTTGCCGGTCGGCTCGTCGGCCAGCAGAACGCGGGGGCGCGGGACCCGCGCCCGGGCCAGCGCCACGCGCTGCTGCTGTCCCCCGGAAAGCTGGTATGGCATGTGATCCATGCGATCCCCCAGTCCGACCATCTCCAGAGCGGCACATGCCCGTCGAGCACGCTCCCGGCGCGGAATACCCAGATAGACCATCGGCAGCTCAACGTTCTCGATGGCCGTGCTGCGCGGAAGAAGGTTGAAGCTCTGAAAGACGAAACCGAGCTTCGTGCGCCGGCAGCGGGCCAACTCGTGCTCCGGCAGCCGCTCCACCGCCTGACCGTCAAGCAGGAACGTGCCCGCCGTGGCCTGATCGAGACAGCCGAGGATATTCAGCAGTGTGCTCTTGCCGGAGCCGCTGGCTCCCATGATGGCAGTGAACTCGCCCGCCGCAATCGTCAGGCTGATGCCACGCAGGGCCTCCACGCGCACGACGCCCATATCATAGGTCTTTCGAATCTCGCGCAGTTCGATGACGTGGCTCATGTATGAAAACGTTAGAGTTTCCGGTTCTCCGGGCGGGCAAGCATGATTGCGCGTTGCAGGGCGCTTCCGGAACCTTCATGCCTGCGAACCTCGGTGACGAACTCGGTGGCATCGGTTACGTCGGGACCGGTCGCGATGGCTGTGTCGCGGTTGTCGGTAAAGAGCGTCCACACGGGCACGGGCCGCCACCGGCCCGCTGCGAAGGTCCACAATGTCGCCTTCACGGGTTCTATCGGGGGTGGAACGAATCCGGCATCGGCCGGGCGGGAGGCGATCGCTGCCAGGACCTCGAGCGGCTTCGGCGGATCGGGCCACTTCACTTCCTCCAGCATTCGGCGGACCTCGTCCGGCCGCATCGGGGGCCGGAAGCGAAGCGCAGCGTTCGTAATCGTCGGTACGTCCGTCCGGCGAACGATCTCGATAGTGACGTCCGCCGGCATGCCCGGCCGCAGCAGGAGGTCGCGGTTGGCGACGTCGATTACGACGGTATACGTGACCACGTTTCCGGCTGAGGTCGGCTGATTGCGGATCTGCCGGACGCGTCCTTCAAACGTACGGTCGCGGTAGGTGTTCACGGTGAACGTGGCGACCTGGCCGGGGCAGATGTAGCCAACGTCGCCTTCGCTGACGTCGGCGAGCAGTCGCATGTGAGTCAGGTCCTCCGCGAGCACGAACATCGTCGGCGCCTGGAGCGCGGCCACGACGGTCTGACCGACATCCACGCGGCGGTCGAGAACGATTCCGTCGATCGGGGAGGTGATCACCGTCCGGTCGAGGCGGTACCTGGCGAGCTCCAGCCGCCCCTCGGCCCCCTGGACGGCGGCCCGACCCGCCTCGGAGCTGGCTTTGGCGGCGTCGTACTCCGCAAGGAGCGCATCGTATTCCTGGTCGCTGGCAGCACCGGTCTTCCGGAGGTTGGCCACGCGATCGAACTGGCGCTTCGCCTCCCTCTCCTGGACCTCAAGTTGACGAACCTGCGCCTTGGCCCGGGCCAGATCGGCCCTGGCCTGCTCATATTCCGCCTGATAGGACTCCGGCTTGAGGCGGGCGATGACCTGGTTGCGGCGCACCCGGTCGTTGTGGTCGACCATCACCTCGCCCACCGTACCGGATACCTCACATCCGACGAGCACCTCGGTGGTGGGGGCCAGGTGTCCGGTCGCCGTAACGGTCAGACACAGGTCGCCGCGGGTCAGGGTGGCCGTGCGGATCTCCATTTCCTCCGTCGGGCGGAGGTATCGCCAGAAGCCCCAGGCGGCTCCGACCAGAATCGCAACCGCCACCAGTCGAACCAACCATGTGCGCATAATCTTTCCGGTGCCGAAAGCCTCTGCAAGAACCCCCGCCTCCCGCCGCGCCCCGGTCCTCGCCAGTTGACAGCCCGACCACCTTGCGACACGATAGCGGGCTTGTAACCGGGCGCGGCACGGGCGGGCCGTAGTATAGCAGGCCCGTAAGAGAAAGAGGAGGCATGTGAGCAACAAGCTTCGACGGGTGTCGGTGATCGGTACGGGTTCGTTCCTTCCGGGCGAGCCGATTCCAAACAGTCGGATCGATGAGATCCTGGGCCCGCTGACGGAGGCACCGGCGAACGTGCAGTCGTTCATCAAGAACGTCGGCACGCGCATGTTGGGTTCCAGCGGCGTGGAGTACCGCCACTTCGCGATTGATCCTCAAACGCATCGGCTGACGCATTCGGTGGCATCCCTGGCGGAGGAGGCGGCGCGCCGGGCGCTCGACCTGGCCGGCTTGAGGCCGGACGACGTGGATCTCCTGCTGCTGTCAAGCCCCAACTACGACCAGTCCACGCCGCCGACGAGCACGCTTCTGCAGGAGCGGCTGGGGATCGAGACCTGCGCCGAAATGGAAATCCACTCGAACTGTTCGGGCGTGGGCAAGTGCATGCAGATCGCCTTCGACGCCCTGCGGCTGGGGCGGTACAGGACGGCCCTGGTCACGTACGCGCAGCTATCGAGCGTCTACCTGCGAAGCTGCTACTTCAATCAGCCGCGCATGACGAAAACTCAGGCGGCCCTGCGGTACATCCTCGCCGACGGAAGCGGCGCCGTGCTGCTACAGGCCGTGGACGACGACAGACCCATACGGCACGAGCTGCTGGGCACATATGTGGAGTCCGTCGGCGGCACGCGGGAGGCCGGCATGACGGCGGGCGGCGGCGTCGGAGACCTGATGGACGCCGACGGGCAGATTCCGGGCGTCTTCGAACGGGGCTCCCATCACCTCGACCAGGATTTCACCGCAGTCAGCCGGGATGCAGGTCGGCTGCTCTTCGAGGGCGTCGTGCAGATGGTCAAGAGCCTCGGCCTCGATCCTTCGAAGATCGACGCTATTGTGCCTTCCATACCGTCGAGGCAGCTATACGAGGACAATGTCGGGCGCTTCACCGAGTACTTCAAGATCAGCCGGGATCAGGTAAAGTTCCGCGCTCGCGACACGGGCTACTGCGGCGGGACGTCGCTCCTGCTGCACTTCGACGAAATGGTACGTTCGGACGAAATGCAGCCGGGCCAGATCCTGCTCGTCCATTCGGTCGAGTCGAGCAAGTGGATGTCGGCCGGCTTTGCCGTGCGGTGGTGACACAATCCATGCCAGGCGCAGGCCAGGAAACCGCGGATGTGCCGCGCGCGGAGACAACCTGCTCGCTGCGGCGGGGATTGCGGCGCATCCCGCTCGCCGCGCGAATGATTGCGTACGGCGTCTCATTTCTGGCCGTGGTCCTGCTAGTTCTGCCGTGGCTGTTCCACCGTGCGGCGGAACGGATTCTGGCGCACCCTCTCGAAATCGGCGCGTTTCGGTGGCTCGGCGTGGCGATCTTCGTCGCCTCGCTCTTCGTATACGTCCGCTCGTCCTGGTGGCTGACGCGCAACGGCCGTGGCGCCTACGTCGAGTTTGACCCGCCACGGGAGTTCGTGGCCAGCGGACCCTACCGCTGGGTGCGCAACCCGATCGCCGGCAGCCTGGTCCTCATGCTCCTGGGCGAGTCGCTGGTCTTCTCCTCCGCAGGTATCTTCCTGCTGTTCCTATTGGCCATACCGCTGGCGCATATCCAGGTCGTCTGGCTGGAGGAGCCCCTGTTGCGAAAGCGTTTCGGGGCGAGCTACGAGCGATACGTATCGCATGTGCCGAGATGGATCCCGCGGCGCCCGCGAGGGGAAGCGGTATGAATGCGGCCGTAACCGGCGGCACAGGCTTTTTGGGCCAGGTTCTCGTGCGGCTGATGGTCAGGGAGGCGGAGTCGGTGCGAGCTCTGGTGCGGCGGCCGGCCGACGTAGAGCGCGTGCGGTCGCTGGGAGCAGCGCCGCACCTGGGCGACCTGACCGTGGCCGGCGGCTGCGACGGCCTGGTCCGTCCGGGCGACGTGGTGTTTCACGCGGCGGCCCGCGTGGACGTTCGGGGGCGATGGTCCGAGTTTCGCGAAACGACCGTCGAGGGGACGCGACGCCTGCTCGATGCGGCGCTGCGGCAAGGGCCCGCGCGGTTCGTGTACGTCAGCTCCGGCGGGGTGTATCTGGGCGGCAAGGCGGCGGGGGGGCGTCCTGCGGTCTGCCCGGCACGTTACGACCTGTACAGCCGGGCGAAACTGGCTGCGGAAGCCATCGTCAGAGAGCAATGCGACCGTGCGGGTTGCCCCTGGACCATCCTGCGGTTGGGCGTACTGTACGGGCCGGGCAGCCGGTCCTGGGCACGCTACTTCACCGCACTCGGGCAGGGGGGGTGGCTCCGCCTGATCGGCGACGGCCGCAATCGCATCGCAACGCTGTACGTTGAGGACGCCGCCCGGGCGGTTATGCTGGGCGGGGTCCACCTACGGGCGCGCGGCAGGATTTACGACGTCGCGAGCGGGGAGGAGGTGACACAACGGGATTTCGTCAACGGGCTTGCGGCGGCGTTCGGGCTGCCACCCGTGGGGCGCAGGGTAAGCCGTCGAGTTGCGCGGCTGGCCGCGTGCCTCGCCGAAAGTGTAGCCCGCCTGACCGGCCGCGAACCGGCGATTCATCGGGCGATGATCGATTACGTCGGAATCGATCAAGTCCTCGATACGACGACCATCCGCGCCGAACTCGGCTGGGGGCCCACGGTCACCTTCGCAGAGGGCCTGCGCCGCACGGCAGAGTGGTACCGACGCGAGGGCCTCGCCGGCATTGCCGGGGCTGTCGCCGGATAGAGCTCAGGAACGCGAGGAGGCCGAATGGTGGACAACTCAGACCTTTCCGCAAGACCGCCGGACGCTGCGACCGCGAAGCGCCGCGCACGCCTTGCCGCGGATACCCGGCCGGCAATCCAGGGCTTGCTCCTGCTCGACGCAACCGTACGACTCGTCATCTGGTCCGGCGCAATCGTGCTGACAACACTCGTGTTCAGCGTCTGCGGCCTGTGGCCCGGTCGCCTTTCATCGCATGCGGACATCCGCATCGCGTTGCTGTGGGGCCTCTGCGCATACGGATGGGTCGTGCTGTACAACGTTTTCTATGCG
>CAZMVY010000109.1:0-7028 GCA_964569765.1 uncultured Planctomycetales bacterium
GTCGACGAAGCCCCCCCGCAAACCGCCCCAAAAGGCGCCGAACTGGGGTCTGATCCTGACGTACCTTGTCATGGCGCTCATTCTGCTCTGGATGTGGCAGGAGGGCGTCCAGCAGGCGACGGTGCAAACCATACCGTACAGCGAGTTCAAGAATCTCCTGGCGCGCGGGCAAGTCGCCGAGTGCAAGATCGAGCAGGACGTCATCACGGGAAAGGTCGTACCGCGACCTGCAGCTCCCGCAACCGCGGACCGGGCCGCGGCGACCCATCCGACCACCACGCAAGCCGCCGGGAAGGAGTCCTCCCCTGGGAAGCCGTACATCTTTCGCACGGTTCGGGTGGACGATCCGAAGCTTGTGGCCGACCTGGAGGCGGCGCACGTCGAGTTTGTGGGCGTTCACCCGGGCTTCCTGTCTCAGTTCCTCTGGGCGTGGGTCCTTCCGATCGGCGCGATGGTGCTGCTGTGGACGTTTCTCAGCCGCCGCATGGGTGGAGCCGCGTCATCCGTCTTCGGCTTCGGCAAGCACCGGGCCAAGCTGGTGGCCGACAAGGCCACTGGCGTCACGTTCGCGGACGTGGCCGGCTGCGAGGAGGCCAAGGCGGACCTCCAGGAGGTCGTCGATTTCCTCAAGAAGCCCGACCGCTACAAGGCCCTCGGCGCGGAGATCCCCAGGGGCGTGCTCCTCGTGGGTCCGCCGGGGACCGGCAAGACCCTGCTCGCCCGGGCGGTGGCGGGGGAGGCCGGCGTGCCTTTCTTCTCGATCAGTGGCAGCGACTTCGTCGAGATGTTCGTGGGCGTCGGCGCCGCCCGCGTGCGGGACCTGTTTGAACAGGCCAAGAGCCACGCTCCGTGTATCATCTTCATCGACGAGCTGGACGCCATCGGCGGCCAGCGCGGCGTGCACCTGGGCCCGGTCAACGACGAGCGCGAACAGACACTCGATGCGCTTCTCGTGCAGATGGATGGCTTTGAAGCAAACGCGGGGGTGATCATCCTCGCCGCCACCAACCGGCCGGAGGTGCTGGACCGCGCGCTGCTGCGGCCCGGCCGGTTCGACCGCCAGGTACTCGTCGATTCGCCCGATGTTGACGGCCGCGAGGCCATCCTGCACGTGCACGCGCGGGGCAAGCCCCTGGCACCGGACGCGGACCTCCGCAGGATCGCGCAATCGACGCCCGGGTTCTCGGGCGCCGACCTGGCAAATGCGATCAACGAAGCCGCGCTGCTGGCGGCCCGACGGGGATCGAAGCAGATCACGCAGAAAGATCTGGAAGATGCCGTAGAGAAGGTCGTGGCCGGACCGGAGCGCAGAAGCCGGCGGCTCAGCGACGACGAAAAACGCCGCGTCGCGTATCACGAAGTCGGGCATGCCCTCGTGGCCGCCTTCAGCCCGCACGCGGATCCGCTCCACAAGATCAGCATCGTCCCGCGCGGGCGGGCCGCCCTCGGGTACACGATGCACCTGCCGACGGACGACCGCTTTCTGATGAGCCGCGCTGCACTCCTCGATCAGATCAAGGGCCTGCTGGGCGGGCGGGCGGCGGAGGAAGTCGTATACGGCGAAGTCACCACCGGCGCGGAGAACGATCTGGAAAAGGCCACGGCCCTGGCACGGCAGATGGTGTGCATGTTCGGGATGAGCGACTCCGTGGGGCTCCTTCATTGCGGGCAGCGGCGGAATCCGTTTCTGTCGGCACCGACGGACGGCCTGTTGCGACCAGATTGCAGCGAGCACACCGCCGAAACCATCGACCGCGAGGTCAAGGCGCTGCTCGACCGCGCCTACGCCGAAGCCAAGTCGATCCTGACCGAGCACCGGGACAAGCTCGAGCGGATCGCAAAGGAACTGCTGACTCGGGAGACGCTCGACCGAAAGGCGTTTGAGCAACTCCTGGCGGAAGAGCCCGCGGCGGCCGGCCCGCCACGGTCCTGATCGCCGGTCCCGCCCCCTGCCGATGCCGGCGGCAGGAAAACATCTGTTCATACGCGTGGCTGGTCTGCGGGTTGCGCCCGTCTATTATCGTGCGAAAGGAAGCCGCTATGAATCGCTATACAATACCCCTGGGAAGGATTCTGGGCATACCGATCGGTCTGGATCCCTCCTGGTTCCTGATCTTCCTCCTCATCACCTGGACGCTGGCCGTCGGGTACTACCCGGCGGAGTTTGCGGCACGAGCGCCTCTTCAATACTGGATCATCGGGGCACTCACGGCGATCCTGTTCTTCGTCAGCGTGCTGCTGCACGAACTTGGGCACTCCGTCGTCGCCCTTCACTACAGAATCCCGGTACGGAGCATCACGCTTTTCATCTTCGGTGGGGTGGCGCAAATCGCCGCCGAACCGCCTCGTGCCTCCGCCGAGTTCTGGATCGCGATCGCCGGCCCGATCGTGAGCTTCGTCCTGGGAGTGTTCTGCCACGTGCTGGAGCCTCTCTTCCCGGCTGGGGCGCCGCTGCTGGCGATGGTGAAATACCTGGCCTTCATCAACCTGGCGCTGGCGGTCTTCAACCTCGTCCCGGGTTTTCCGCTGGACGGGGGGCGGGGGTTCCGGGCGATCGTCTGGGGCATCACGCGCAGTTTCCGCCGGGCCACCATTACCGCGGCCAATCTCGGGCGATTCTTCGCCTTCCTGTTCATTGTCGCGGGGGTGTGGATGGCGCTCTCAGGCAATCTCATCAACGGAATCTGGATTGCCTTCATCGGATGGTTTCTCGAGGGCGCTGCGAATGCTCAGCTCCAGCGGCAGCAGATCGATGGCATCCTGGCCGGGCACAAGGTCTCCGAAGCCATGCACCGGGGCGATCCGATCGTGGCAGGCGATGCGACGTTGCAGGAGCTGGTAGATCAGCACGTCCTCGGGGGCGGCCGGCGCAGCCTGCTGATCGGACAAGGAGACGAGATCCTCGGTCTGCTCACGCTGCATCGGATCAAAGCGGTGCCCCGCGAACAATGGGCTACCACCACGGCCTTGGAGGCGATGATCCCCAAGGAAGACATGAAATGGGTCCGGCCCGATACGGAGCTGGCCGCTGCCCTGGTAGACATGGACCGCGACGGCGTGAATCAGCTTCCCGTGCTGACGGACGGCCGCGCCCACGGGGTACTCACCCGCGAGGACGCCATCAACTACCTTCGCCTCCTCCAGGAGCTTGGGGCCTGACCGCTCCAGAGCCGGGAAAGGAACGTGCAGCCGCCGGGCCCGGCCGCAGCGGCCGTGCCGCATGGATTCCGCCGCCGCAGACACCCGCTCCAGTCAGCACCGTGGCGGACGGTTCGGGCCGTTGAAACACCCTTGGAAGACCGCGAAGTCGCTCAGGTCCACGTCGCTGTCGCCGTCGAGATCGCTGCGGCCGCAGTCCGACTGCCCCGCCGGCCGGTTCGGCCCGTTGAAACAATGCTGGAAAACAGCGAAGTCCGCCAGGTCCACATCTGCGTCGGCGTCGAGGTCCGCCTGAACGGTTGGAACGACCGTCAGGTCCACGGCGTTCGAGGTAACGCTACCGCAACCGCCAGTGACCACGCAGCGATAGTTCGTCGCGTCGCTGCTGTCGGCATTCGAGATCGTGAGTACGTCCGTAGCGGTGCCAGAGTAGTGCCCGCCGTCGCTCAGGTCGACGCCGTTCTTCTGCCACCGGTACGTCAGCGAACCTTCGCCGGTCGCCGCGACGGTGAACCGGGCCGTGCCGTGGAGGTACGCCGTCTGCGGTAGCGGTTGCTGCGTGATCACGGTCGCCGGCCGCGTGACGGTGACGGCGTAGTCGTACGTGCCGTTTCCGACATCCTCGGCGTTGTAGCCCTTCACGTGCAGATACCAGGTGCCCATCGAGGTCGGCCATGTCGGAATCGTCCCGCTTGACCACTGCGTTTCGGCGTCGGTCCAGGCATGCGTCGGGCTCTGGTCCCACGCCCAGCGATAGTACTGCACGGTTCCGGGACCGAAACCGCCCGCTGCCGTCCAGAGGATGGGGCCGTTCACGCACGGCGACGTAGTGCTCGGCACCACGCTGTCGGGGCCCGGCGGCACGGAGAGCGTGCACCGGGAGGCGGCCGGCGAATCCGTCGTCTCCACGGATTCGCCGTTGCGCGCGCGGGCCACGAAGGTGTACGGCGTGTTGGGCGATAGGCCGGAGCATGTCCAGACGCCCTGGCTCTGCACCCAGCCGGAGCTTGTGCCGGCCGTCGTATTCGACGTGCGGACGCCGGAGGTGCCGGCCGTCAGGTTCG
Source organism: uncultured Planctomycetales bacterium (assembly GCA_964569765.1). Classification (GTDB taxonomy): domain Bacteria; phylum Planctomycetota; class Phycisphaerae; order UBA1845; family PWPN01; genus CAZMVY01. The sequence continues at coordinate 4,224 of CAZMVY010000109.1, forward strand.
AGAGCGTTCCAGCGGGGCTCACGTCGATGCTGGTTGCGGTGATCGTCCCGAACGTCACGCCCGTCGGCGTCTCGATCAGCGAATACCGTGACTGCCCCGGGGAACCGGCGGACTCGCCGAAACCGTTGAAAGCATGGATGCGGCGGGTGTACAGCGTGTTCGGCGCGATGCCGGTCGTTTCGTCCCACTGCGTGGCGTTGGCCGGCAGATCGCCCGACAGGTTGATGCCGCCGGCGTCCTTCACCCGATAGCCGGTTTCACCGACCACGTCGGTCCAGACCCACCGGATGGCGCCGGTGCTCAGGGCGATGGGCGTGCCGTCCGCCGGCACGTCGGGAGCGTCGCCGCAGGCGGGCTCGGCGTCGTCGAACCAGCCGGTCGCACTGGAGGAGTTGGTGGACGACATGTCGAGAAAGACCGTGATCTTGCTGCCCCGGGCCTGGCCCGACCAGGTCTGCGCGACCCACGACGTGGAGTTGGACCCGTTCCACACGATGTTCCCGCTGTGCGAATCGGTTCCGCCGTACGGATCGACGCCCAGGTAGGCACAGCCGTTGCTGCTGCTGGAGACCTTCATCCAAACGCGCACGGTGTAGGTCGCGCCGACCACGGCGTCAAATCGCTGATACACTCCGCCCTCGCTCCCGCTATTCGGCGTGTAGACCTGCTGCGAATGCGCGCCGGTGCGCACCTGCGAGGTGCCGTCCGTGCAGGTCACGTTCCCCGCGTAGTTGTACTTGGTCCAGTTGTTGCCCACCCCGCTGGCAAACCCGTTCTCGAAGCCCGGGTTCTGGAGACAACTGATCGGGCCCGCACCGACCGTATACGGCCCCAGGTTGAGCACTGTCGGGTTTGCCGCCTTGGGAGTGTCGCTGTTGTACGAGCGCAGGTGCAGATACCAGCTCCCGCCGGCGCCGACCTGCTTCACAAGAGTGCCGGCGGACCAGATCGACTCGCCGGTCCAGCTCGCCGGATCGCCGGCGGTCTGGTCCCACAGGCAGCCGAACTGGCTCACCTTGTTCGCGCCGTCCCCGAAACCATTCGTGGCGGTGAACGTCACGGACGCATTCGCGGAAAGGCCGGCGGCGCTCGGGCCCCTGTCCGAGTAGACGGTGGGCGACGTCGTACCGGTGCCGTAGGTACAGGCGGCGGCCAGCGTGTAGCGGCTCTGCCCGGCCGAGCCGACCGACTCCCCGCAGCCGTTGAAGGCATACACCTGCCGAGCGTATGGCGTGTTCGGGGTCAAGCCGGTCTCCTGCCACTGCGTCACGTCCGCCACCAGATCGCCGGACCTGTTCACGCCGCCCGCGTCCTTCACCCGGTAGCCGGTTTCGCCTGAAACGTCGGCCCATTTCCAAGTGATCCGGTCCGCGGCGTCCGCCGTCGGCAGACCGTCCGTCGGCGCAGGCGGAAGGCCGGACGCCACCGCCAGAGGCGCTTCGCTGGAGGGCACGCTGCCGTACGCATTGCTCACGATGCATCGGTAGTTGCCGACGTCGGCGGCGTCGGCGTTCGAGATCGTCAGCGTGGTCGTCGTAACGCCGGCGTAGTGCCCGCCGTCGCTCAGGTTCATCTGGTTCTTCTGCCACTGGTACCCGATCGTCCCTTCGCCGGCGGCGTCAACGAAGAACTGCGCGGTGCCGCCCGCGCAGAGGCTTTGCGGCAGGGGCTGCTGGAGGATGGCCGGCGGGCAGGCGCACGTCGCGAGATTCGCCACGAAACCCATCTGCACCGCGGGAGTAGCCGGGTTGTTGTCGTCGTCGTAGTACCCGTAGCCGCACAGAACCTGGCCGTTGGCGGAGATGCCCAGGATGCGGCTCAGGGCGGGCCAGCGGGTCAGACTCACGCCCAGGTTTTGGAGCACGGCGGCGAGATCATGAACGCCGGCGTTGTCCCAATAGACGGCCTTCTCGCCCCGGCTGGGCAGGTAGCTCGTCCCGCCGATGACCGGATTCGTTGCGTGGTCCGAGACGCAGTAGGCATAGCTGATGGTGTCGCCCGGCAGCGCGCCCAGATCGATCGGCCTCGGCCAGACAAGTCCGGGCTCCGGGGCCGGCTGCGGATTGGCCGGCACCTGCCACTTGAACGCGTGATACAGACCCAAATCCGAGGGGTTGTACGTGAGGTAGCCCACGGCCCACCTCGCGCTCGGGGCAATGGCGGTGGCGCGGCCCTTGTAGAACTGATCGTCCCCGTACCCGGCAAACCGTTTCAACTGATCCCAACCGCAGTTGCCGCCCCCGGCGCAGTTGTACATCCAGTCGAAGATGAAGATCGGGTGATCGTATCGCCAGTCGGGATTCGTCTGGCCGTTGCCCCAGTTGTTCTTGCCCACGCCCCAGCCGTTGTGCGCGATGCCGTAGACGTCCTGATAGTAGCCCCAGAAATCGATGTACGAGTTGTTGCTCCACCTGTAGCGGTATGCCTTCTCATTCTCGGCGGGATAGGAACTGCCGCCGATCCAGGTCTCCTGCGTCGCCTCGTCGCGGCTGATGCAGTATACGCTCCGCACGCTGCTGCCCTGACCGGGCAGAATGCTCCAGCTCCCGTTGAACCACTTCCGAGCCATCCCGCCCACGTTGCCCGCGGCAAGCATCTGGCCGTTCCACAGCGAGGCGCAGGCGGTAACGTAGCTGTTCCCACCGCCGGGGTTGCCCATGTCCTGCATCCCGGTCACCGCCGACCAGTAGAACGGCCAGTCGCACAAGACAAGATTGGCATCCATCTTCCTGCTGTTGCCGACGACCCACACGCCATCCTCGGAGATCGCCACGCAACGGCTGTACTTGCCGGGGTTGTTCTCCA
>CAZMVY010000109.1:7128-15693 GCA_964569765.1 uncultured Planctomycetales bacterium
GTTTCACCGAACACGGCACTCTATACACGATATCGAGTCCGTGACGGCCGGTCAACGAAAAACCCGCAAGAAGCGACTACTCCGTGGCTTGCCGCGCACGTCGGAGAATATCGATGACGATTCGGCAATGCGTGTCGACAACAGCGCTTGGCACAGGACGTATGGTCCGCGTAGAATGCGGCAACTATGAAAAAAGTATACTCGTCGCAGGACGTCTCCGAGATCGAGATCCTCCGCGGCCTGCTCGCCGAAGCGGGCATCAAGAGCACGGTCCTCAACCAGGACGTTGGAGAGGTGGCCGGCATGGTGCCGTTCGCGGAGGCGACGCCGCAGGTCTGGGTCGTCAACGACGAAGACGAGGCACGCGCGCTGGAAATCGTCCAGCAGATGGACTCCGGCGAGGCTCGCGAGCGCCTTGGCGGCGACCCGTGGACCTGCCCGCGGTGCGGCGAGGCGATCGAAGGACAGTTCGCCGCCTGCTGGAAGTGCGGAACCCGGCGACACAACCGAGGCCGGGACTGATCGCTCCCCCGCCTTTCCCCCGTCGGACTCTATGGCCGTTCCCGCCGTGCCGGCTCGCGCCTCCGGCGACGCTCAAGCCTTGTCCGGCGATTCAGCGTCTTGCGGCTCGGCGTCCGCCTCTTTGCGCGACTTACCCTTGCCGCGGGCCTCAATAGGGCCCTTGCATTCCAGGCAATACGGCTTGCCGTTGAGGTAGATGCCCTGGTGGCCCTTCGGGCACATGAGAACGTCCATCCATTTCGGCCTGTAGCGTTTCATGTCTCTGGTTACCTGCCGTTTCAGATCGGGCGAACGATCTTTCCCGTCAACCGCTCCCACGCCAGGGGCGGGTTGGATTCACGGGACACGTCGGGGAGCTTTGTCCTGCACCCGGGACACTCCCACACCTTGCGTACAACCTCATCTACAACGTTCCGGTCGCAGCCGGGACACGGAAAACGAAGCCGGTAAAAAGGGTGTGGTTCACCCATGTTCTCATCATAACCGCCCCGCCCCCTTACGTCCATCCATGATCCCCACTACTCTCCCCGCGTATACCCCGGCCCGCGACGGGCTCACCCGGAGCCGATTGCCCGACGTTCGCCGGGGAAACCCCTGCGGTATGCCGGGCTACGGAGGCTGCCGCCTCCTGCGTCGCCGTGAGCCTGCGGCGGACGGGAGATCGGCGCGGCTTCGCCGGATCAGACACCAAACCGGCCGTCGGCAACCGCAGTGCCCGACCGGGGCGGATCCGCCTTCATCCAGCCCGCACTCGCCTCCGGCCAGCAATCAAACCGGGGCACGTAGGGCTTGATGTCCAGCAACGGCGTGCCGTCCACCATATCCACCCCGGCCACGCGAAGGACGCCTCCTTCCCGGGAGAGCAGCCGCACAACCGACAGGCCGATCGCATTCGGACGACGGGGCGCGCGGGTGGCGAAGACGCCGTGCGGCTGCGTATCGAGAAACGGGACACAGCTCAGGACGGGCGGGCCGCTCCGATGGAATGCGTACAGCAGGTAGAGATGCGAGAACATCTCCACGTCGCGCAGCCCCCCGGCGAACTCCTCGAAAACCTCGACGACGCCCTCCGCTTCAGGCGCGAAGACGCCCTGGATCGGCGTCCCCGCCGGTTCCGGGAACGGCGAATGGATGACACCGATGGGACACCAGGCAATGCTGTCCGGATTCATCGAAGGATCTCCGATTCCCTGCGTGATGGTTGTCAGGCCGCCCGACGCCCGATTGCCTTGTTCCCCGGGGCCAGGCGCGCCATTCCGCCGGACGTTCAGGATGCCGCCCGCCGATCATCCCCGGAGCAGACGTCTGCGAAACTGGAGCCGATAAAGCCGGTCATTCCCGACGCGGCGGCATGTTACACCCTCCGCCTCGGCCGCCTCCGAGACCCGTGCGGGGCCGATCCCGCCGATCGCCCCGTACGCACTTCGTCCGCCGATGATCCGCGGCGAGACGAACACGTATGCCTCGTCCGCCAGGTGTTCGTCGAGAAACGTCCCGAGCACTTCCGCGCCGCCTTCGACCAGGACGTTGGTCATCTCCTGCCGTCCAAGTTCGACCAGGAGCGCGCGGGCGTCCACCCGACCCCGGCGCGTCGGGAACAACAGGAACTTCACCCCGGCCGCCCGCAACCGGTCCAGTCGGCGGCCCCGCCGGCGCGCCGCCGCAAAACTCGTGGCGACGATGACCGGCGCCTCCTGGACCGACCGCAGCAGCCTCGAACGCAACGGGACCCGCAACTGCGTGTCCAGCACGATGCGACAGGCCGTTCGCCTCTGCGGTGCGTCGCGGCAGGTGAGCAGCGGATCGTCCGCCAGCACCGTTCCGATCCCGACGATAATCGCGTCCACGCGTCCCCGGAGATGATGCACGATCCGGCGGGATTCCGGCCCGCTGATCCACCTGGAATCGCCCGTCCGCGTGGCGATCCGCCCGTCAAGGCTCTGTGCCCATTTGAGGATGACCCATGGCAAACCGGTGCGCCGAAGCTTGAGGTACGGCGCGTTCAGTTCCTCTGCCTCCTCGCGACAAAGGCCCACATCGACCCGCACGCCCGCATGGCGAAGCCGCCGAAACCCCTTGCCCGCCACCCGCGTGAACGGGTCCTGCATGGCAGCGACGACGCGACCCACACCCGCCGCCAGCAGCGCCTCCGTACATGGGCCGGTCTTGCCTGTGTGGCAGCACGGCTCCAATGTCACATAGACCGTTGCCCCTCGCGGCGATCCGCTGCAGCCGGAAAGGGCGTTCACCTCGGCGTGGGGACCGCCGAACCGGCGGTGATATCCCTCGCCGAGAAGCCGTCGGCCGCGCACAATCACGCAGCCCACCATCGGATTGGGTTCGACCCGTCCGCGGCCGCGCGCGGCCAAGGCGAGCGCTCGCCTCATCCATCGTTCGTCGGCAGCGGTGAAGGTCGTGCCCATCGGACCTGTCGAGGCCGGCGGGACCTCAGGAAGAACCGGCGAGCGGCGTACCCTCGCCCGATGCGCCGGCGGCATGCAGGCGCGCCTCGCGCCGCTCCCACCAGAAGTTCAGCAGCAACAACGCGACCCCGGCGACCAGGAGCACATCCGCCACATTGAAGACCCACGGCCAGAGCTCGAAGCCAAACTTCGGCTCGACCTTGATGAAGTCGCGGACCACGCCCTGATGCCGGATCGTCAGATTCTCCTGCGTCTTGTCAAACCGGCGGAGCGGTTTGCGATCGGGATACGTCCCGAGCTCCACAAACGTGCCCGTCTCTCGCAAGACGATGCCCGTAAAGCTTCCCCGGTCCGTGCGGACGACGTCCGCGAGGACGAACGCGCGGTCGTACAGATTACCCATCGCCCCGGCCAGGATCAGGCCCAGTGCGACATGGAGACTGCGGCGGTCGCGCGTGCTCTGCGAAAAGAGATACCAGACGAAGGCCAGCGCCAGAACCGACGCAACGATGAAGACCAGCCACAGCCCGCGGCCAAGCCCGAACAACGCGCCATCGTTCAGCGTCCGCCGGAAGCTTACCAGCCGCGGGATCAATTCCCACCCTGACGCCGGCTCCGGCGGCAGGCGGGTGAACGCCCAGTGCTTGCTCCAGAGATCCGCCGCCAACCCCAGCGCGGCCACCGGCCAGAGCCGCAAGTGGCTCCAGGGATCGCGCGCAGCCGAAACCTCGGCCGAAGCCGATCGCGCCGCCATGGCTGAGGATGACTCGTTATCCACGAGGAACTAAGATAGCCCGCGACGCTCCCGAAGGCGAGCGTACTCGATGCAGTACTTCGCCCAGGGCTTCGCGCGCAGCCGCGCTTTCGTGATCGGTTTGCCCGTGCCCAGGCAGATCCCGTATGTCCCGTTCTCGATGCGCTCCAGGGCCTCGTCAATCTCGCGCAGGACCTGCCGCTGGTTCTCCATGAGTCCGAGGTTGAACTCCTGCTCCCAGTTATCGGAACCCAGATCGGCCATGTGGTTGGGCATGAGCGACAGATCGCCTGCGGCGTCCTGCCGGTTCACGCCCAGCGCCCCGTCCGTCAGCGAACCCATGTCGCGCACGATTTCCTGCCGCTTGGCCAGGAGCAACTCGCGAAACTCCTCAAGCTCCTTCGGCGTCAGGCGAGTCCGGGCCGGCTTCTCCTCCGTGCCCTCTCGCGGTTTCTTCGCGAGCTGGGCTTCCGAGACTTCGCGCGACCGCACGGACGCAGCGAACTTCGCTTTGGACGGTTGTGCGGCCTTGGGCTTGTGGTTCGTGGGCCCTTTGGATGCCGCCCGCTCCCGGCGGACCGTGACATCCTTCGCCTCTGCGCCGCTCTTACCGGCGGTCGCCTTGTCCGCGGCCCTCGTTTTGCCTATCCGTTTGGCCACTGCTTTACGCCTGTTATAGTCCCGCGAACCGGTCGCCGGCCGCCCACACGCGGGCGGCAGGCCCAAAGACACATTAGTATACAGCATAGGTGCCGTTATGTCAAGCGCGCCGCGGGCCTCCGAAGCGCCGATCGCCGAGTCGTCAGAGTGCCGTCCATGCGCGACGACGCGCGGGTGCCATGCCCAAGCTCGCCTTCAGGCGGGCGCGGGCATGATGAACCCGGGTTGGGCCGCGCTCTACATGCCCGCGCCCCGGTAAACCGGGGACTTGGGCATGGCACCCAACGCCGCGGGAATTGTCACGCACCCGCGCCGATCGCCGAGTCGTCAGAGTGCCGTCCATGCGCGACGACGCCGATCACGGCGCCTTGCGTTGCAGGCGAATCGGCACCGTCACCGTCCGGCCACGTTCCAGTAACGCCAACGGCAGAAAGCCCGGTAACGGCCCCGCGACGGACAGCTTCGGCGTCACACGAACCGTGCCTTCCCATTCGCCCCCGACTACCGGCCCGAGCGTGACCGCCCCGGTCATCAGCTCCCGGACGCCGGCGGGATCCACCGCAGTCCCCGTTGCGCTGCACCATGAGTCGATCGGAATCTCGAACCGCCGCTCCCCGCGGAGCGACGAGCCGAACTCGCGCCGGCCCACGCAAAGGAAGAACCCCCGTCCGACCTGTTCGACGGTCACAAAGAACGGCGACACCGTCTGGTCGATCACCACCCGGAAGCGCCCGGTTCCCTGCGGCCACGGGCCGCACAGCGCGTTGAGCATCTCCGCCTTCCGCGAGGCATCCGCCGGCTCGGCGATGCGACGCAGCGTTTCCTCATCTGCCTTGAGATCAAACAGCAGACACAACGCGCGGGCCGCCGACTCCCTGGGCGGCGCCGACCCCTCCTGCGACGCAAGCGCCACCAGCCGCCGCACCCCGATCGCCTCGAGCACCTGCCGCCCGACCTCCGCCGCCCCCTGCGCAACGGCGAGGCTTACCACCGGCCCGACGTCCGTGATCCGGCCGCACCCGATCAGCCGGATGATCGTCGGACGCGCCGCCGCCTCGCCCGATGCCAGCAGGCGCAGAAAACGCGGCAGGTTCGTGTCCGTCACCCGGCCCCCGAACGCCCTGGCGAACGCCTCGGCATCCTCGCCTTCGCGAAGGTGACGGGTGGCCTGAATAATCAACGTCTGGTCGGCCACGTCGTCGCCTACGCGCGCGGCGGATTCCGCCATTGACCGGAAAAGGCGGTACGCCCCCGTGAGCACGACCGCCACGGCAAGACCGATCAGAATAGCCCGCACGGGAATCGCCGACAGCCACGCCGTCCGCTCCGCGGCCGGTCGGGCCGGCGCGTGCTCCGCCAGGCCGGTCACCTGGTTTGCTCCGCAGGCAAGGCAACGTACCGCACCCGGTTCAAGGGGGGCATCGCATTGAATGCAGTGTTTGCGTTCCGGCTTCTCCTCCGGGGGCTCGACGCCGATCCAGGAGTCCTCGGCAAGGTCCGTGGGCTTCCACTCGAACTTCGGCCGGGACACGCCGATCTCGAACGTCTGGAAGCACTTCGTGCACACCGCCGTACGGCCGAACGCCTCCAGCTCGGTGCGATACCGGCGCTGACAATACGGACACTGAACGCGGATCAAGGCCGGCTCCCATGCAATCGCCCATGCGCGGTTCCCGCTCGCAGACCGGCGGCCCGCCGCAGGCGAATGAGCACCCAGTGAAAGTACGGGGCCCAGAACGTCGTATACAGCGCCGTCAGCAGGCCGTACAGCCAGACGCCCGTCGCAATCGCCGACCCGGACGGCATCGTCACGCTCCGATACGCCGCCACCCCTGCCTGCACGAGCAATGCGCCCAGAAACGTAAGGACCGTATGGGCAAGCCAGTGCTCGGGAAAGACCAGTTCGCGGACCTGAAGGATCAGCCACGCCGTCCCGCCGAAGGCGAACGCGTACAGGCCGACGTGCCCGTAGCCGCCGCCGTTGACGCTCTCCAGGTCCATCAGCAGTCCGAGGATCCACGCGGCGATGCACGCGTCGGGCCACGGGCCGAGCATCGCGTAGAACACGGCCAGCACGAACATCCAGTCCGGCCGTACGCCCGCGATGGCCAGATGCGGTGCCAACGCCGTCTGGAGAATCAGGCAGATGCCCGCCAGGATGCCGAAGGTAAGCCAACGCATACGACGCCTCGGACCGTATTCTACGCAACGGACGGCGTCGGGGCACCCGCCTCGGCAGGCCCGGATGGCGGGTCGGTCTCCGACCCGCACGGGCCGGCACTCCAATTCCGCGGCACTTCCCGGCCGTGCGGCTTGGCTACCTCTTCCAGAGGTCCTTAAGCCACTTCTCGACGTCCTGGATCGAACGGGCCGCGACGAAAGAATCGTCGTCGCGGGCGGCGGCGGCGACTCGCGTCTCGAACAACCTGCGGACCTTGCCGTCGAGGAACCGTGAAATCTGTGCGTAGCTGTGGCGATCGCCCATCGCGAAGCGGACGTGGTAGTACCGCAGCGGGAAGTAGACGTAAAGCATGTCCTTTGCCCGCGTCATCGCGACGTAGAGCAGGCGGCGCTCCTCGTCGACACCGGCCGCGTCGCCCACCGCCATGTCCGAGGGAATCATGCCGTCCGCCGCGTGGATGATGTGGACAACGTCCCACTCGCAGCCCTTGGCCGAATGGATCGTACTCAGGACGAGGTAGTCCTCCTCCAGATACGGCGGCTGCGCCAGGTCCGACGTCGAGGTGGGCGGGTCGAGCGTCAACGCGGTAATGAAACTCGAGCGCGAGCGATAGCCGCCGGCGATCTGCTGCAACTGCTCGATGTCGCGGATGCGCATCGCCGGGTTCTCGTAGATACGCTCGAAAACCGGTTCGTAAAACAGCCGGAGGCGTTCGACCTGCGCGGCCAGAGGCGGCTCGTTTGTCCGTTCCGGCCCGCTGTCGTCCTCGACCGGCGAGACCGCCGGGTCCTCGGCGACCGGCGCCGCCGGCGCGCGGGCACCGGGTCCCTTCGCCTTTCGCTTTGGGCGCACGTCGCCCGTCGCACCTCGGCCCATACAATCGGCCAGCGCCTTACGGAGCTTGTCGAACTGCTCCCTCGCCGCGGCGGGTGCCGGCGGCGGCTCCTCGATGAACCGCGTCAGGGGAGACGCGGCCGCTGCCGCCGCGCCCTGCCGCACACCAAGCAAATCCATCATCCGCCGGGCGGAGCGCGGCCCGACGCCGTCGAGCAGTTGCAGCACGCGGAACCAGCTCACCTCGTCAAACGGGTTCTCCAGAATCCGCAGGAACGCCAGCATGTCCTTGATGTGCGCCGCCTCGATGAACTTGAGCCCGCCGTACTTGTGAAACGGGATCTTCCTCCGGGAAAGCTCGACTTCGAGCTGATCGCTGTGGTGTCCCGCGCGAAAGAGCACGCCCTGGCGGCGAAGCGGCGTGCCCTGCTCCAGATGTTTCATCACGTTGTCGCAGACGACCACGCACTGCTCGGCCTCGTCGCGACACGTGATCAACACGGGCTTCCGGTCGGAGGCGCGGTCGGACCACAGTTCCTTCGTATATCGTTCCTTCGCCCCGGCCATCACGGCGTTCGATGCGGCGAGAATCGGTTGCGTCGAGCGGTAGTTCTGCTCGAGCGTCACGATGCGGGTGCCGGGGTACTGCTTCGGAAAATCGAGGATGTTCCGGATCGTCGCCGCCCGGAACGAATAGATCGACTGGGCGTCGTCGCCGACGACCATGATGTTCCTGCGGTTCTTCCGCATGCCGAGAAGGATCTCGGCCTGGATGGCGTTCGTATCCTGATATTCATCGACGAGAATGTGGTCGAACCGGTCCGCCACGGCGTCGCCGATGCGCGGCGCCCTGCACAGGGCGCTCCAGAGCAGCAGCAGGTCGTCGTAGTCAACCACGTTCCGCTCCCGCTTGCGCTGCGTGTAGAGATCGAAGATCGCCGCGATCCCCTCCTGATCCGGTTGGCACCAGGGGAACTGCACCTCGAGCACGTGGTCGAGCCGGTCGCGGGCGTTGACCGTGCGCGAGTAGATCGCGACGAGCGTGTCCTTCCGCGGAACCCGCTTGCGGCCCCTGGCCAGCCCCAGCTCGCTGCGGATCAGGTTCATCAGGTCCGCCGCATCGCCCTGGTCCATTACCGTGAAGTTCGCCGGCAGCCCGATCGCCGGACCGTACATGCGGAGCAGACGGT